>NZ_JBHVRK010000012.1:0-218716 GCF_042885845.1 Kitasatospora sp. NPDC058032 | reverse complement strand
GTGTCCCTCCGCCCGGCGCGCCGCCGGGCGGCGCCCAAGACCCAGGCCCTTTTCCCGGTTCTCCGGGGTGGGCGGGGCGGGCGCGTTCGATGTCGCGCCAGTACGTCTCGGCGTCGCGCGGGGCGGCCACGTCGCCGCACAGGATCGCGGTCCGCGCCCTGGCGGCGGCGGAACCGGCGGGTGTGAACACGGCGCGCAGGAGCTCGGTGAAGGCGGGCGGCAGCCGGGTGGGGCGGCCTTCAGGCGGGATGCGGCGACGGTGATGGTCCGGCCTCGACCACGACCTGCCGGAGCAGTTCGACGGGCTCGTCGCCCGGTTCCTCCCGGAGGAGTCCGTCGGCGCCGCGCACGCTGTACGGCCCCATGAGCCGGGTGTGGGCGGTGCTGGCGAGGAACCATCGGCCGGCGACCAGTGCCAGGGCGTAGTACGGATCCTGGGGGTCGACGTCGACGAGGGACGGGTGGGCGCCGCACAGGACGTCCAGGCCGAATCGTTCTCCGATGTGCTGCGCGAGGCGCAGGTCGGGGTGGGGTCCGAGGTCGAACGCGTGGACGTGCACCACGAGGCCGAGCGGCCACGCCGGATCCTCGGTGGGCTCCAGGCTCGCCCACAGGCTTCCGACGTCGTCCGGAACGTCGGCTCCGGGGGGCTGCACCACCAACTGCGCGCCAGGTGGGGCCAGTTCCACGAAGGTGGCGACCACGTCGGCCACGGTGAGCGCCCGCGACACGGTGATGCTGAACATGGTCGTCGGATCACCGTCGCCCGGGGGAACCGCCCCGACCGGGTCGGCCGGTTTCGGGGGGTTCGGCGCTCAACCGGCTGCGGGTGCGGACCAGGATCCGCCCGAGCATGTTCCTGCCGTTCCCGGTTCTGCCCCGGCCCCAGTAGTGGTCGGTGGTGGTGTCCTCGACGATCTCCTCGTCACCGGTGGACAGCAGGAGGGCGCGGATGTCGGCGTGCGCGCGGAACTTGGCGTCCACCGCGCGGCGCATCACGTCGTCCTTGACCCGTTCCCAGTCCCTCCGCAGAGGTCCGGACGGGTCGCGGCCGAGCTCCGCCGCCCGCAGCGGCGTGCTTGCGCGCCGGACGAGGTCCGCGTGGCGGGCGCCCTTGAACTTCTGTGCCTGGAAGTAGTGTTCCGAGCTCGGCCACCAGAACCCGTCGAGGTCGAAGCCGTGATCGGAGAAGTTCGAGAAGCATCCGTAGGGGACTTCGTCGGCGCCGTAGAAGTAGATCGTCAAGGGAACCTCGCAGGTGTCACGGACACCCGCACCGTGTCAGAGGGGCTCCGGCCGCCGCAAGCGGATTTGGCACACGGTCCGCCGTTGACGGTCAGGAGACCGCGGCCAGGTACGCCAGGGCCGTCGCGGTGTTCCGGGACGGGTCGAGCACGCTGTCCAGCACCAGCCGGTGGTCGGCCCACGGAGCGAACTCCTCCCGCCGCCGCTCCACCGCCTCCCAGGTCGGCTCGGGAAAGCCCTCGATCCCCCGCGACCGGCCCTGGAGCCGCCGGCGGTGCACCGCCGGATCCGAGCACACCACCTCGATGAACCTCACCGGCACGCCGCGGCGGGACGCCAGGGCGCGCCACTGCGCCCGAGCCTCCTCCACCGCGTTGACGGCGTCGACGATCACGCTCTGGCCCAGGGCCAGCACGCCGTCGGCCACGGTCTCGGCCACGACGTACGCGGCGAGGCCGGTCGGCTGGCTCCGCGTCACCCCCGCCCGCCACATCGCGGCCTCGATCGGGTCCACCGACACGACCGGAGCGGCCAGCTTCCGCCCCAACTCCTCGGCCACCGAACTCTTTCCCGCACCGGGCAGCCCGGCCATCGCGATCAGCACGGGCCCAGACTCGCACGCCCGGCCGACCGCCGCCGACGGAGGGGCCGGTGTCAGGTGATCGTCCGGGGCGACCCGGGCGGGACGGTCGGGTGGGCCGGGTCGTGGATGATCGGGGTGTGCTGGTGAAGACCGAGTCGGTGAGTACCGCGTTGCCGCCGCCGGGTCCGTCGGGGTTTCCGAGGGTCCGGGTGCACACGCCTGTCGGCAGCGCCACGGCGGTGTGGCGCGGTGGCGTGGAGGACGCGGTTGGCAGGCACCGCATCGAATGGGCCGTCGACGCGAACCTCCTCTGGGGCCGCAACACGTGGCCGGCCGAACTCGCCGAACCGGGGGTACGCGAGGAGGCCGGCCGGGTCGTCCTGCGAGGACGGCTCCGGCTGACCGGAGACGGCGCCGCTGTCCTTGAACTGGGCGACTCGCAGGTGCTGTTCGACGTCGGTTCACCGCCACCGCCGGACAGCGCCTGGGTGGAGATCGGCGTCGAAGTGGACAAGGTGGAGCTGTACCCCTACCTCCTCTGACCGCACATCGCCGGACGCCGGCCGAGCGGCGTCCGGCGATGTGCGGTGGAGGTGGGCTACCCCGCCGAGCCGGAGCCGGAGCCGGAGCCGGAGCGGGGGCGCAGGGACAGGGGGCGGAGGTCGGCCCAGTGGGTGTCGGTCCACGAGGCGCAGGCGTCCTCGGTGCCGGTGAAGCCGGTGGGGTGCCAGCCGGCGGGGGTGGGGAGGTGGGCGGGGTGGAGGGCGTGCTGGTCCTCGTCGTTGACCAGCACGGTCCAGTGGGCGGCGGCGGGGGAGTGGGACATCGGGGCTCCTGACGGCGGGGGGAGGACGGTCAGCGGAAGCCGCCGTCGATGCGGACGACCTCGCCGGTGAGGTAGCTCGCCCGGTCGGAGAGCAGGAAGGCCACCAGGTCGGCGACCTCCTCGGGGCGGCCGAGGCGGCGCAGCGCGACCTGGTCCAGGGACTGCTCGACGGCCTCCTCCGGCAGGTCGGCGACCAGGTCGGTGTCGATGTAGCCGGGGGCGACCACGTTGGCGCGGATGCCGTAGCGGCCGACCTCCTGGGCGAGCGAGCGGGTGAAGCCGATGATGCCGGCCTTGGTCGCCGCGTAGTTGGTCTGGCCGGGGTTGCCGCAGACCCCGGCGACCGAGGAGAGGGTGACGATGGCGCCGTGCCGGCGCAGCGCCATGCCGTCGATCACGGCGCGGCAGGCGTGGTAGACGCCGCTGAGGTTGACCTGCAGGACGTCCTGCCAGTCCTGGTCCTCCATCAGCAGCAGCGGGGTGTCGCGCAGGATCGCCGCCGAGGCGACCAGCGCGGTGACCGGGCCGAGGGCGTCCTCGGCGCCGTCGACCAGCTCGCGGACGGCGGCGGCGTCGGCGACGTCGGTGCGGCGGACGTAGGCGGCGCGGCCGAGGTCCCGCAGCTCCTTCTCCAGGGTGCGGGCGGACTCGGCGTCGCTGCTGTAGCACAGGGCGACGTCGTAGCCGTCCTCGGCCAGCCGCAGGGCGGTGGCGCGGCCGATGCCGCGGGTGCCGCCGGTGATCAGCGCGACGGGGGTGGCCGTGCGGTTCATCGGGTGCCTTCCGGTCGGGGGAGCGGGGAGGTCAGGACGCGGTGGCGCAGCTCGGTGAGCGGCAGGTCGGGGTGGCGGGTCAACAGGTCCAGCACGAGCGGCCACTGGCGCATCATGGCGGCCATCGAACGCGGGTCGACGCGGTCCGGCGCGTACAGCCACAGGCCGCGCAGTCCGGCCTCGGACTCGTGCATCATCAGGTAGAGGTCCGCGTTGTGCGGGCGCATCTCGGTGATCAGCTCCGGGATCACCTCGGCGTCGCCGACGTTGAGGTTCAGCGGCGCCGCGCTCAGACCGTGCAGGTCCAGCGGCTCGCCGGCGACGTTGAGCAGGTTGAACAGCAGCCGCAGCGGGTTGCGGTCCTCCCCGGCGTCCCGGCGCAGCCAGCGCAGCGGGACCTCCTGGTGCAGATGGGCGTCCAGGACGCCCGCGCGCACCGCGGTGACCAGGTCGCGCACGGTGGCGTCGTCGGCCGGGCGGGGGCGGACCACCACCGGGTTGATGAAGAAGCCGATCATCTGCTCGGTCTGCGGGTGCTCCCGGCCGGCCAGCGGGAAGCCCACCGCGAGATCGGCGTCGCTGTCCGCGTAGCTCTGCAGCAGCAGGTGGAAGGCGGACAGCAGCAGCATGAACAGGGTGGTGCCCTCGCGCTGCGCGGCCTCCTTCAGGGCCGCGGTGATCTCCGGCTCCAGTACGAAGCCGCTGGTGTAACCCTCGACGGCGTCGGCCTTCTGGTGCTCGGGCGCCTCGAAGCGCGGCAGCTCCGGCAGGTCGGCGAGCAGCCCCTCCCAGTGGGCGACGTGCTCGTCGAGCTCGCCGTCGGCCAGCCGCCGCCGCTGCCAGGCCGCCCAGTCCGGGTACTGGACGGCGGGCTCGGGCAGCCGGGGCTCGTGGCCCAGCACCCGGGCCGCGTACAGCTCGCGCAGTTCCCGGCCGAGCAGCGCGTACGACCACAGGTCGACCACGATGTGGTGCAGCACCAGCACCAGGACCCAGGTGTCCGGGCCGGTGGTGACCAGGGTGCCCCGCACCAGCGGGCCCTCGGCCAGCCGGAACGGGCGGTCCACCTCGGCCCCGACCAGCCGCCGCAGCGCCTCGGTCCTGGTCGCCGCGGGCTCGTCGCGCAGGTCCACGGCGGCCAGCGGCCAGCCACCGGACGGGTCGGTCAGCTGGTGCCAGGAGCCGGCGCCGTCCTCGGTGATCCGGGTGCGCAGTGCCTCGTGGCGGGCCACGATCGCGTCCAGGCTGTCGCGCAGCGCCGCCGGGTCGAGGGTGCCGGTCAGCACCGTCGCGGTGATGACGTTGTGGTGCGAGGCCTCCGGGTCGACCGGCTGGTGCATGATGTCCAGCTGGGCGAAGGAGAGCGGCACACCGCCGGTGCGGTCGGCCCGGGGGACGGCGCCGCCGCGAAGCGCGGGCCGGGCCCGGCGGGCCGGATGCCGTCGGGCCGCCGGGGGGCGGACGGGCGCCGGGCCGCCGGCGCCGGGCAGGGCGGCGCAGCTGCCGACGGCCGCGAGCGCGGCGAACCACAGCTCGGCCAGCTCGCGCACGGCGGGCTCGTCCAGCACCCCCTCCGCCCAGGTCCAGCCGGCCGCCAGGCGCGGGCCGTCGGGGCCGTCGTAGCTGACGGCGTTCAGCTCCACCGGGTGGGTCCGCAGCTCTGCCGGAGCGTCGGCCCCGCTGCCGGTGTCGGTGGCGCCCAGGGCGAGCGCCGCGTCGGCCGTGACCGGCGCCCAGGGGGTGTCCGGGCCGGTGCCGGCGAAGCGCCCGAGGTAGTTGAACGCCACCTGCGGGGCGGGCAGCGCGGCCAGCTCGGGGGCGGTCCGCGGGTTGAGGCGGCGCAGCAGGCCGTGGCCGAGCCCGTCGCCGGGCAGGTCGGCCAGCTGCTCCCTGATCCGGACCACGGCGGCGGCCAGTTCGGGCCCCGCGTTCTCGACCGACGGCCAGCCGAGCGGGCCGGCGGCGAGCCGCACCGGCTGCACGCTGGTGAACCAGCCCACGGTGCGGGACAGGTCGACGCCCTCGGCGAGGTCCTCCTGGCGGCCGTGGTTCTCCACGGCGACCAGGACCCCGCCGTCGGGCGCGCCGTGCGGGGCGCGGCGGCGGCGCCACTCCTCCAAGGCGATGCCGAACGCCGCCAGCAGCACCTCCTGCACACCGGTGTGGAAGGCACCGGGGGCGGCGGCGAGCAGCGGGGCGGTGGACTCGGGCGGCAGCGTGAGGACCAGCCGGCCGGTGCCCCCGGACGGCCCGGCGGCATCCGGGATCAGCGCCGGGGTGTCAGCCAACAGGCCTTGCCAGGAGGGAAGTTCGGCCAGACGGTGCGGATCTGCGGCCTCCTCGGCCAGCAGCTCGGCCCAGCGGCGCACCGAGGTGCCCACCGGGGCCAGCACCACCGGCCGGTCCGCCAGCACCGCCTCGCCCGCGGCCCGAAGGTCCGGCAGCAGGATCCGCCAGGAGACCCCGTCCACCACCAGGTGGTGCAGCACCAGCAGCAGCCGCCCGGGCCCGTGCGGCCCGGCGTCCAGCCAGACCGCCTGGAGCATCACCCCGGCCCGCGGGTCCAGCCGGCGCCGGGCGGCGGCGGCCTGGCGGGCGGTCAGCGCCCGCAGCTCGGCCGCGTCCAGGCCCTCGGCGTCGACCCGCAGCAGGTGGTCGGCGACCCGCACCGAGCCGGCCGGTCCGGCGTGCAGCACCCAGCGGCCGTCCGCCCGGGCGGCCAGCCGGGAGCGCAGCACGTCGTGGTGGTCGACCAGCGCCTGCAGCACGGCGGCCAGCCGCGGCAGGTCCAGCTCCCCGCCCGGTGGTACGGCGAGCACCGCCTGCTGGCTGAACTCATCGATGGGAACGTCCAGTTCGCGCAGCCACTCGGTGATCGGGGTGGGGCCGATCTCGCCCGTCCCGAGGTCCTCGACGCCCGCCGCGTCCTGCGCGGGCACGGCCACCGACGCGAGCGCGGCCACCGACGGGTGGGCGAACACGTCGCGCGCGCCGATCACCAGCCCGGCCGTCCGCGCCTGCGAGACCACCTGGATCGCCTGGATGCTGTCGCCGCCCAGGTCGAAGAAGCTGTCCCCGGTCCCGACCTCCGGCAGGCCCAGCACCTCGGCGTAGATCGCGCACAGCGCCTCCTCGGCGGGGGTGCGCGGAGCGTCGGAGCCGGTGGCCGCGGTGAACTCGGGCGCCGGCAGCCGGTCCCGGTCCACCTTGCCGTTGGCGGTGAGCGGCAGCTCCGCCAGCACCACCACCGCGGCCGGGACCAGGTACGGCGGGAGCTGCGCGGCCAGCGCGGCCCGTACCGCCGCCGGGTCCGGCGCCGCCCCCGGACGGGGGACGACGTAGCCGACCAGGGCGCGCCGGCCCGGCTGGTCCTCCCGGACCGCCGCCACCGCCTGGGCCGCCTCCGGCAGCGCGGACAGCGCCGACTCGATCTCGCCCAGCTCGATCCGGAAGCCGCGGACCTTCACCTGGTGGTCGGTGCGGCCGAGGAAGTCCAGCTGCCCGTCCGCCCGCCACCGCACCAGGTCCCCGGTGCGGTACATCCGCTCCCCGGGCGGCCCGTACGGGTCCGGCAGGAAGCGGCGGGCCGTCAGACCGGGCCGGCCCAGATAACCGCGGGCCAGCCCGGCGCCCGCCACGAACAGCTCGCCGGGCACCCCGGGCGGCACCAGGCGCAGCTCGTCGTCCAGCACGTACACCCGGGCGCCCGGGATCGGCCGGCCCACCGGCGGGACGCCGTCGCCGGGCACCAGCGGCCCGGTCAGGGTGGCGCACACCGTGGTCTCGGTCGGCCCGTAGGCGTTGACCATCCGCCGGTCGGCCGACCAGCGGTCGGCCAGCGCGGCCGGGCAGGACTCGCCCGCCACCACCAGCGACAGCCCGGTCGGCAGCCCGCCCTCCGGCACGGCGGCCAGCACGCTCGGCGGCAGCGTCACATTGGTGACGCCGTACCGCTCGCAGGTGCGGGTCAGCGGCTCGCCCGGGAGCAGCTCCTCCTTCGGGACGACGACCAGCGCGGCGCCGGTCAGCAGCGCGTCGCAGCGCTCGGCCACCGAGGCGTCGAAGCTCGGCGAGGCGAACTGCAGCACCCGGGCGCCCTCGTCCAGGCCGAAGCCCTCGGCCTGCGCCGCGACCAGGCCCGGGATGCCGGTGTGGGTGACCACGACACCCTTGGGGGTGCCGGTGGAACCCGAGGTGTAGATGACGTACGCCGCGTTCGCCGGGCTCAGCGGCCCGCTGCGGTCGGCGTCCGTCGGCGCGGTCGCGGGGTGCCCGGCGAGCTCGGCCGCCACCTCCGGCCCGTCCAGCACCAGCACCGGGACTTCGCCCGGCGCCAGCGCGCCGACCGACCGCCCGTCCGTCAGCAGCAGCACCGGGCGGGCGTCCTCCAGCAGGAAGGCGATCCGCTGCGCCGGGTAGTCCGGGTCCACCGGCAGGTAGGCGGAGCCCGCCTTGACCACGGCCAGCATCGCCACCACCGAGGCGGCCGAGCGCGCCAGCGCCACCGCCACCGGCCGCTCCGGGCCCGCGCCGCGGGCGATCAGCAGCCGGGCCAGCCGGTTGGCCTCCGCGTCCAGCCGCGCGTACGTCAGCTCCCGCTCGGCGTCCAGCACCGCGAGCCGCTCCGGGGTGCGGGCCACCTGCGCCTCGAACAGCTCCGGCAGGGTGGCGGAGGGCAGCGCACGCGAAGCCCCGTTCCAGCCGGTCAGCAGCCGCTGCCGCTCCTCGGGGTCGAGCAGCTCGACCTCGCCGATCGGCAGCCCGGGTGCCGCGCAGACCGCCAGCAGCATCCGGCGCAGCCGCTCGGCCAGCAGCTCCACGGTGGCCGGGTCGAAGACGTCGGCGTTGTACTCGATCACCCCGTCGATCCCGGCCGGGGCGCCGTCGCCCGGGGTGCGGCGGCCGGTCAGTGAGAACACCAGGTCCATCCGGGCGCCGCCGGTGTCCACCGGCAGGACCTCCTCACGCAGGCCCGGCAGGCCGAGCACCGCGTCGGGGACGTTCTGCCAGGCCAGCATCACCTGGAACAGCGGGTGGTGGGCGGTGGAGCGGGCCGGCCGCAGGGCGTCCACCAGGAACTCGAACGGCACCTCCTGGTGGGCGTAGGCGTCCAGGCCGCGCTCGCGGACCTGTGCCAGCAGCTCCCGGAAGGTCGGGCGCCCGGCGGCGGAGACGCGCAGCACCAGGGTGTTGACGAAGAAGCCGATCAGTTCCTCGGTGGCGGCGTCGGTGCGTCCGGCGACGGTCGCCCCGACCGGGACGTCCTCCCCGGCGCCCAGCCGGTGCAGCAGTGCGGCCAGCGCGGCGTGCACGACCATGAACTCGCTGGCGTCGTGCGCCCGGGCGAGCCCGGCGACGGCGGCGTGCAGCCCGGCGTCCCAGCGCAGCGCCACGGTGCCGCCGCGCCGGCTCGGCCCGGCCGGGTGCGGTCGGTCGACGGGCAGCGCGATCCGCTCCGGCAGGCCGTCCAGTGCCTGCCGCCAGTAGGCGAGTTGACGGTTCCAGGTGCTGTCCGGGTCGTCCTGGTCGCCGAGCAGCCGGCGCTGCCACAGCGTGTAGTCGGCGTACTGCACCGGCAGCGGCGCCCAGCGCGGCCGGCGGCCGTCGCGGCGGGCGGCGTAGGCGACGGCCAGGTCGCGCCCGAGCAGGGCGACGGACCAGCCGTCGGCGGCGATGTGGTGCACCACCAGGACCAGGGTGTGCCGCTCCGGGCCGTGCACCAGCAGCTCGGCGTGCACCGGGAGTTCCCGGACCAGGTCGAAGCGGTGGCGGGCGGCGGCCAGCACGGCCGGCGCCGCGTCCGCCTCGGGCACCTCGGTGACGGCCGGCGCGGCCTGCCCGGCGGCGGGGCCGAGCACGTGCTGGCGCGGGACGCCGGCGGTGTCGGGGAAGACGGTGCGCAGCGCCTCGTGCCGCTCGACCACGTCGGCGAGCGCGGAACGCAGCGCGGCGGTGTCCAGCGGGCCGCTCAGGCGGACCGCCATCGGGATGTTGTAGGTGGCGGACGGGCCCTCCAGCCGGTCCAGGAACCAGAGCCGGCGCTGGGCGAAGGAGAGCGGCAGCTCGTCGGGCCGGGCCTCGGGCGCCAGTTCGGGGCGCGGCGGCGCGGCGCCGTCACCCCCGGGGCCGCCGCCGGCCAGGTGGCGGGCCAGCCCGGCCACCGTCGGGGTCTCGAACAGCGCCCGGACCTGCACCTCGGCGCCCAGCGCGGAGCGGATCTGGGAGACCAGCCGGGTGGCGAGCAGCGAGTGGCCGCCCAGGTCGAAGAAACTGTCGTGGACGCCGACCGCGGGCACCCCGAGCACCTTGGCGAACAGCGCGCACAGCGCCTCCTCGCGCTCGTCGCGCGGGGCGACGTACGCGGCGGCGAGGTCGCGGCGCTCGCCGTCGGGGGCGGGCAGCGCCTTGCGGTCGGTCTTGCCGTTGGGGGTCAGCGGCAGGGCGTCGAGCAGGACGTAGGCGGAGGGGACCATGTAGCCGGGCAGCCGTTCGGCCAGGGCGGCGCGCAGCACCGGGACGAGCCGGCGGGTCAGCCGACGGCGGGTGCCGCTGACGTGGCGGCCCCAGTCGGGCTCCTGCGGCGGGACCTCGGCGAGGCGCGGCAGGGCATGGACGGGCGTGCCGTCGGCGCCGGTGCGGCGGGCGACGAGGGTGAGCGCGCCGTCGGGGCCGTGGCCGGACCAGTCGAGGTCGATCCGGTAGCCGGTGGCCTCGCCGAGCGCCCACAGCTGCTCGGGGTCCACGGCGTCCGGGCGCTCGGTGGGCGGGGTGCCGGCCGCCGCCGGCTGCCCGAGGGTGTCGGCGAGGTCGCGCAGCCGGGCGTTGGGCACCGCGCGGACGGCCAGCAGCGCGGGCCGTCCGGTGGCCAGCCGCTCGCGCAGCGCCTCCACGGTCAGGCCCTCGGCCGTCCAGTCCAGCCAGGCGGGGGCGGGCTCGGGGGCGGGCCGGCCGGTGGTGAGCACGACGTCGTAGCGGAAGCGGGTCAGCTCGTTGGCGGCGGCGGCCCGCTTGGGCAGCACCCGGACCTCGGTGATCGCCGGGAAGCGCCGGGGCAGGGCGGTGAACAGCTCCGGGTCGAAGACGAGTTCCTCGTCCTCCTCCGTCCGGCGGCGCACCCGGGCGAGCAACTCGGCGGCGGGCAGGCCCGGTTCGGCGTGCGCCTCCTGCACCGAGAGATGGAACGCCGACAGCAGCGGCAGGCTGCGGATGTCACCGAGGAACAGCGAGCCGCCCGGGGCGAGGCGGGCCAGCGCGCCCTCGACGACCCGCAGCAGGTAGCGCTCGTCCGGGAAGTACTGGACCACCGAGTTGAGCACGACGACGTCGAAGAGCCGCTCGGGCAGCCGGTCGAGCCGGTCGGCCGGGCAGGCGTGCAGGGCGACCTCGCCGAAGGCGCCGGCGGCGGCGTCGACCACCGTGCGCAGGCCGTCCAGGGCGACCTCGGAGATGTCGGTGCCCCAGTACCGCTCGGTGTGCGGGGCGACCCGCTGGAGGATCAGGCCGGTGCCGCAGCCGATCTCCAGCACCGAGCGCGGGAGCAGGTCCAGCACCCGTTCGGCGGTGCGGTCGGCCCACTCGCGCATCTCCCCGGCCGGGATCGGCTCGCCGGTGTAGCTGCTGTTCCACCCGCGCAGGTCCTCGCCGGGGATCCCGGCAACGGCAACGGCAAGGGCAGCTGCGGCGGGGGCCTCCGGGGCGTCCTCCGGCTCGTCGTAGGCGGTGTCCCAGATCCGGCGCCACTCGTCGACCTGGTCGGTCCACTCCTCGGCCGGGCCGCCGCCGCCGTCGCTGTCGACGCCGTCGGCGGCCGGCACCACGTACGCCACCAGCCGCTGGTCCCCGGGCACGTCCTCGCGCACCGTCACCACCGCGTGGCCGACCTCCGGGCGGGCGGCCAGCTCGCTCTCGATCTCGCCCAGCTCGATCCGGAAGCCGCGCAGCTTCACCTGGTGGTCCAGCCGCCCCAGGAACTCGATGCCCCCGCCGCGGCGTCGGCGCACCAGGTCCCCGGTGCGGTAGAGGCGCGCCGCCGGGTCCGGGTCGAACGGGTGCCGCACGAACCGGTCCGCCGTCAGCTCCGGCCGGCCCAGGTAGCCCCGGGCCAGGCCGGCGCCGCCGATGCACAGCTCCCCGGGCACCCCGGGCGGCACCAGCCGGCCCCGCTCGTCCAGCACGTGCAGCTCGGTGTTGGCGATCGGCGCGCCGATCGAGACCGGGCCCTCGCCGACCTCGGCCACCGCCGACCAGATGGTGGTCTCGGTCGGCCCGTACATGTTCCACAGCTCCATGCCGCCGGCCAGCAGCCGCCGTGCCAGTCCGTCCGGCAGCGCCTCGCCGCCGGCCAGCACCTTCAGGCCCGGCGCGCCCCGCCAGCCCGCGTCCAGCAGCATCCGCCAGGTGGACGGGGTGGCCTGCATCACGCTCGCCCCGGAGGAGGCCAGCAGCCGCGCCAGCCGCTCGCCGTCGGCGGCCGCGGCGCGCTCGGCGACCACCACCCGGGCGCCCTCCACCAGCGGCAGCAGCAGCTCCAGCAGCGAGATGTCGAAGGAGTGGGTGGTGACGGCGAGCAGGGTGTCCTCGGCCGTGAGGCCCGGCCGCTCGCCCATCGAGCGCAGGAAGTTGGTCAGCGCCCGGTGCGGGACCTGCACGCCCTTCGGCCGCCCGGTCGAGCCCGAGGTGTAGATGACGTAGGCGAGGTCCGCCGGGTCCACCGGCGCGCCCGGGTCGCCGGCCGGCTCGGCGGCGAGCTCCGCGCTCAGCTCGTCCAGGCAGAGCACCTCGGCGCCGGACGCGGGCAGCCGCTCGGCCACTGGCCGCTGGGTGAGCAGCACCGGCAGCCCGGAGTCGGCCAGCATGAAGGCGATCCGCTCCGGCGGGAACTCCGGGTCCAGCGGGACGAACGCGCCGCCGGCCCTGAGCACCGCCAGCAGTGCCACCACCAGGTCCACCGAGCGCTCGGTGCAGACGCCCACCAGGACGTCCCGGCCGACGCCGTGCCGCCGCAGCCGGTGCGCCAGCCGGGCGGAGCGGTCGTCCAGCTCGGCGTAGCTCAGCGCATCGGCGCCGCAGCGCACCGCCTCGGCCTGCGGGGTGCGGGCGGCCTGCTCGGCGAAGCGGTGGTGCACCGGTCCCGGCCCGGGCCACTCCCGGCGGGTGTCGTTCCCGCGCTCGCGCAGCTCCCGCTCCTCGTCGGCCGAGAGCAGCGGCAGCTCGCCGACCGGGCGGTCCGGGTCGGCGAGCAGCCGCTCCACCAGCAGCCGCAGATGGCCGGCGAGCTGGTCGACGGTGGCCGCCTCGAACAGGTCGCTGTTGTACTCGAAGCGGCCGTTCAGGCCCTCCGGGCGGTCGAAGACCTGCAGCTCCAGGTCGAAGCGGGCGGTGCTGCTCGCCACCTCCATCGGCTCCAGGTGCAGTCCCGCCACCTCGAAGGAGGGCATCGCGATGTTCTGGTAGACGAAGGAGACCTGGAACACCGGGGTGCGGGAGAGGTCGCGCTGCGGGTGCAGCTCCTCCACCAGCCGCTCGAACGGCAGCTCCTGGTGGGCGAAGGCACCCAGGCAGACCGGCCGCACCCGGGCCAGCAGCTCCCGGAAGGACGGCGCTCCCGACAGGTCGGTGCGCAGCGCCAGCATGTTGGCGAAGTAGCCGATCAGCCGCTCGACCTCGGGGCGGCCCCGGTTGGCGACCGGCACCCCGACGACGACGTCCTCCTCCCGGCTGTAGCGGTGCAGCAGCACCTGGAAGGCCGCGAGCATCGTCATGAACGGGGTGACGCCCTCGGCCCGACTGAACTCCCGCACCCGGTCCATCAGTTCGGCGGAGAGCGCGAACGGGCGGGAGCCGCCGCGGGTGGTCCGCACAGCCGGCCGGGGCCGGTCGGCGGGCAGCTCCAGGGCGACCGGGGCCCCGGCGAGCGCCTCGGTCCAGTACGCGAGGTCGCCCGCCGCCCCGTCGCCCTCCAGCCGCTTGCGCTGCCAGACCGCGTAGTCGGCGTACTGCACCGGTAGCTCGGGCAGCGTGGCCTCGGTGCCGCCGGCGTAGCCGCCGTAGAGCGCGACGAGTTCGTCCAGGAACACCGAGGTGGACCAGAGGTCGCCGGCGATGTGGTGGATGGTCAGCAGCAGGACGTGCTCGTCGGCGGCGAGGCGCAGGAAGCGCATCCGCACCAGCGGGCCGGTGGCCAGGTCGAACGGGCGGGCGAACTCCTCCCGGGCCAGGGCCTGCACGCCCTCCTCGCCGTCCGGCCCGGCCAGGTGCTCGCAGCGGACGACGGCGAACTCCGGCTCGGCGCCCTCGGTGACCACCTGCACCGGCTCGCCGTCCACCTCGCGGAAGGTGGTGCGCAGCGCCTCGTGGCGGCGGGCGATGGCGGAGACGGCGCGCCGCCACAGCTCCAGGTCGAGCGGGCCGCGGATCCGGGTGGCGCCGCAGACGTTGTAGGCGGTGTCGCCGGGCGTCAGCTGGTCCAGGAACCACATCCGCTGCTGCGGGAAGGAGGCGGGGAAGCGGTGCCGGCGCGGGCGGGCGGCGGCCTGCTTGCGGCGCAGGCGCTCGGCGAGCAGGGCCCGCTTCTCGGCGGCGGACAGGGCCGACGGGTCGGGGGTGGTCATCGCGGGTCCGTCCTCGTGAGTGTCGCGGGTGCTCATTCCTGGTCCCCCAGGTCGGTGGACTCCTCGGCGAGCAGGGCCTGGAGCCGGGCCTCCACCTCGTCGTCGGACAGGCCGTCCAGGTCGTCCAGGTCGTCGAGCCCGTCCAGGGCGGCCGGCCCGGCCAGGTCGGCCGCGGCGTCCGGGCCGTCCGGGTCGTCCGGCGCTTCGAGGCCGTGGAGCTCGACGGAATCGTCCCGGCTCAGGGCCTCGATGGCCTCCCCGCGGTCGCCGCCGCCGGCTCCGGCCAGCAGCCGGACGGTGTGCGCGACGGTGGGGGAGTGGAAGAAGTCCCGCAGGTCGAGTTCGGTCCCGAAGCGGCTCTGGATCCGGGTGTTGATCTGCACGGCCGCCAGCGAGTGGCCGCCCAGGGCGAAGAAGTCGTCGTCCACGCCGACCTCCTCGACGCCCAGCACCTCCCGCCAGAGCGCGGCGACGGCCTCCTCCTGCTCGGTGGCCGGCGCCACGAACGGGGTCGCCAGGTCCGGGCGCGGGTGGCTGCCGCCCAGCGGCGCCAGCTGCTCCAGCTCCCGGGCCAGCAGCTCCGGGGTGATCGAGCGGGCCAGCCGGCGCAGCGCGTCGAAGTCCTGCGGGGTGACGACCAGGTGGGCCGGCAGCTCGGCCTGCGCCAGCACCCGGGCGAAGGCCGCCCGGCCGTCCGGCTCGCCGAAGCCCTCGCCGAGCGCCGCGAGCACCCCGGTGGCCTCCGGCCGCGGGGCGTCGTCGGCGGTGTCGCCGCCCGCCGACTCGGCCTCCGCGACGGTCTGCGCGATCTGCTCCAGCAGCGCGTCCACGTCGTTGATCCGCTTGACCGTGAAGTCGGTCACCCGCACCAGCAACCGGCCGTCCGGGTCAAGGAGTTCGAGATCGCAGCTGAGGGTCTCGCCGGTCGACCCGGCCGGGTGCCGGATCTCCACCGCGACGTGCACGGTGCCGGTCAGCGGGTACAGGATCCGCAGGGAGCGGTAGGTCAGCGGCAGGTAGTACGGGTCCTCGGCGTGCAGCCGGAAGACGCCGCCGGCCATGTCGAGCAGCGCCGGGTGCAGCGGGTAGGCCTCCAGGTCGGCGAGGAAGGCGTCGTCCAGCCGCAGGGTGGCGAGCATCCGCCGCCCGCCGGTGCGGATCGTCTCCAGCACCTGCCAGCGCGGCCCGAACCAGAACTGCAGCGGTCCGCCGCCCTCCTCGAAGCGCTCCACGCCGAGCCGGCTGCGGATCTCCGCCTCGGTCGACAGCACCTCGGTCACCTCGCAGCGGGCCTCCACCTCGGCCAGGTCGCGCACCGTGTCCGGGCCGCGCTCGTGGAACGACGCCGAGCCGGTGGCGTGCTCGCGCCAGGGCGCGCCCTCGGCGGGGCGGCTGCGGACGGTGAACCGGGTGCGGCCCTCGTGCTCCTCAGCCGTGGTGTACACCGTCCGGTGCTGCCCGTCGGGGACGATCACCGGCGTCATGAACAGCACGTCGTGCAGCTCCGTCTCGCGCCCGCCGGCCTGCCCGGCCAGCGCGGCGCGGACCAGTTCCAGGTAGGCGGTGCCCGGCACCAGGCCGTGGCCCATCAGCCGGTGGTCGTCGACGATCCAGCTGTCCGCGGTGGACAGCACCGTCTCGTAGACCCGGGTGGTGCCCTCGGAGCGGACCAGCCGCAGCAGCGGGTGCCCGGTCTCCGCCCCGGCGGCGCCCGGCCGGGCGGTGAGTCCGGCGGCCATGCCGACGCCCTCCCAGGTGCCCCAGCCGAGCGAGGTCACCGGGCGGCCCTGCGCGCGCCGCCACTGGGCGAAGGCGTCCAGGAAGGCGTTGGCCGCGCCGTAGTCGCTCTGGCCGGGCCCGCCCAGGACGGCGCTGACCGAGGAGCAGAGCAGCAGGAAGTCCAGCGGGTCGTCCGCGCAGAGCCGGTCCAGCAGCAGGGTGCCGACGGTCTTCGCCGCCAGCACGCCGTCCGCCTCGGCCGGCGTGCGGCGGGCCAGCATCCCGGCCGACGGTGCCCCGGCGGCGTGCACGACGCCGTTCAACGGGCCGAACCGCTCGCGCAGCTCGGCCAGCCGGGCGGCCAGCCCCGACTCGTCGGTGACGTCGGCGCGCAGCACCGCGATCCGGGCGCCGCGCTCGCGCAGCCCGGCGAGCCGGCGGATCCGGACGCTGGTCGGGTCCTGCTCGCCGTGCGTCTCCAGCCAGTCCGGCCAGGCGTCCTCGGCGGGGAAGTCGGAGCGGCCGAGCAGACCGAGGACGGGCGCCTCACAGCCCTGGGCCAGCTGTTCGGCGAGGGCCAGGCCGACGCCGCCGAGCCCGCCGGTGACCAGGTAGACGCCGCCGTCGCGCAGCTGCGCCGGGCTGTCGGCCGCCGGGTCGGCGTCGGCCAGCGGCAGGGCGTCGAAATCGCGGACCCACCAGTGCCGTCCGCGCAGGGCGAGTTCGCGCTCGTCCGGGTCGCGCAGCAGCAGCGCGTGCAGGGCGCGCACCGCCTCCTCGGCCGGGGCGTCGGGGTCGGTGCCGGTGAGGTCCAGCAGCCGGCAGTCGACGTCCGGCAGCTCCTGCGGGACGACCGTGCAGGGGCCGGTCAGCAGCGCCTGCTCGGGGCGCAGCGGCTCCTCGCCGGTGACGGCGTGCACGCCCCGGCAGAGCACGTCGACGGTGACCGGCAGGCCGGGGCGGGCGTCCTCGACGGCCTGGGCGAGGGCGCTCAGGCTGTCCAGGCCGAGCCGGCGGGCCGCCGCCAGCCGCGCCTCGTCCAGGACGTGGCCGGCCGACGTGCCGTCGGTCGTGCCGCCGGTCGGGCCGTCGGGCGCGTCGTCGGCGAGGCTGAAGGCGTGCACCAGCCGAAGCGAGCCGGCGCTGCGGAGGTCGAGCGCGCCGAGCAGCTCGGCGAGCTGCGCGCGATCGGCCGGGTCCAGCGTCCAGGAGTGCTCGCCGCGGGCGAGCAGCGCGGGGACGCGCAGCCCGTCGCTGCGCGCGGAGCCGTCGTCGGCGCCGACCCGGACCACGGCGGCGCCCTGCCCGGCGAGGCGGTCGGCCAGGGCGGCACCGAGGCCGGTGCCGTCGCCGAGCACCACCCAGAGCGGCTCGCCCTCGCGCACCGGACGCCCGGCGGCCGGGGCGAGGCGCTTCCAGCCCGGCGTGCGGAACCAGTCCTCGACCGGCACCGGTCCGGCCGGCCGCTGCGCCACGGCGGCGGTGCCCCGGTCCGGCTCGACCCAGTAGCGCTCGCGCTGGAAGGCGTAGCCGGGCAGCCGCAGCACGCGGCCGGTGGCGGGCCCGAGCACGGCGGGGTCGACGGTCACCCCGGCGCTCCACAGCGCGCCCAGCGCCCGGGCGAGCCGCACCCGGTCGTCCTCGCGCTCGTGCGGGTGCCGCAGCGAGGTGACCACCGTGCGGCCCTCCTGCCAGGCGTGGTGGCGGCGGACGAAGTCGCCGAGGGTGTGCCCGGGGCCGACCTCCAGCAGGACCCGGGACGGGTCGGCCAGCAGCAGCGCGGCGGCGTCGGCGAACCGGACGGGCGCGCGCAGGTGGCGGCCCCAGTACTCGGGGCTGGTCGCCTCCTCGTCGGTGATCCAGGTGCCGGTGACGTTGGAGCAGAACGGGATCCGCGGCGGGTGCAGCCGCACCGCGCGGACCGCCTCGACCAGCGGGCCGACCGCGCCGTCCATGGCGGCGGAGTGGAAGGCGTGCGAGGTGTGCAGCCGGCGGCAGGGGACGCCGGCGGCCTTGAGCCGCAGCTCCAGGCCGTCCACCGCCCCGGCCGGGCCGGAGACCACGCTCAGCTCGCTGGAGTTGACGGCCGCCACCGCGAGGTCCGGGTCCTCGCCGAGCCAGGGCGCGAGGTCCCGCTCGGCCAGGAACACGGTGAGCATCGACCCGGTGGGCATCGCCTGGACCAGCCGGCCCCGGGCGGCCACCAGCCGCACCGCGTCCTCCAGCGAGAACACGCCCGCCAGGCAGGCCGCGACGTACTCGCCGACGCTGTGGCCGGCCATGGCGTCCGGCCGCACGCCCCGGGCCTCCCACTGCCGGGCCAGCGCGTACTCGACCAGGAACAGCGCCGGCTGGGCGAACTCGGTGCGGGTCAGCCGCTCCTCGGCGGCCTCGGCCGCGCCGGGGGCGGGGAACAGCAGCGCGCGCGGGTCCTCGCCGAGCTCGGCGGCGAACAGTTCGGCGGCGCGGTCGAGTTCGGCGGTGAACACCGGCTCGCGGCGGTACAGGCCGCGGGCCATGTCGACGTACTGGGTGCCCTGACCGGGGAAGAGGAAGGCGACCGGGGCCCGGTCGGCGGCCTCGGCCGTACCGGCGGCGGTGACGGCGCGCAGCGCGGCCACGGTCCGCGCCCGGTCGAGGCCGACCACCGCGTGGCGCCGGTCGAAGGCGCGCCGGTGGTGGGCCAGGGTGTGGGCGAGGTCGGCCAGGGGCGTGGCGGGGTGCGCCTCCAGGTGGTCGGCGAGCCGCCGGGCGCCCTCGGCGAGGGCCTGCGCGCTCCGCGCGGACAGCGGCAGCAGGACGGGGGCGCCGTCCTCCTCGGACACCGGCGGCGCGGACGGCGCGGGATCGGGGTCCGGGCCCTCCTCCAGGACGAGGTGCACATTGGTGCCGCCGATGCCGAAGGAGCTGACCCCCGCCCGGCGCGGACCGCCGCCGCGCGGCCACGGCCGCAGCCGGTCGTTGACGAAGAACGGGCCGGACTCCAGGTCGAGTTCGGGGTTGGGCTTGGTGAAGTGCAGCGACGGCGGGATCGCCTCCTGCCGCAGCGCCAGCACCGCCTTGATCAGCGCGGCGACCCCGGCGGCGGCGTCCAGGTGGCCGATGTTGCTCTTCACCGAGCCGATCGCGCAGTAGCCGGTGGCGTCGGTGGACTCCCGGAACGCCCGGGTGAGCGCGGCGAGTTCGATCGGGTCGCCGAGCGCGGTGCCGGTGCCGTGCGCCTCCACGTAGCCCACCGAGTCGGCCGTCACGCCGGCCATCGCCAGCGCCTCGGCGATCACCGCGGCCTGGCCGTCGATGCTCGGCGCGGTGTACCCGGCCTTCAGCGAGCCGTCGTTGTTGACCGCCGAGCCGAGCACCACCGCGTCCACGGTGTCGCCGTCACGGCGGGCGTCGGCCAGCCGGCGCAGCACCACCACGCCGGCGCCGTTGCCCGGCACCGTCCCGCCCGCCGCCGCGTCGAACGGCCGGCAGTGGCCGTCGGGGGAGAGGATGCCGCCCGGCTCGTACGCGTAGCCCTGCTCCAGCGGCGAGCCGATCGACACGCCGCCCGCCAGCGCGATGTCGCACTCGCCGTTGAGCAGGCTCTGGCAGGCCAGGTGGACGGCGGTCAGCGAGGTGGAGCAGGCGGTCTGCACGCTGAGCGCCGGGCCGGTCAGGCCGAGCTTGTAGGCGACCCGGGTGGCCAGGAAGTCCTTGTCGGAGGCGAGCAGCGTCTGGTACGGGCCCGCCGAGTCGAAGACCCGCCGGTTGGCCGTCACATTGTGCAGCAGAAAGGTGTTCATGCCGGATCCGGCGAACACCCCGATCCGCCCCTCGAACGCCTCCGGCACGCAGCCGGCGGACTCCAGCGCCTCCCAGGCGCACTCCAGGAAGACCCGGTGCTGCGGGTCCATGATCTCGGCCTCGCGCGGGTTGTAGCCGAAGAACGCCGCGTCGAAGCGGTCGGCGCCCTCCAGCACCCCCTTGGCCCGTACGTAGCCGTCCCGGCCGGACACCTCGGGGTCCACCCCGGACGCCCGGAGCCCCTCCTCGGAGAGCGCGGCGATCGACTCCCGGCCCTCCTCCAGGTTCCTCCAGAAGGTGTCGACGTCGGGGGCGCCGGGGAAGCGGCCGGCCATCCCGACGATGGCGATCTGGTCGAGTTCTTCGGACATCTCCGGCATCGGGGTCTCCTGTCGCCCTCTCACATCGGTGCCTCAGGAACGGGCGCGGCGCGCGGCCGCCTGTTGCCGCCGGGCTCCTGCCCGGCGTCGGTGCTCCGCGCGTTCACGCGCGTCCGGTCCGGGGGCCGCGGACGGCTCCCCCTCGGACCGGCTCAGATGGGCGGCCAGCGAGGCCACCGTCGGGTGCTGGAACAGTTCGACCATCGACACCCGGTGTCCGGTGTCCGCGGCGAGCAGCGAGCGCAGCTCGGCCATCAGCAGCGAGTGCCCGCCGAGGTCGAAGAAGTTGTCGTGGGCGCCGACCCGCTCGATCCCCAGCACCTTGCGCCAGAGTTCGGCCAGCGTGCGCTCCAGTCCGGCCCCGGGCGCGGCGAACGGCGCGGCCCCGGGCCGCTCCTGCGCCGGCTCGGGCAGCGCGGAGCGGTCCACCTTGCCGCTCGGGGTGAGCGGCAGGGCGTCCAGCACCGCGAACGCGGCGGGCACCATGTAGCCGGGCAGCCGTTCCCGCAGATGGGCGGCCAGCTCGGCGGGCCCGGGCGCCCCGGTGTCCGCGTCCACGGTCAGATGGGCGACCAGCCGTACGTCCCCGGACCGGTGCTCGCGGGCCGTCACCACCGCCTCGCGCACCGCGGGGTGCGCGGTCAGCACGGCCTCGATCTCGCCCAGCTCGATCCGCAGGCCGCGCAGCTTCACCTGGTGGTCCAGCCGGCCCAGGAACTCCAGCGCGCCGTCCTCGCGGAACCGCGCCAGGTCCCCGGTCCGGTACAGCCGCGCCGCCGGGTCCGGGTCGAACGGGTCCGGTACGAAACGCTCGGCGGTCAGCTCGGGCCGGTTGAGGTAGCCGCGGGCCAGGCCCCGGCCGCCGATGTGCAGCTCCCCGGGCACCCCGACCGGCAGCGGGCGCATCGCCCCGTCCAGCACGTGGATCCGGGTGTTGGCGATCGGCCGGCCGATCGGCACCGGGCGGTGCGGGTCAGGGTCCGGGCGGCAGGTCCAGTGGGTGACGTCGACGGCCGCCTCGGTCGGGCCGTACAGGTTGTACAGCCGGGCCCGGGAACGGGCCAGGAAGCGGTCCTGGAGGTCGCGCGGCAGCGCCTCGCCGCTGCACACCACCCGGCGCAGCGCGGTGCACTCCTCCACCGGCTCCCGCAGGAAGGCCTGCAGCATGGACGGCACGAAGTGCACCGTCGTCACCCGCTCCGACCGGATCGTGCGGACCAGGTAGCCCGGGTCCCGGTGGCCCTCGGGGCGGGCCAGCACGAGCGTGGCGCCGGCGGCCAGCGGCCAGAAGAACTCCCACACCGACACGTCGAAGGAGAACGGCGTCTTCTGCAGCACCCGGTCGGTGGCGTCCAGCCGGTAGGCGTCCTGCATCCACAGCAGCCGGTTGCGGATCGCCGCGTGCACGTTCATGACGCCCTTGGGCAGGCCGGTGGAGCCGGAGGTGTAGATGACGTAGGCGAGGTCCTCGCCGCCGATCTCGACGTCCGGGGCGGTGTCGGGCTCACCGCCCGGCGCGGCCTCGAACTCCTCCACGCACAGCACCTCGGCCTCGACCGCCGGCAGCCGCCCCAGCACCCGGCGCTGGGTGAGCAGCACCGGCACCCGGGCGTCGCGCACCATGTGCTCCAGCCGGGCGGCCGGCAGCTCCGGGTCCAGCGGCAGGTAGGCGCCGCCCGCCTTGAGCACCGCCAGCAGCGCCACCACCAGCTCCGGCGAGCGCTCCATCCCGACGCCCACCACCACGTCCCGGCCCACGCCGAGCCCGCACAGCCGGTGCGCCAGCCGGTTGGCCCGGCGGTCCAGCTCCCGGTAGCCGACCGAGCGCCCCTCGAAGCGCAGCGCCTCGGCCTCCGGATCGAGCCGGGCCTGCTCCTCGAAGGCCCGGTGGATCCAGCCCGCGTCGGCCGGCCACTCCTGGTTGGTGGCGTTGAACTCCTCCACCACCCGGCGGCGTTCGCCCTCCGTCAGCAGCTCCAGCAGCTCCACCGGGCGCTCCGGGTCCGCGACCGCCTGCTCGGCCAGCCGGCGGAAGTGCGCGGCCAGCCGCTCGACGGTGGACTCGTCGAACAGGTCGCGGTCGTACTCGAACCAGCCGCTCAGCCCGCCGTCCCGGTCGAAGGCCTGCAGCTCCAGGTCGAAGCGCGCGCCGCCGCTGCGCACCAGCACCTGCTCCAGCCGCGCGCCGCCCAGGGTGAGGTCCGGCACCGCCTCGCGGCCGTAGGCGAAGCTCACCTGGTACACCGGCGGGCGGCTGAGGTCACGGGCCGTGCCCAGCTCCCCGACCACCAGCTCGAACGGCACCTCCTGGTGCTCGTAGGCGCCCAGGCAGGCCGCGCGCACCCGCTCCAGCACCTCGGTGAACGACGGGTCGCCGCCCAGCTCGGTGCGGATCGGCAGGGTGTTGACGAAGTAGCCGATCAGCGGCTCCAGTTCGGGCCGGTCGCGGACCGCCGTGGGCACGCCCACCACCACATCCCGCTGCCGGCTGTACCGGGCGAGCAGCACGGTGAAGACGGCCAGCAGCGCCATGTAGGTGGTCGCGCCGCGCCGGTGGGCGAGCGCGGCCAGTTCCCGCACCAGCGGCTCGGGCAGCTCGAACGGCAGCGCGCCGCCGCGGAAGCCCTGTACGGCGGGCCGCGGCCGGTCCGTCGGCAGTTCCAGCGCGGCTGGCGCCCCGGCCAGCCGCTCCCGCCAGTACGCCAACTGCCCGGCCCAGCGGCCCTTGTCCTGCTGCTCGCGCTGCCAGACCGCGAAGTCGGCGTACTGCACCGGCAGCTCCGGCAGCGGCGAGGGCCGGCCGTCGGCGAACGCCGCGTACAGCGCGGCGAGTTCGGACAGCAGCACCCAGAACGACCAGCGGTCCGAGACCAGGTGGTGCAGCGCCAGGACGAGCACCGACTCGTCCTCGCCGGTGCGCAGCAGCGTCAGCCGCACCGGCGGCCCGGTCTCCAGGACGAACGGCTCGCCGATCGCCGCCGCCGTGATCCGCTCCTCCAGCCCGGCCGCCGTCAGCCCGGCGTCGCGCAGGTCGACCACCGGCAGCTCCGGCGCCGGCAGCGGCCGCACCACCTGGACCGGGCGGCCCTCGCGCAGCCCGAAGGCGGTGCGCAGCGCCTCGTGCCGGCGGACCACCTCGGTGAACGCCGCGCGCAGCACCCCGGCGTCCACCGGGCCGCGCACCCGTACCGCGCCCGGCACCACGTACGCCGGGTTGTCGGGGCGGACCTGCTCCAGGAACCACATGCCCTGCTGGAACACCGAGAGCGGGAAGACGTCCTCGGCCGGGCCGTCCGCGGCCCGCCGCTTCTCGGCGAGTAGCTGCTCCAGGCGCGCCCGCTGCTGCGGGGTCAGCGCGGCGAGGCGTTCGTCGAGCTCAGCCATCGGACCGCTCCGTCTCCCCGGTGACCCGGTCCAGCAGGGCGAGCAGCTCGGCGTCGTGGTCCGCGGAGCGGGTCACCCGGCGGATCGTCGCGTCCTCGTCGGCCTGCTCCGGCCCCGATCCGGCGGCCAGCCCGGCGACCACCTGCTCGGCCAGGCTCCGCACGGTGGCGCCCTTGAGGAAGTCGGCCACCGTCACCTTGACGCCGAGGCGGCCCTGGATCTCGTTGCGCAGCTCCACCGCCATCAGCGAGTCCAGCCCGAGGCCGGACAGCGGTGCGTCGGCGTCCACGGTGGCCGCGCGTGAGCCCAGGGCGGTGCGCACCCCGGCGGTCAGCCCGGCGACCAGGGTGTCGACGCGCTGCTCGGCGGGGGCCTTCAGCAGCTCCTCGGCGGTCGGCAGGGCGCTCGCCGCGGCCCGGCCGGGCGCGCCGGGCAGCGGCGCCGGACGCTCGGCGGTCCGCTCCGCCCGCTCGCGGCGCTCCGGACGCTCCGGACGGTCCGGGCGGTCCGGGCGGCCGGTCCGGGCCGGGTCCCGGCGGGTGGTCCGCACGGCGGTGACCTCGCCGCTGGGCTCGTGCCAGCAGCGGGTGGCGGCGAACGGGTAGTGCGGCAGGGGCGTGCGCGCCCGCGCGTAGTCGCGGTCGAAGCCGGCCCAGTCGACCTCCGCGCCCTCCACGTACAGCCGGCCCAGGCTCCCCAGCAGGACCTCCCAGTCGTCGTACTTGGGCCGCAGGCTGGGCAGCATCAGCACGTCGTCGCCGGTCAGCACCTCGCGGACCAGGCCCAGCAGGGTCGGTGCCGGGCCCACCTCCAGGAAGGTGCGGTAGCCCAGCTCGTGCAGCGAGCGCACCCCGTCGGCGAAGAGCACCGGCTGCCGGGCGTGGCCCAGCCAGTACTCGGTGTCCAGCGGCCGGTCCCACGGCCAGAGCCCGCCGGTCAGGTTGGACACCAGCGGCAGCCGCGGCGCGCCGAAGACGACCTTCTCCAGGGCCGTGCGCAGCGGCTCCAGCACCGGCTCGACCAGCGGGGAGTGCGAGGAGGTGGAGATCCGCAGCCGGCGCACCTCGGCGCCGCGCGCGGTGAACGCCTCGCAGAGCGCGTCGACCACCTCCCGCACCCCGGAGACGGTGGTGTTGGCCGGGCCGTTCACGGCCGCCACCGCCACCAGCGCGGCGTCATGGCGGGCGACCTCCGCGGCGACCTCCTCCGCCGGGGCCGAGATCGCGGCCATCGCGCCGGACTCGGCGAGCCGCTGCAGCAGCCGGCCGCGCTCGGCGACCAGCCGCAGCCCGTCCTCCAGCGGCATCGCCCCCGCGAAGCAGGCGGCGGTGTACTCGCCGAGGCTGTGCCCGACCACGGCGGCCGGCTCCACGCCCCAGGAGCGCCACAGCTCGGCCAGCGCGTACTCCACGGCGAACAGGCCGGGCTGCGCGAACTCCATGGTGTCGATCAGCCCGGCGTCCGCCGCCGAGGCCGGGTACACGGCGGACAGCAGCGGGGCCGGCAGGACGTCGCGCAGGATCTCGTCGCAGCGCTCCAGGGTGCGCCGGAAGGAGGGCTGGGTCTCGAAC
This sequence comes from Kitasatospora sp. NPDC058032, assembly GCF_042885845.1. Classification (NCBI taxonomy): domain Bacteria; kingdom Bacillati; phylum Actinomycetota; class Actinomycetes; order Kitasatosporales; family Streptomycetaceae; genus Kitasatospora; species Kitasatospora sp. NPDC058032. The sequence goes on along the minus strand of NZ_JBHVRK010000012.1, from coordinate 193,839 downwards.
AACTGCCGGGCCATGCCCGCGCGTTGCGGCCCCTGGCCGGTGAACAGGAAGACCGGTTCGGCGCCGCCCGGCCCGTCGCCCCGGGCGGTGCCCAGCAGCAGGCCCTCGCCCGGGTCGTCCCGGACGAAGTCCGCCAGCCGGTCGGCGAGGTCCCCGGCGGAGGCGCCCACCGCGGCGAGCCGGTGCGGGAAGTGCGAGCGGCCGGTGCCGGCCGAGAAGCACAGGTCGGGCGCGGCCTGCGGGCCGGCCGCCGCCAGCCGGTCCTGGTAGCGGCGGGCGAGCTTGAGCAGCGCACCGCCGCTCTTCGCCGACAGGGCCAGTACGGACAGCGGGCGGCTGCCGTCCGGCTCCGCCGACGGGCGCCGCGGCGCCTGCTCGACGATCAGATGGGCGTTGGTGCCGCTGAAGCCGAAGCTGCTCACCCCCGCCGTGCGCGGCCCCGCACCGTCGGGCCACGGGGTCGGGGCGGTCGGGACGGCGAAGGTGGTCCCGTCGAAGGAGATGTGCGGATTGAGCTCCCCGAAGTGCAGGTTCGGCGGGATCAGCCCGCGGTCCACGCACAGGACGGCCTTGATCAGCCCGGCGATCCCGGCCGCCGCCTCCAGGTGCCCGAGGTTGGTCTTCACCGCGCCCAGGTAGAGCGGCGCGCCCTCGGCGCGGCCGTAGACCTCGGCCAGCGCCGCCACCTCGATCGGGTCGCCCAGCTTGGTGCCGGCGCCGTGCGTCTCGATGTAGCCGAGCCGCTCCGGCCCGATGCCGGCGGCGGCCAGGGCGTGCCGGAACACCTCGCGCTGCGCGGCCCCGTTCGGGGCGGTCAGCCCGGAGCTGCGCCCGTCCTGGTTGACGGCCGAGCCGCGGATCACCGCGAGCACCCGGTCGCCGTCGCGCTGCGCGTCGGAGAGCCGCTTGAGCACCACGATGCCGCAGCCCTCGCTGCGCACGAAGCCGTTGGCCGCCGCGTCGAAGGTCTTGCAGCGGCCGTCGTCGGCGAGCATCTCCGGGAACTGCGAGAAGGAGATCGCCGCGTCGGGGGAGACCACCGCGTTGACGCCGCCGGCCATCGCCAGGTCGCACTCGCCGAGGCGCAGGTTCTGGCACGCCTGGTGCACGGCGACCAACGAGGAGGAGCAGGCGGTGTCCACCGAGACGCTCGGCCCGCGCAGGTCCAGCAGGTAGGAGAGCCGGCCGCTGGCGATGCTGTGGGCGACGCCGGTGCTGGCGTGGGCGGTGATGTCGGCCGGCTCGCGGAACACCAGCCCGGCGTAGTCGTTGCTGCAGATGCCGAGGAACACCCCGGTGCGGCTGCCGGCCAGCGCGTGCGGGGCCTGCCCGGCGTCCTCCAGGGCCTCCCAGGCGACCTCCAGGACCAGGCGCTGCTGGGGGTCCATGGAGACGGCCTCGCGGCGGGAGATGCCGAAGAACTCGTGGTCGAAGCGGTCGATCCGGTCGAGGAAGCCGCCCCAGCGGGTGCTGTGCCGGCCGGGGGTGCGCGGCCGCTCGTCGTAGTACGCGTCGACGTCCCAGCGGTCGGCCGGGATCTCGCCGATCGCGTCGGTGCCGGCGGTCAGCAGTTCCCAGTACGCGTCCGGGTCGCCCACGCCGCCGGGGAAGCGGCAGCCGACGCCGACGACGGCGATCGGCTCGGTCCGGGCCCGCTCGTAGGCGTCGATCCGGTGCTGCATCCGCTCCATCGTCAGATAGGCGCGTTTCATCGCCGTCATGGACGCGGACCGGTCGTCGGGCGCGGGCGCGGGCGTGGCGGGCCGGGTGGTGTCGTCGTGTGTGGTCATCGTCCCTGTCCCCGGTCGGTCGGATCGGCATCGGAAGCGGCGTCGAACTGCTCGGTCTTGGCGAGGAGGAGGGCTTCGAGCTCGCTCTCCGAGAGGCCGTCGAGGTCGACGGGTTCGACGGTGGCGGGAGTGGTGGCGGGGGTGGCGACGGCGGCGGGTGCGGCCGGGGCGGCGGTCTCCCGCGTCGTGGCGGGCCCGGCCGGGGCGGGGCCGTTCGCCGCGGCCTCCAGCGGGATCCCCATCCGCTCGGCGAGGAAGGGCACCAGCGCGTCCAGCGTCGGGTACTGCCAGCCGAGGGTGGCGGGCAGCGGCACGCCGAGCGACAGCTCCAGCCGCGAGCGCAGCTCCAGGGTGCGCATGGAGTCGAAGCCGAGGCCGGCCAGCGGCGCCGAGGCGTCGACCGCGGCGGCGTCCGCGCCGGGCCCGTCCAGCACCCGGGCGGCCAGCTCCCGGCAGTGCCGGACCAGCAGGGCCCGGCGGCGCCGGCCCGGCTCGACCTCCAGCAGCCGTCGGCGGATCGCCGCCCCGCCGTCGGCCTGCGCCTCGGGCGCGCCGTCGCCGGTCGCCGAGGCCCGGACCACCGCGGCCGGGCTGCCCAGCAGCCGGGCGAGCGAACCGAGGCCCTCGCCGTCGACGCTCAGCGCGGGCAGCCCGAGCGCCCGGCGGTGCGCGGCGAGCGCGTCCAGGCAGGCGCCGAGCGTGCTCTCCCGGCCCGGGCCGGTGTCCGGGTCGCACAGGATGAAGAAGTCCAACTCCAGTGCGGCCGTGGCGAGGTGGAGCTGCCAGGCCTCGGCGGCCCGGGTCGCCGAGGCGCGCAGCGGGTCCTCCTGCGAGGCGGCCTCCTGCGAGGCGCCCGCCAGATGCACCACCCCGGCCAGGTCGAGCCCGGCCGGCAGCGCCGCCGGCTCCTCGCCGCGCGTCGGGTCCGCGACCGACAGCGCCACCTCCACGCCCCGGGCGCGCAGCCCGGCCACCGCCTCGGCGGCCGGGCCGGCGTCGGCGCCGGGGGAGCGCAGCAGGACGATCCGGCGCGCGCCCAGCTCCGCGAGGCGACCGGCCGCCGCCAGCGCGGCGGGCGTCGTCCCGCCGGTCACCAGGTAGCCGGCCCGCGCCGCCCGGACCACCGCCGGGCTCGGCGGCACCGCGATCTCCGGCGCCGGCTCCGGGCGCAGCACCAGCTTGCCCAGGTGCCGGGCCTGCGCCATGGCGGCGAACGCCTCCCGGGCCTCGCCGAACGGGCGGGCGGTGACCGGCAGCGGACCGAACTCGCCGGTCTCGAAGCCCCGCACCACCTCCGCGAACAGCTCGGCGAGCAGCTCCGGCCGGGCGTGGAAGGTGTGGTCGAGGTCGACCGCGAACAGCGCGCGGTTCCCCTTGAGGTGGCCGAGGCCGATCGGGCTGTCGTCGAAGATGTCACGCTTGCCCAGCTCGACGAACCGCCCGCCCGGCGCCAGCAGCGCCAGTCCGCGCCGCAGCGCCTCCCCGGTCAGCGAGTTGAGCACCACGTCGACCCCGCGCCCGTCGGTGGCCTCGGCGAGCTCGTCGGCGAAGGCCGTCGAGCGCGAGTCCATCACCCGCTCGATGCCGCCCAGTTCGCGCAGGAAGCGGCGCTTGTCCGGCGTCCCGGCGGTGGCGAACACCCGCGCCCCGCGGCGCCGGGCCACCGCCAGCGCGGCCAGCCCCACCCCGCCGCTCGCCGAGTGGATCAGCACCGTCTCGCCCGCCCTCAGCCGGGCCAGGTGTTCGAGACCGTAGACGGCGGTCAGGAAGGCGATCGGCACCGCCGCCGCCTGCTCGTCGTCCAGCGCCCCCGGTTGCGGCGCCACCAGGTGCGCCTCGGTGGTGGCGTACGCCGCCAGCGCGGAGGGCACCACGGCCATCACCCGGTCACCGACCCGCAGGCGCTCGACGCCCGCGCCGACCGCGCTGATCCGGCCCGCGCACTCGACACCCAGCGGGACGCTGCCGGCGGCGCCGGGGTAGGCGCCCATCGCCTTGAGCACGTCGCTGAAGTTCAGCCCGGCCGCCGCGATCTCGATCTCCACCTGCCCGGGCCCGGGCGCCGTCCGCTCCCAGCGGGTCGGCGTCAGGCTCTCCAGCAGGCCCGGACGGACCGCCAGGATCCGGTGGTTGGTGTCCAGCTCGGGATCGAACGGCCGCCGCTGCCAGCCGGGCTCGGTGCCGTCCGCGGAGTCCTGGGGCACCCGGACCGGGACGTGGCGGACCGGGCCGCGCAGCGCGGCCGACTCCTCCCCGGCGGGGCGCAGCAGCACGTCCAGCAGCCGGGCCGGGTCGTCCCCGGCCGGGTCCGGATCGAGGTCGACGAGCAGTGGGCGGGGCGCGCCGGGCCCCTCCGCGGCGGGGCCCCGGAGCAGCGCCTGGGCCGGGTCGGGAGCCGGGTCCCGCTCGTTCACCCGCTGCGCGCCCCGGGTGAGCAGGGCCAGCCGCGGCGTGCCGGGCAGGCCCTCCTCGGCCAGCTCCCGGAGCAGTTGGAGCGCCGGGCGCACGGCGTGCTCGCGCTCCTCGGTGAGCGGGAACGGCGCGGGCCCGTCCGGGCCGGACACGGTGTCCAGGCCCCAGGCGTAGACCAGCCCGGCCCACGGCTCGTCGCCGGCCGCCCGCAGCTCCTTGAGCAGGGCGGTGAGGTCCTCCGGGCGGCGCGGGTCGAGTTCGTGGCACAGCGGGTCCAGCCGCCGCGACCGCTCGCCGGGGGTGACGGTCACCCAGCTGCCGCGCCGGGCGACCAGCTCGGCGCCGAGCGCCGCGGCGACGCCGCCGCGGTCGGCGAACAGCAGCCACCGGCCGGGCGCGCCGCTCGCGGGCGGGGTGGCGCCGTCCTCGGCGGGGGCCCACTCCAGCGCGAACAGGGCGTGCCGTGCCTCGTCGGGCGTCCGACCGGCGGTGACGGTGGCCGTGGCCGCGCCGGGGGCGGCGGCAGCGGGCGCGGGCGGCGGTGGGAGGTCGGCCGGCTCGGGGGCGTGACGGCGGCGCTGCCACGGGTAGGTCGGCAGGTCCAGCACGGCCCGGGGCGGCGTCGGCGCCCCGTCGTGCTCCGTCTCGGTCTCGCCGGGCCCGGCCCCGGACGGCGATCCGCCCTCGGCGAGCGCCTGGAGCTCCCGCAGCGCGGTGGCCCGGTCGCCGGCCGCGATCAGGGCCCGCAGCCGGTGGCGGGCCCGCCCGGCGCCCGCCGAGTACGCGAACGCCGGATAGGCGCTCTCCGGCAGCCCGGCCAGTCGGCCGTGCAGGGCGGTGGCCAGCGCCCGCAGCGCCTCCGGGGTCCGGGCGGACAGCTCGAACCCGTCGACCGGGCCCACCGGCGCGGGGGCCGCGCCCTGGTCCTCGGCCGCGCCGACGACCACCTGCGCGTTGGTGCCGCCCATGCCGAAGGCGCTGACCACCGCGTGCCGCCCGGCCCGCTCCGGCCACGGCCGCAGCGCCGTCGGCAGGGTGATGCCGGTGCTGTCCAGGTCGATCAGCGGGTTGAGGGTGGCGAAGTTCACCAGCGGCGGCACCTCGCGCCGCTGCAGGCAGAGCACCGCCTTGACCAGGCCGATCACCCCGGCCGCCGACTCCGGGTGCCCCAGGTTGGCCTTGACCGAGCCGACCGTCAGCTCCGCCCCGCCGTTGCGGCGGCCCAGCGCGGCGGCGATCGCCTCCATCTCGATGGTGTCCCCGAGCGAGGTGCCCGTGCCGTGCGCCTCCACCAGACCGATGTCGGCGGGGGTGAGTCCGGCGTCCGCCAGCACCGCCTCGGTCAGCGCCACCTCCGACAGCACATTGGGCGCCGTGAAACCGGTCGAGCGGCCGGTCTGGTTCACCGCCGAGCCGTGCACCACCGCGTGCACCCGGTCGCCGTCGCGCCGCGCGTCCTCCAGCCGCTTGAGGACCAGCACACCGCAGCCCTCGCCCCGGGTGAAGCCGTTCGCCCGGGCGTCGAACGGGCTGCACCGCCCGTCCGGCGAGAGCGTGCCCGCCAGCTGGTGCAGCCGGGTCGCCCGCGGCGAGAGCACCAGGTTCACCCCGCCGGCCAGCGCCACGTCGCACTCCCGGCGGGCCAGCGCCTGGCGCGCCAGGTGCACCGAGACCAGCGAGGACGAGCAGGCGGTGTCCACCGTGATGGCCGGACCGGCCAGGCCCAGCGCGTACGCGACCCGGCCCACCGTGAAGCAGTGGCCGTTGCCGCCCGCCCAGTGGGTGTCCAGCTCCCCGCGGTGCCAGTCCCAGTACTCCTGCCCGGTGACCCCGACGAACAGCCCGGTGCGGGCCGCGTCCAGCCGGTCCGCCGGGAGCGCCGCGTTCTCCAGCGCCTCCCAGGCGACCTCCAGCAGCAGCCGCTGCTGCGGGTCGGTGCCGCGGGCCTCCTCGGCGCTCATGCCGAAGAACTCCGCGTCGAAGTCCATCACCTCGTCCAGGAAGCCGCCGGTGTGCGGCAGCCGCTCCCACTCGGCGGCGAACGGCCCGCGCCGCCCGGCGGGCAGCGGGCCCACCAGGTCGCGGCCGGCGGCCAGCGCCGCCCAGTAGCCGTCCAGGTCGGCGATGCCGCCCGGCAGCCGAAGGCCGATGCCGACCACGGCCAGCGGGCCGGTGCCGCTCGCGGCGTCCAGCTGCGCCCGCAGTTTGCGGACGGTGTCCAGCGCCCTGGTCAGCGGGGTGGGCGCGGAGGTCTGCTGCTCCGTCATCGCGCTCAGCCCTCGCCGTCCGTGGCCGTGTCCTGCCCGGCGGGCCCGTCCGCCGGGCCGCCCGCGCTCTCGCCCAGCAGCCGCTCCGCCAGGACGGCCGACAGCGCCCGGGGCGTGCCGTACGTCCACAGCAGGGTCGGCGACAGCCGCAGCCCGAACGCCGCCTCCAGCCGGTTGCGCAGCTCCAGGCCCATCAGCGAGTCCAGCCCGAGCGACTTGAACGGCGTGTCCCGGTCGATCGCCCCGGCGTCCAGCCGCAGCACCCGCCCGGCCAGCTCCTGCACCTTGGTCTCCAGCAGCTCCGGCCACCGCTCCTGCGGCGCCGCGCGCAGCTCGGCGAGGAAGGCCGCGCCCGCGCTGCTGCCGCCGCCCCCGTGCCGGGCCAGCTCGCGCAGCGCGCTCCAGCTCTCCAGCGTCACCGCGTCCGGGTACGCCTCCAGGTACTGCCGCAGGTCGATCGGCACATAGGCGACCACCGGCTCGTCCCCGCCGAGGAAGCCCTCCAGGGCCCGCCACGCCTCCTCGGTGGAGAAGCCGGCCATGCCGCGCTCCGCCAGCCGGGCGCCGCGGTTGTCCTCGGCGGCGGCCAGGCCGACGTCGCTGAACGGCCCCCACTGCACGCTCAGCGCCGGCAGCCCGCGCCGGCGCCGGTCCACCGCCAGCGCGTCCATGAAGGCGTTGCCCGCCGCGTAGGCCGCCTGCCCGGCGTTGCCGAACAGCGCCGCCGCCGAGGAGAACAGCAGGAAGAAGTCCAGCGGATCGCCCTCGGTCACCGCGTCCAGGTTGACCGCGCCGTCCACCTTGGGCGCCAGTACCCGGTGCAGCTGCTCCGGCGTCAGATTGAGCACCGTCGCGTCGTCCAGCAGACCGGCCGCGTGCACCACGCCGCGCAGCGGCGGCAGCTGCTCGCGCACCCGGCGCACCGCCTCCGGGTCGGCGACGTCCGCCGCGAAGGTCTCCACCAGCACGCCGCGCGCCCGCAGCGCCTCGATCCGCGCCACCGCGTCCTCGCGCGGCGCCGACCGCCCGACCAGCGCCAGCCGGCCCGCGCCCCGCTCGGCCATGAACTCCGCCAGCGACAGGCCGAGCGCGCCGAGGCCGCCGGTGATCAGATAGCTGCCGTCGCCCCGGAACCGGCCGTCGCGCAGCGGCTCCGGCACCACCGAGGCGACCGTCGACGGGTCGGACAGCACGAACTTGCCGATGTGCCGGCCGCGCGCCATCTCCCGCATCGCCTCGGCGGCCCGCTCGAACGGGTACCGCAGCACCGGCAGCGGCAGCAGCCCGCCCGCCGCGACCTGCTCCCACACCTCGGCGAACAGCCGGGTGAACAGCGCCGGGCGGCGGGCGATCACCGCCGCGAGGTCCAGCGAGGCCAGGCTGATGCCCTTGCGGAACGCCTCCAGGCCCAGCGTGCGCCCGCCGTAGATGTCCGCCTTGCCGACCTCCACGAACCGGCCGCCCTCGGCCAGCACCTCCAGGCCCAGCGGGATCGCCGCGCCGGTCAGCGAGTTGAGGACGACGTCCACGCCGCGTCCCCCGGTCGCCGCGCGCACCTGCTCCGCCCAGGCGAGGTCCCGGGAGTCGAACACGTGCCGCACGCCCAGCGCGCGCAGATGGGCGCGCTTCTCCTCGGTGCCCGCGGTGGCCAGCACCTCGGCGCCGAGCAGCCGGGCCACCTCGATGGCCGCCAGGCCCAGGCCGCCGGCCGCCGAGTGGATCAGCACCGTCTCGCCGGGCGCCAGCGCGGCCAGGTGCCGCAGCCCGTACCAGGCGGTGATGGTCACCGCCGGGAACGCCGCCGCCTCCTCGTCGGCCATCCCCTGCGGGACGGGCTGCGCGTGGTCGGCGAGCACCGTCCAGTGGGTGGCCAGCGAACCGCCGCTGGTGCAGGCGACCACCCGGTCGCCGGGCGCGAAGCGCTCGACGCCCTCCCCGGTCCTGGTCACCACGCCCACGCCGTCCAGGCCCAGCAGCCGGGCGTCGGCCGAGGGGTCGGGGTAGGTGCCCATCACCTTCATCACGTCGATGAAGTTCAGCGCCGCCGCGCAGACCACGATCTCGATCTCCCCGGCGCCGGGCGCGCGCCGCTCCAGCGGGCGGAACGCCAGACCGTCCCAGGTGCCCTGACGGTCCGGGGCGAGCCGGAACGACTGCCGCGCGGAGGTGTGTGCAGAGGGCCGGTCCGACGGCGCCGCCGCGCCGCGCACCAGCCGGCCGACCAGCCGCTCGCCGCCGCGCAGCACCACCTGGTCCGCGCCGTCCTCGGCGGCCAGCTCGGCCGCGCACCGCGTCGCCCAGGCGGCGTCCGCGCCCGCCACGTCCACCAGCACCGGCCGCAGCTCGGGGTGCTCGCCGCGCAGCACCCGTACGAAGCCCCAGTACAGGGCCGCGCCCGGGTCGCCCGGGCCGTCCGCCGACGGCGGAAGCTGGGCGTCCGCGGTCACCACGGCCAGCCGCGGCACCAGCGGGCGGGTCGCACAGGCCCGCACCAGCGCGGCCAGCGCCGGCAGGCCCGCGCGCTGCGCGGCCGGACCGGCGTCCGCGTCCGGCGCCACGAAGACCACGCCGGTCAGCCCCTCGACCGAGGCCAGCCGCTCCGCCCAGACCTCGTCGCGCTCGGCCGCCGCGCCGTCGGCCACCTGGGCCAGCGCGGTGGCGCCGAGCGCGCCCAGTGCCTCGGCCAGCGCACCGGCCCGCGCCCAGGCGGCCGTGCCGCCCACCGCGTCCGCCGCGCACACCGCCCACCGGCCGTCGGCGGCCCCAGGGCTCCCCCCGGCCTCGGCCCCGGAGCGGGCCAGCGCCCGGAACTCCATCCGGTGGATCCGCTCGGCGTCCGCCGTGCCCGGGTCCGCCGAGGCCGCCAGGGCCTGCATCCGCAGCCCCAGCAGGCTCAGCAGCGGCCGCCGTCCGGCGTCGAACAGGAACAGGTCGACCAGCTCGCCGCCGCCGTCCCGGCGCACCGCGTGCGACCACAGCGCGGTGACCGGCTCCGCCAGGTCCTGGTGCAGATGGATCCGGTCCACCCCGACCGGCACCGCCGCCTCCTCGCCGGGGAACAGCGGGATCGACGCCTGCAGCGCCGCGTCCCACAGCGCCGGGTGCAGCCGGTGCGGGTAGCCGCCGACCAGCAGGCCCTCCGGCAGCCGCACCTCGGCCAGGCACTGCGCCGCCTCCCCGCGCAGGCCCAGCACGCCCCGGAACGCCGGACCGTAGTTCAGGCCGCGCGCCGCGTTGTCCGCGTAGAACCCCTCGGCCGGGGCCGCCTCCAGGTCGAGTAGCCGCTCGGGGAAGGACGGCAGCGCGGCCGCGGTGTCCTCCGTCAGCACCCGGGCCGAGGCGTGCCGCACCCAGCCCTGGGCGCCCGGCTCCAGCGAGGAGAGCGTGAAGCTGCCCCCGCCGGTCACGTCGTCCCGCCAGCCCAGCGCCACCGTCACCGGCTCCTCGGTGAGCGTCAGATGGCTGTGCAGGCCGACGTCGACGAGCGTGCGGTGCGCCCCGCCGGTCCGGGTCAGCGCCGTGCGCAGCGCCAGCTCCAGCATCGCGGTGCCGGGCAGCACCACCGCGTCGTACACCTTGTGGTCGCGCACCCAGGGCAGGTCGGCCGGGGCCAGCTCCAGCGTCCCCGTCCACGCGCCCTGCTCGGTCACCGACGGCATCAGCCGCAGCGCCTCACCGGCGCCGCCCGCGGTCCGCCGCCGGGCCGGCTCCACCCAGTGGGCGGTCCGCTGCCACGGGTACGGCGGCACCGGCGCCCAGGCGTCCCGGGGCAGGGAACCGAACGGCTCCAGGCCGCTCACGTACGCCCGGGCCATCGACTCGCGCACCGTGCCCGGCGAGCCCTGGTCGCGCCGCAGCGTCGACAGCACCTGCGGCGGGACCGGCCGCTGCGCCGCCAGCTGCTCCAGCGCCGGGGTCAGCACCGGGTGCGGGCTGATCTCCACCACGTGGGTGACGCCGTTGTCGAACAGCCGCTCCATCGCGTCGGCGAACATCACCGGGCGGCGCAGGTTGTCCACCCAGTACCGGGCGTCCAGCTCGGGCCCCTCCAGCGGGGCCACCCGCACCGTCGACATCAGCTCGACGGCGCCCCGGCCCGGGCGCACCGACTGCAGGGCCGCCAGCAGGTCGTCCTCCAGCTCGTCCATCTGCGGGCTGTGCGAGGCGTAGTCGACGTTGACCAGGCGGCAGAAGGTGCCCTCGGCCTCCAGCAACTCCTTGAGCGCCAGGACCAGTTCGGTGTCCCCGGAGAGCACGCAGCTGTTCGGGCCGTTGTTCACGGCCAGCGACACGCCTTCCTCGAAGCCGGACAGCGCCGCCTTCGCGGCGTCCAGCGAGAGGTCCACCGCCAGCATCCGGCCCTTGCCCGAGGTGCGCCGGGCGATGGCGCTGCGCCGGGCGACCACCATCGCGCCGTCCTCGTAGGAGAGGATGCCCGCCGCGGTGGCCGCGGTGACCTCGCCCTGGCTGTGGCCGACCACCACGTCCGGCTCCACGCCGGCCGCCCGCCACACCTCGCACAGGCCCAGCGAGACCGCCCACAGGGTCGGCTGCAGCATGTCGATCCGCGACAGCCACTCCTCGCCGGCCTCGCCGGAGACGACCTCCACCAGGTCCCAGTCGGTGTACGGCTCCAGGGCCCGCGCGCAGCGGCGGATCACGGCGGCGAACACCGGGTCCGCGGCCAGGAGTTCGCGGCCCATGGCGTGCCACTGGGAGCCCTGGCCGGGGAACACGAACGCGGTGCGGCCGCGCGGCGCGGCGCGTCCGGTGAACACCCCGGCGTCGGTGGCGCCGGGGTCGGCGGCCAGCCGCTCCAGCCGCTCGGCCGCCTCGGCGGCGCCGGTGGCGGTGACGGCCGCGCGGACCGGGAACTGGTCGCGCCGCCAGGCCAGGGAGCCGGCCAGCGCCGGGAGCGCGGCGGTACCGGAGGCCAGCAGCCGGCCCAGCTCGCGGGCACGCTGGGCGAACGCCTGCTCGTTGTGCGCCGACACCGGCAGCAGCACCGCGCCGTCCTCCCCGTCGGGGGCCGGGGCGGCGGTGGTCCGCGGCGCCCCGGTCAGCACCACGTGCGCGTTGGTGCCGCCCCAGCCGAAGCTGCTCACCCCGACGAAGACCTGCTCGTCGGCGGGCAGCGGCAGCGGCTCGCGCACCACCGTCAGGTTCAGCTCGTCGAAGGCGATGTCCGGGTTGAGCTCGGCGGAGTGCAGGCTCGGCGGCACCACCCCGTGGCGCAGCGACAGCAGCGCCTTGAACAGCCCGGGGATGCCGGCGGCGGCCTCCAGGTGGCCGATGTTGGTCTTCACCGAGCCGATCGGCAGCGGGCCCGCGTCCGCGCTGCGGGCCTGCCCGAGGACCCGGCCGACCGCGCCGGCCTCGATCGGGTCGCCGACGGCGGTGCCGGTGCCGTGCGCCTCCAGGTAGGCGACCCGGTCGGCCGGGATGCCCCAGTGCCGGTAGGAGTCGCGCAGCAGCCGCTCCTGGCCGAGCGGACTGGGCGCGACGACGCTCTGCCCGCCGCCGTCGTTGTTCACCGCGGTGCCGGCGATGACGCCGTGGATCCGGTCGCCGTCCGCGAGCGCGCGGGCGACGGTCTTCACGTACAGCGCGCCGACGCCCTCGCCGCGCACGAAGCCGTTGGCCCCGGCGCCGAAGGCCTTGCAGCGGCCGTCGGGGGACAGGCCGCCGAAGTGGGTGAGGCCGATCGAGGCGGTCGGGTCGAGCATCAGGGCGACCCCGCCGATGATCGCCGCGTCGACCTCGCCGGCGCGCAGCGCCTGGGCGGCGAGGTGGGCGGCCACCAGCGCGGAGGAGCAGCCGGTCTCGACGACCAGGCTGGGGCCGGTGAGGCCGAGGAAGTAGGAGACCCGGGCGGCGATCATGTCCAGCGCGTAGCCGGGAGCGGTGTGCTGGGTGACGCCGCTGCCGCTCTTGCGGCCGACGTGCTCGTAGTCGTGCCAGCCGGCGCCGACGAAGACGCCGGTGCGGGTGCCGGCCAGCGCCCGGGCGGGCGTGCCGGCGTCCTCCAGGGCCCGCCAGGCGGCCTCCAGCATCAGCCGCTGCTGGGGGTCGAGCATCTCGGCCTCGCGCGGGGAGATGCCGAAGAAGGTGGCGTCGAACTGCTCGACGTCGTCGAGGAACCCGCCGACGGCCTGGACCTCGCGCTGCGGGTCGAGCTGGGCGGTGGCGTCCCACCGGGTGGCGGGCACGGGACGGATGGCGTCGTGCCGATCCGTCAGCAGCCGCCAGAAGCTCTCGACGTCGGGGGCGTCGGGGAACCGTCCCGCCATGCCGACGACGGCCAGGGCCTGAGTCGGGTCCTGGACCACAGGGTCTGTGTGCATGTCCTCTTCCTCTGGCATCCGTGGTGAGCGGGCTTCGGTCGTGGTCCGGCTCGGGGCCGGGGCGCGCGGGGGCGCACGGGCGGGCGGGGAACGTCCGGCGCGGGCCGGGGCCGGGGCCTTCCGGCGGCGCGCGGGCGGTGGAGGGTGTCGGGGTGGACGGCCGTCGGAGTGGCGGACGGGGAAGGCGGGGAGGGCGGGACGGACGGGTGCGGGTGGGCCGCCCGGGGCGGACGGGCCCCGAGCGGCAGTCGATCACCAGTGCGCATCGTGGTCCTGGCCGGTGACCGGCGACAAGGCTTTGACCTGCTTTTACTGACACTTGTCACGTCCCTGTCCCGGGGCATCGGGTCGGCCCCCGGAGCGGGGATAGGTTGAGGGGTCACCGCATGACACGCGTAGACCCACTGACCACGCAGGTCCCGCCGCTGTCGGCGGTCCCGGCGGTCCTGGCGCGGACATGTCCGCAACCGGACGCCCGGAGCCGTCGACGGGGCCGCTCGGGCGGCCGCAGACTGGGCCTGCGACCGAAACGATCACCATGAGTTCCGTTCACGGGATCCTCGGGGGAGACCTAGTGATGACCATTCGTGTGTTGGTAGCCGACGAGCAGCTGCTGCCCCTGGACGCGATCGCCGAGGTCCTCTCCGGCGTCAAGGACTTCGAGGTCGTGGGCGCGGTGAGCCGCAGTTCGATGATCGTCCCGGTCGCGGTGCGCCGACGGCCGGACGTGGCCGTGCTGGGCATGGGCACCGCGCAGGGCGGCTTCCGCCTGGTGCGGGAACTGGGCCGACGGCTGCCCGACTGCCGGGTCGTCATCATGACGGCCAGGCCCACCCGGACGCTGGTGGACCGTGCGGTGTCGGCGGGCGTGCTCGGGGTCGTCCCCAAACAGACGAAGATCCCGCGCCTGGTCGACGCCATCCGGGACGCCGCCGCCGTCGGCAGACCGCCGGGCGCCGGCAGACCGGGCGGAGCGAGACCGGGCCTCGGGGGGCCGGGCCTCGCAGGGGCGGCGGTCGGCGAGCCCGAGCCCGCCGTCCCCCCGACAGCGCCGGCGCCGTTCGCCGAACAGGTGCTGAGCGAACGCGAACGCGAGATCCTGCGGCTGACCGCGACCGGCGCCTCGGTGAAGGAGGTGGCCCGCGAGCTCTACCTCGCCGCCGGCACCGTCCGCAACCTCACCTCGGGCGCCATGCGCAAGCTCGACGGCCGCAACCGCTTCGACGCCGCCCGGATCGCCTCCGAACGCGGCTTGTTGTAGCCCCCCGCGGCCGCCGGCGGCGGGGCGCGGACGGCGCGGTCAGGGCGCCGCCACCTCCGGCGCCCGCTGCGCCTCGTGCTCCAATAGCCCGAGCCGGGTGGCCCGCACCATCGCGGTGAGCCGGTTGTCGGTCTCCAGCACCCGCAGGATCTCGGCGACGAACCGCCGCACCGTCCGGTCGGAGTACCCGAGGTGCCGGGCGATCGCCTTGTCGGTCGTCCCGGCGGCCATCATCCGCAGCACCAGCAGATGGGTGCCCGCGAGCACCGGCGCCGAAGCGCCGCCCCGGCGCCGCCGGGTGTACGGCTCGGCCGTCGACCAGCTGTGTTCGAAGACCCGGGTGAACAGCTGGACCAGCGGCCCGCCGTCGATCACCACATTGCGGCGCGCCCCCTCCGTCTGCGATTGGGTGACCACCTTCTCCTGGTCGACGATGACCAGCCGCAGCGGCAGCGACTCGGCGGTGCGGACCTCGGCGCCCGCCTCCTGGAGCGCGTTGACGTACTCGACGACGTCCGGACTGCCCAGGGCCGAGGCCGGAGCCACCAGCCGGTAGTGGATGCCCCGGCGCAGGAGCTCCACGTCCTCGCGGATGGACGGCTGCAGCGGCTCGCGCTCGGCCGCGCTGGGCAGCATCACCGCCACCTCCGATCGGCTGGACGCATGCAACTCCCAGAGCCTGGCGCGCAGTTGCTCCCGCGAATCGAGCACCTCGACGGCCGGGCCGGTGTCGACGACCGGGCCGCTCCCGACGGCCGGCGGGGCCAGCAGGCCGCCGGCCAGGTCGGAGATGAGGTCCTGGGCGCGGGTGAACTCGGCCAGCCGCTCCCGCTGGTCCGCCACCAGCCGGCTGAGCACCCGCTGCGGCGGGACGACGGGCGAGTCCGGATCCCGGTCGAGAAGCCCCTGCTCGGCCAGCCAGTCCACGGCCTCCCGGACGTCCTCGGGGCAGGCGCCGAGCCCCCGGGCGAGCTCCACCGGATCCGCTCGGCCGTCCTCGGCGCGGAGGAGCGCGTGGTAGACACGGTACGCAAAGCGAGCGTTGATACCGGTTGCCGCCGACATCGCCTTGAACTCCAGCCGTAGATCCGGATCGTGAGCGGGAACGCGCGATTGAACACCGGGGAAACCGATTCCCCGGCGTTCGGGTGGCGAGACTACTGCAAGGATTCGCCCGGTCAAGGGTGCCGCGGCTTAACTCCAGGCATACCCCCTAGGGGTGACGAACCGTCCGAGGTCGCACGGTGCTGTTCGTCCACGTCGCGTTCACCCCGTCGTCGGCTGTCGCTACCGCAGGACGGACTCCAGGAAGTCGCTGCCGAGCCGGGCGACGGCCGGGAGGTCGAGCTGGTGCAGGACGTAGCGGCCCCGGCGCCGGGTGACGAGCAGGCCGGCCTTCCTGAGGACCGCGAGGTGGCGGGAGACCTCCGGGGCGGTGATGCCGTACGCGTCGGCGAGCTCGCTCGTCGAGTACATGCCGCGCGCGAGGTTGCGGCACAGCCGCATCCGCATCGGATGGGTCAGCGCTTCGAGCCGCCGCGTGACCGTTTCCACGGACTCGGTGCCGCCGACCTCGTCGGTGGCCACCGGGTACTGGACGACGGGCTGCCAGCCCGGACCGTAGATGGCGAACAGGTGCGGCCACCCGAAGACGCTCGGCAGCAGGGTGACGGCCCGGCCGCGGGCCTCGGTGCGGCCGTGCACCAGCTTGTCGGCGACGATCCGGCTGCCCTGCGCGTCCTCCTGGAGGCTCAGCGCCGGCGACGCCGCCGCGAGCGCCTGGGCCAGGCCCTTGCGGCGCAGCAGTTCGGTCTTGTGCTGGGCGTCGGCGGCGAGCTGGACGCGGACCCGGCGCCAGGTCTCGGCGAAGAAGGCCTGGTCGCAGTCCTCCAGGAGCCGCCGGATCCAGGCGCGGGTGGCGGTGGGCTCGGCGAGCATCCGCTCGACGAACGCCGCCTGGCGCGGGCCGCGCGCCGCCGCCAGGTCCAGCGCGCGGCGCCGCGACCGGGCGTCGACCAGCGGTGACGGCAGGCCCTTGGCGTAGTGGCTGGTGCTGCAGGAGATCTCCAGGGCCGCGCCGACGAACCGCTCGTCGTCCATGCGGTCGAGGTCGTCCAGTTCCTCGGCGAGCGTCTCCCGGGGCCGGGTGGGCATCAGGAAGTCGGAGCGTGTCGAACGCCACATGAAGTCGGCTTCGAGCAGCCGGTCGGCCAGCTCCGGCCGGAGCGCGGCGGAGGTCGCCGTCGTCCACGCGTGCAGCCGGGTGTGGTGAGCGGGCTCGGCCAGCGCGTGCAGCGCGCTGCCGAGCTCGGCCAGCGGCGAGGGGCAGAAGGTGATCCGCTCGTGCGGCAGTCCGGTGATGTCTATGGTCACGCTCACCTCTCCATGGTGCCGGACCGGGCGGAGCCGCTGCCGCGCCATTTGACCAGGGCCGTCAATCGACGGGACCTCCGGGGCGGCCAGGGTGCACGGTGATCGCATGAACGCACTGCAGCAGCACCTCCTGGACAGCTACCGGGCCGACCGGCACGCCGAACCCGCCCCGCCGGCTCCGGGTGCCCGCGACATCGAGGTGCTGCGCGCGGTCCGCGACCACCGCCGCTTCCGGGCCGTCCTTGCCGGGCGCCCGGCCACCGGCCGCCTCCGCGCGGCCCTGCGGCGGGCCCTCGGCCGAGCTCCGCGCTCCTGGGCGCGGACCGGCTGGTCCGCCGAGTAGCGCCCACCGGTGCCGGGGGCGGGTGCCCGGCCACGGCGGTGCCGGACGGTTCCGCTACAGTCCCGGGCATGTCCGGGGAACCTGCGGGCGGCGTGCCGGCCGCCGAACACACCACCGGACAAGCGCAGGTGACGGACCACCGGTTCCTGGTGGCCGCCGACCCGGGCGAGGTGGCGACGGGGCTCGCCACGGCGCGGGGCCCCGCCGCTCGGCTCGCGGCGGCCGTGTACCGGGCGTCCGCCGAGGCGCACGGCACGGCCGACGCCGCCACCCGGCGGCAGATCCTGGCGCTGGACGCGGCCCGCTTCGGCGACCGCGCGCTCTCCGACGGCCTGGCCGCCGTGGCCCTCCCGCAGGCACCGGACGCGCGGTGGCGGGTGGACTGGGCCACCGGCTCCGGCGTCCACCCCCGCTTCCTCGGCCTGCTCGGCGCCACCGACGCGGCCGGGCCGCCGCTGGTGGACGTCGACGGCCGCCCCGCCGTCCTCGTGCGCGACCGGGACGGTGCGCTGCTGCTCCGCGACCCGGTCACCGGCGATCCGGTCCTGCGGCCGTCCGCCGCCGGCTCCGTGCCCGGGCAGGAGTGCAGCGCGCTGCTCGACGGCCGGCCGGTCACCGTCCGGTGCGACGGGAACGGCGCGCCGACGCTGCTCGACCCGGCCACCGGCGAACCGCTGGGCACGCTGGCCACCGACGAGAACGAACCCGGGCCCGCCCCGTCCACCGTCGCGGCGCTCACCTTCGACGGTCGCCCGCATGTACTGGGTGACGACGGGGCCGGGTTCGCCCTGTGGGACCTGACGACCTCCGGCCTCGCCAGCCGCATCGTGGTGCTGGAGGACGACGACCTCCGGACGTGGGCCGTGCTGGAGCTCGACGGGCGCCCGCACGTCGTGGTGGGAGGCTTCCGCGGCACGATCGGGATCTGGGACCTCCAGGCCGGCGCACGCGTCGCCGAGGAGTGCTCCGAGGACGTGGACCTCCGGCAGCCGGTCGCCGCCGCGGTCGGCGGACGCCCCCATCTGCTCACCGTCGGCAGCGACCCCTGCGGGGGCGAGCCGCTGGGGGAGGCCGAGCTGTGGAGCCTCGACCCGCTGCGGCGGGTGGACCGGCTGCCCGTCGGCCGGGGCGGGCTGACGACCGCCGTGGCGAACGGCCGGTGCTGGGTGGTCGGCGAGGGGGGCCGGGCCTTCGAACTGTCCGACACCCCGCCGGTCGGGTGCCGGACGCCGGGCCACCGGGCCGTCGTCAGGGCGATCGCCTCCACGGTGCTCGACGGCCGGCCGGTGGTCGTGAGCGGCGACGACGAGGTGCTGCGGCTGTGGGACCTCGCCACCGGCGAGCCGCTCGGCCCGCCGCTGTCCGCCGCGCCCCACGTCGACGCCCACGAGAGCGCGGCGGAGCGGGTCCGGGACCTCGCCTCCGGCGCGGAGGCCGCAGCCGAGGCCGCAGCGGAGACCGCGCGACAGGCCGGCGAGGGGGCCGTGCTCGCCCCGGAGGTGGCGGCTCTGGCGCCCGAGGGGCTGACCGCGGCGGCCACCGGTACGGTCGACGGCCGGCCCGTCGCGCTGTTCGCCGT
The DNA here is from genome assembly GCF_042885845.1 of Kitasatospora sp. NPDC058032. Classification (NCBI taxonomy): domain Bacteria; kingdom Bacillati; phylum Actinomycetota; class Actinomycetes; order Kitasatosporales; family Streptomycetaceae; genus Kitasatospora; species Kitasatospora sp. NPDC058032. The sequence goes on along the minus strand of NZ_JBHVRK010000012.1, from coordinate 175,470 downwards.
CCGACACCGCGTTCGGGTCTGGGACCTCTCGGGCGAACCGGCCGTGAGCGATGAACTCGCCTTCCCGGAGCCGGTGGCCGCCCTGGCCGTCACCGCGGACGGCCGGGTGCTGGCCGGGTTCGGCCACGATCTGGCCGTCCTCTCCCCGCATTGACGGTCGAACGGCGCACAGTCCATCGGAACGTCTGATCTGCTGTCAAAGTTCCTGGTTTTCCTGCGAACTTGAGTGATGCCCCTTTAAGCTCCCGTTAACATGGCGGCTTTTCAGCCACACGCGAATGTCCTCGCGGGGTCCGGGCGGAAGGCCCGACTGACAATGAGAGCAGGGATGACAACGACACGTGATCAGGAGTCCGGTGCCGTTCGCGGTCCGGAGCGGCGGTGGCCGGGCCTGCCCGGACGCCGTACCGTGGGGGGCGCCGCGGCGCTGCTCCTCGGCATCGGGGCGTGCTCGCTGCTGGCCGCCCCGGCCGCGTTCCCGCAGGCGGCGGACGGGACGGTGACGGTCCACGTGATCCGCGCCGTCGACACCGACGGAGTGTGGACGCCCGGGCTGGAGCCCGGGATGGCCGGCGTCAAGGTGACCCTCACCGACGACACCGGTGCCGGGGTCGAGGGCACCACGGCGGCGGACGGCACCGTCACGCTGACGCCGGGAACCAAGCTCACCGGCGGCAAGTACCGCGTCCAGGTGGTGAACCCGAAGCCGGGCACGCTCTACCCGGCCTTCGCCTCCCGCGAGGGCCTGGGCGGCACGCCCAACCAGCTCAGCAGCAACGAGGAGTTCGTCGACGTCTCCGGCGGCAAGAACGCGACGGTGCTCACCGGGCTCTGGAACCCCGGTGACTACTGCCAGAAGAACGCCCCGCTGGTGACGACCTGCCAGCCCACCACGCGCGAGGGCGGGGCGCAGCGCACGCTGGTCTCCTTCCCGTACAACGCGCGCGGCCAGGACGGCGAGGACTTCAAGGCCACCAACGTCGCCACCAACGCCGACACCGGCACGCTGTACGGCATCGCGTGGAACAAGGCCGACCGGCGGGTGTTCTCCTCGGCGGTCGCCAAGCGCACGACGGACTACGGTCCCGGCGGCGCGGGCGGGATCTACGTGACCGACTGGGCGTCGAAGCAGACGACCCTGTTCACCACGGTCCCGAACGCCGGTTCCACCGCCCACGGCGGCGGTACCGACGACGGGTTCATCGCGGTGCCGGGCAAGGAGAGCCTCGGCGGCATCAAGGTCACCGACGACGGCAAGGACCTCTTCGTCGTCAACCTCAACGACCGCAAGCTCTACCGCTACAACGCCACGGTGGCCACGGCGGCCACGCCGAAGGCCGTCTACTCCATCCCGGACCCGGGCTGCCCGGCGGCCGGGGACTGGCGTCCGTTCGGCCTCGGCCTCCAGGACGGCACCGGCTTCCTCGGTGGCGTCTGCTCGGGCGAGTCGACCGGCAAGGCGTCCGACCTGCGGGCCGTGGTCCTGCCGTTCGACCTGGACACCGGCGCCTTCTCGGCGGCGATCCTGAACGAGCGGCTGGACTACCCGCGCCAGTCGACCGTCGGGGCGGGCACCCCCTGCGAGGGTGCGGCCTGGTTCCCGTGGACCAACGGCTGGCCGACCTCACAGAACGGCAACGCCTGCGGCACCGGCCTGCTCGCCCAGCCCGAACCCGAGCTGGGCGAGATCGCGTTCGAGACCGACGGCTCGATGCTGCTGGCCTTCCGCGACCGCTTCGCCGACCGCGCGCCGTCCGGCATCCCGTACGCCGCCGTCATGTCGGGCGGTGACCTGAACAAGGCCTGCCCGGCCAACGGCGGCTACGTCATGGACACCAACAACGGCTGCGGGCTGACCGTCCGGGGCACCCGGTTCTTCGACACCAGCTGGGGCGGTCACCGCAACACGGCGTTCGCGGGCATCGCGGACTCCAAGGTCGAGAACACCATCGCGACCTCCGCCTTCGACCCGAACCACACCGCGCTCGGTTACGGCACGTCGTTCCTCCAGCGGAACGGCCAGCAGGACCCGAAGTTCGGTTTCCGGCTCACCCCGAAGGAAGGTCCCGACCCGTTCGGCAAGGGCGCCTCGATGGGCGACCTGGAGGTGCTCTGCGACCAGGCGCCGCTCCAGATCGGCAACCGCGTCTGGTACGACCCCGAGCGCAGCGGTATCCAGCGCCCGGGTCAGAAGCCGGTGCCCGGGGCGACGGTCAACCTCTACGACGAGGCGGGGAAGCTCGTCGGCACCACCAGGACGACCGATCGCGGTGAGTACTACTTCGACGACAGCAATGTCACGGGCGGCCTCAAGCCGCGCACGAAGTACACCGTCCGGCTCGACAACCCCGCCGACTACGCCAAGGGCGGCCCCCTCTACCAGTGGGTGCCGACCGACTCGGACGTCGGCGACAACGCCTTCATCAACTCGAAGGGTGTCGTCCCGGCGGGCGGGCAGTACGCCGAGCGCGCGCTGACCACCGGCGGTCCGGGCGAGAACGACCACACCTACGACTTCGGGTTCCGCCAGCAGGAGGGCGCGCTGCGCCTGGTCAAGCACGACCAGGACGGCAAGCCGCTGGCGGGCGCGAAGTTCCAGCTCTGGAAGGAGTCCAACGGAACCGCCGGGCTGCAGAGCACCGGTGACAAGCCCGACGCGAAGGTCGGCGAGCCCTGCACCACCGGGGCCGACGGCATCTGCAAGGGCAGCGGCGTGGCCGGGTCGTACTACTGGGAGGAAGTGAGCCCGCCCGAGGGCTACTCCGCGCCGGAGACCACGGTGTTCGGCCCGCTGGTGCTGAACGCCGACAACCTGGCCGCCGGGGTCGAGGTGACGGCCGTCAACAAGCTGAAGCCGACGCCGACGCCGACGGCCACCCCGACGCCGACGCCGACGCCCACCGAGACGCCGACGCCGACGCCGACTCCCACCCCGACGCCGGTGCCGACGCAGACCCAGGCGCCGACGCTGCCGTCCCCGGCCGCGACGCCGCCGGCGCCGGCCACCCCCGCCCCCGGATCGCACCTGGCCAACACCGGTACGAACGAGGGCATCCCGGTGATGGCGGCCGGGGCGGGCACGCTGACCGTCCTCGGCGCGGCGCTCGTGCTGATGGCACGCAGGCGCCGGGCCCAGCACCGCTAACCTGCCTCCGACGGCTCAGCCCGCCGGGCCCGTGACACGGTCCGGCGTGGTGGCCGCCGAGGCACCAGGGCGGGTCCGTGGACCTCTTGGTCCGCGGGCCCGCCCGTGCGTTGCGCGGGCCCGCCCGTGCCGTTGTGACCGACCGACGAGAGAAGGCATCCGCATGGCCCGGAAGATGGCCCGGAAGACGAAGGCCGCCACCCCCAGGACCGACCCCGGGCCGGGTCGCCGGACGTACTGGCTCCGGAGCCTGATCGCGCTCGCGGTGTGCGCCACCGCCGTGGGCGGCCTGGTCGCGTACCGCACGCTGTCCGACGAGCCGGGCGAGCGGCCGGTGACCGTCGACGAGGCCGCCCGGCTGGCCCTGTCACGCCTCAACCTGTTCCAGGCCAGCCCGGTCAGGGTGACGCTCGACGCCTCCGAGGGCGGGGGAGTCGCCGTCCGGGTCGAGGGCGTCGTCGACTACCGCAACCGCCGCGGCACCGGCCGCTACCAGGTCACCGGGGCGAGCGGCGCGCTCGACCACGGCCTGGTCGTCTGGGACGCCGGCGGCCTCGGGCTCGCCCCCGAACCGGCCGGCACGGAGGGCCCGGCCTGGCAGCAGGCCGAACGCGTCCCCCGGCAGGGCTGGTCCCCGCGCGGCTACACCGCCGACCCGCTGGACGCCGGGCTCCAGCTGATCGTCCAGCTCGGCGCCGACCGGCCCGACAACCCGCTGCTGCTCGCCCAGTCCGGGGCGCGCTGGCTCGGCCGCGACCGCCTCGACGGCCGCGACCACGACCGGTTCGCCGGCCCGCGCGCCCAGGGCGCCGCACCCGACGGCGAGCGCTCGCCGCTGACCTACTGGGTCGACGGCGACGGCGGGCTGCGGAAGCTGACGATGCGGATGCCGGGCCTGGGCACCCCGACCACGGTGGAGTTCGCCGGGCGGGACGACACCGCCAAGCTCCCCGAGGCGCCCTGGCTCACCGGCTGACCGGCTGACCGTCCTCCGGCCGGCCCGTCAGCCCGTCAGCGCGTCACCCCCGTCGGCCCGTCACCGCGCCGGCTGCGGCGGCAGCGCGGCGGGGTCCGTCGGCAACGCGTACGCCGCCGGGTCCACCGCCCCCGGCAGACCGGTCGCCGGCCGGCCGGGCGCCGCCGGATCGGCCAGCGACGGCTGCGCGGGCGGGGCCGGCACCTGGCTGAACGGCACGCCGGGCGGCGCCTGGACCGGTGCCGCCCGCCCGGCGGCGAGCGGCCCGTGGGCCGGCCCGCCGCAGGCCGCCGCGGCCTCCAGCCCGTCCGGGTTCTGCGTACCGGGCCGGTTGCCGCTGAAGCAGTTGCCCGGGTCGACGGAGGCGAGCACCAGGTCGGCGCCGTTGCCGTCCACCTGGTTGCCCTCGACCCGGTTGCCGCTCGCCGGGTGGCCCGCCGGGTCGGTGACGATCACCCCGGCCGCGCGGTTGCCCCGGACCAGGTTGCGCTCCACCCGGTTCGCCGTGCCGCCGCCGATCCCGATGCCGATGCCGAAGGCGCCGTCCGCCTGCTGGGGCGAGTCGGCGGCGTTGTTGTCGACCACCACGTTGCCCGCGATCACCGCGGCGTGCTGCGGGGCCAGCGCCTCCAGGTCGTTGGAGTTCACCGTCACGCCCACCCGGTTGCCCGCCGCGCGGTTGCCCAGGATCGACAGCTCGTCGGAGGCGTTGGTCAGCTCGATGCCGACCGCGTTGCGCTCCACCGTGTTGCCGCGCACCAAGGTCTGGCACGGCTTGCACTGGCCGACGTAGATGCCGGAGTCGGCGTGCCCGGAGGCGTAGGACTCCTCGATCACCCCGGCGCGGGCGTCGAAGGCGTAGATGCCGTACAGGCCGTTGTTGTAGGCCGTCACCCGGGTCGCCCGGAAGCCCACCACGGGAGGGAAGCGCTGGGTGTCCAGCGGGTCGTACGCCGAGCCGCCCGCGCCGCGCTGCTGGAGCTTCTCGTCGGTGACGCCGGTGAACAGCACGCCGTTGGCCAGGTAGCCGTGCACGGTGAGGTTCTCCACCACCGTGCCGGCGCCGGTGGCGGTGATGCCGTTGACCAGCTTCATCCCGCCGTCGAACACCACGGTGGAGCGGTCCGTGCCGCGCACCACGATGTTCGGCTTGGCGACCCGCACGCTCTCGCGGTAGGTGCCCGGGCCGATCAGCACCGTGTCGCCCTCGCGCGCGACGTCCACCGCCTTCTGGACGGTCGGGAAGTCCTCCGGCACGCGGACCACGCTCCCGGCCGGGTGCTTGGCGTCCTGCGCGGCCGGACCGGAGGAGGAGCACCCGGCGGCGGCCAGGACGACCGCGGCGGCGGACACGGCGGCGACAGCGGTCCGGCGGGATGATTGACGATCAGGAAACGTGATTTGCATGGCACGTGTTCTATCGTCTCCAATAGGGCGCATGCCCACCGGATCGGAAAATGCCACGTCGTCGAACCCCTCCGCCGCCTCCGGCGTCGGGCGGCGACGGGCGCTGCTGGCGGCCGGGGCGGCGCTCGCCGCCGGTGTCGGCGCGACGGTCGCCGATCTCGCGGGCAAGGACCGGACGGATCGCGGCACCACCGGTGCGCCGCCGCCCGAGGCGCCGATCCCCTTCCACGGCGTCCGGCAGGCCGGGCTGACGGCCCCGCAGCTGCCCGCGACCAAGCTGCTGGCCTTCGACCTCCCCGCCGCCGCCACCCCCGCGGACCGCGAGGCCCTGCGTTCCCTGCTCGCCGCCTGGACCCGCACCCTGGCCGCGGCGGCCGGACCGTCCGCCGACCCGCGGCTGCGCGCCGACGGGCGCGCCCCCCGGCTCACCTCGCTGGTCGGCCTCGGCCCGGGCCTCGCCGCCCGGCTCGCCCTCGCCGTCCCCGCCGGATTCGCCGAGCTGCCGCCGTTCCCCGGCGACCGGCTCGACGAGGCCCGCAGCGGCGGCGACCTGCTGCTCCAGCTGTGCGCCGCCGACCCCTGGACGCTCGCGGTCGTCGCCGAACTCGCCACCACCGCCGCCCGGGGCGCCGGCGCCGTGCCCCGCTGGGCGCAGTCCGGCTTCCTGCCCCCGACCGCGCCGGGCACCACGCCCCGCAACCTGTTCGGTTTCAAGGACGGCACCGCCAACCCGGACGGGGACCAGGCCCGCCAGTGGGTCTGGGGCCCGCCCGGGCCGCACGAGAACGCCACCGTCCTGGTCTACCGGCGGATCCGGATGGACACCGCCGCGTTCGCCGCCCTCGCCGAGGAGCAGCAGAACCTCGCCATGGGCCGCCGGATCGGCGACGGCGCCCCGCTGACCGGCACCGCCGAGCGCGACGAGCCGGACCTCTACGCCAAGCACCCCGACGGCGCCTACGTCATCCCCAACACCGCCCACGTCCGCCTCACCGGCCCCCGTCTCGACGGCGGCGCCCGGATGCTGCGCCGCGGCTACAGCTACGACGACGCCCCCGGCGACCGCGGCCTGCTGTTCTGCGCCTTCGTGCGCGATGCCGCCCAGTTCACCCGCGTGCAGAACCGCCTCGCCGAGCGCGACGCGCTCAACCCCTTCCTCGAACACAACGCCTCCGCCGTCGCCTACGTCCTCCCCGGCGCCCCGGAGGGCGGCACCCTCGGCGACCGGCTCTGGGCCTGACCCGGTCGACGGGGTGTGCCCTCAGGTCGTGGCGGCCTCGCGCAGCCGCTTCTTGTCCGGCTTGCCGACCGGCGTCAGCGGGATCTCGTCGACGAGGTGGAGCACCTCGGGGGCGAAGATCCGGCCCTTGCGCGCGGTGACGAAGGCACGGAGCTCGTCCAGCCCCGGCCGCTGCCCCGGGGCGGGGACGACGGCGACGTGGACGTGCTCCGCCTCCTGGTCGTCGCGGACCCCGAAGACCGCGCAGCGGGCGACCGCCGGGTGGGTGAGCAGGAGGTCCTCCACCTCGGACGGGTAGACGTGCCCGCCGACCACGATGATCAGGTCCTTGGCCCGGTCGGAGAGGTAGAGGTAGCCGTCCTCGTCGAAGTGGCCGACGTCGCCGGTGTTCAGCCAGCCGTCGCGCAGCACGGCGGCGGTGAGGTCGGGCCGCTTCCAGTACCCGGCCATGACGGTGCCGGAACGCAGGTGGATCTCGCCCTGTTCGCCGGTGGGCAGGTCGGTGCCGTCGAGCGAGCGGATCGCCACCTCGACGCCCGGGACGGGCCGCCCGACGGAGACCTGCCCGCCCTGGCCGGTCCGGTCGTGCTCGCGCGGGGTGAGCACGGAGATCAGCTGCGTCTCCGACATCCCGTAGATGCCGACCAGCACCGGCCCGAACACCTTCCGCGCCTCGCGGATCCGGGTCGGCGAGGAGGCGCTGCCCCCGTAGAGGACCTGCCGCAGGCCGGACAGGTCGGTGCGGCCGATCGCCGGGTGGTCCAGCAGTTGGTGGAGCAGCGGCGGCAGCACCCAGAGGTCGGTGATGCGTTCGCGCTCGACGGCCGCCAGGACCGCGCCCGGGTCGAAGGAGCGCTGGAGGACGACCGTGCCGCCGCGCCGGAGGGTCAGGTCGGCGAGGATCCCGGCGAGGTGGGCGAGCGGGGTGGCGACGAGCAGGCGCGGCGGTCCGTCGGCGGGGTCGCTGCCGATCGGGGCGTCGAAGACGTGGCGGTAGGGTCCGTGCAGGCTGAGGATGCCCTTCGGGATGCCGGTGGTGCCGCCGGTGTGGCGGATGTTGAGGTCGTCCTCGGGTCCGATCCGGACGTCCGGCGGCTCGGCGGGCCGCCGGGCGGAGGCGGCGACGACGTCCTCGCTGACGGCCGTGCCGGAGCCGGCGTCCGGCCCCGGGCCCAGGGTCAGCACGGTGGGCACGTCGATCAGCGGGAGCAACTCGGCGGCGGAGGCGTACCGTTCGGCGTCCACGAGCAGGATCGTCGTGTCGACGCTCGCGGTGATCTCGGCCAGGACCGGGGCGCTCATGCCGTCGTACAGGTTCACCACCCGGGCGCCCGCGAGGCCGGCCGCGTACCGGGCGGCCAGGGCCTCGGGGGTGTTGCCCGTCAGCAGGGTCACGGTGGTGCCGCGGGCGGCGCCCCGGGCGATCAGCTCGTGGGCGAGTCGGTAGGTGGCGGCGGCGAAGTCGCCGGAGGTGATCACGGTGCCGTCGGCGCCGATGACGGCCCGCCGGTCGGGGGCGGACGCGAGGGAGCGGAGGATCAGGGCGGGGCCGCTGACGAACTCCGCGTCGCCCATGGCTACTTCTTCCTTGTAGTTTGCAACCATGGGCTCAGGCTAACCCCGCTCCGCCGCCGCGCCGGCAACCTCGTGTGGGTATTCGGCGGGAAAAGGCTGCTGCCGGACGCATGGGTGAGGGGTCGTCAGCGCACCCCCGGGGCCGGCGCCGCGGGCGGGCCGATCCGGTGAAAGCCGCCGCTGAACAGGTGGATCCGGTGGCCGTGGCCGCTGGCCGGGCGGGCGGCCGTCAACACATGCGGGTGCGCGCTCGGGGCCACCACCCTTCCTCCGGGGCGCTGCGCTCCGAACGAGAGGAACCACCCGTATGAGATCCGGCAAGACGTGCACAACAGTGACGGTCCGACCGGAGCCCCGGCTCCGCCGCCCCCTGCGACGGCCGGCCACCGGGGCGGTGGCGGTGGTCGCGGCGGTGCTCGCCGTCGGCGTCCCGTCCGGCACGGCGGCGGGCACGTCCGCGGCCCCGTCGGACAGCCCGTCGGCCGCCCCGTCGGCCGCGTCGGCCCCGGCGACCGGTCGGGCGACCACCGCACCGTCCGCCGCCGCGTCCGCCGCCGCGTCCGCGTCCGCGACCACGTCCGCCACCGGGTCCGCGTCCGCGCGGAGGCCGGACCTGACGCTCACCAAGACGGCGACACCGGCCACCGTGACCGGCGCCGGGCAGACCGTGACCTTCACCCTGCGGGTCACCAACACCGGGAACGCCCCCCTCACCGGCGTCTCCGTCAAGGACACCGCCTTCACCGGCGAGGGCGCCGCGCCGGTGATCTCCTGCCCGTCGACCGCCCTGGTCCGGGAAGCGTCGATGACCTGCACCGCGACGTACGTGATCACCGGCCCGGACCTGAAGCAGGGCCGGGTCGACAACACCTCGGTGGCCACCGCCACGGCGCCCGACGGCAGCAGGGTGACCTCCGCCCCCGCGTCGGCGGCGGTCACCGCCGCGCTCGTCGGCCGGCCGCCCGGCTCGCCCTCCCCGTCGCCCTCCCGGACGGCGACACCCTCGCACCACCTGACCCACACGCCCTCCCGCACCCCCGCCGCCGTGCCGCCGGCGACCGGCGAGCCGTCGGCGGAGCACGCCCTTCCCGACACCGGAGCCGGCACCCGCACCCTCCTCGCGGCCGTCGGCGCCGCCCTCCTGATCGCGGCGGGCACCCCGCTCCTGCTCGCCGCCCGCCGCGCCCGCCGCCGGGACTGACGCCCGCGCCCGGAGCCCTCGACCCCACCGGCCGGCACACCCCGGGTGTGCCGGCCGGTGCCGCACCCGCCCGGAGCGGACGCGCCGCCGTACGCGAGGATGGGGCCCACGGAAGCACAGGGTGAGGGGCAGCGGGTGGGCGGGGAGTACGGGGACGCGGACGGGGCCGGTACCCGCGTGTACAACCGGCTGACGGACAGTACGGTGCACGGCACCGTCGTCCAGGCCGGACGGGCCGACATCGTCATGAGGGCGACGGACTCCGTCGAACCGGCCGTGCCGGTGACCGTGACACCACCACTGGGCCTGCGGGACGCGCGCCGCCCGCTCCGCGGACGCGCCGACGTGCTGGCCCGGCTGGAAGCCGCACCGGCCGGGGAGCGGCTGCAGGTGCTCTCCGGGTTGGGCGGCTGCGGCAAGACCTCCCTCGCGCTGGAACTCGCCGCCCGGCGGACCGCCACCGGGTGCCGGGTGTGGTGGGTCGAGGCCCGCAACGGCCCCGCCCTGGAGGCCGCGCTGCGCGCCGTCGCCCGCCAGGCGGGCGCCGCCCCGGAGGAGCTCGAACGCGGGGACACCGCCGACGTCCTGTGGTCCCGCCTGGCGCGGCTGGACGGCCCGTGGCTGCTGGTCGTCGACAACGCCGACGACCCGGCCCTGCTCGACGGACCGGGCGCGCTGAGCGCCGGCACCGGCTGGATCCGCCCCGCCGTCGGAACCGGCACCGTCCTGGTCACCACCCGCGAGGGCACCGCCGCCACCTGGGGGCCCGCCGCCCGTCTGCACCCCCTGCGCCCCCTGACCGGCGAGCGGGCCGAGGACGCCGCCCGGATCCTGCGCGACCACGCCCCGGACGGCGCCGGCACCGAGGCCGAGGCCCTCGCCCTCGCCGCCCGCCTCGGCGGCCTCCCGCTCGCCCTGCGCCTGGCCGGCACCTACCTCACCGAGGCCGCCCGGACACCGGCCCCGTTCCGGGCACCCGGCACCCCGACCGGCTACGCCGACTACCAGCGGGCCTGGGAGGCCGGCCCGCAGGGCCTGGACCCCGAGCACGCCCTCTCCCGGACCTGGGCGATGTCCCTCGACCTGCTCGAACAGCGCGGCCACAGCCACGCCCGGCGCCTGCTGGAGCTGATCGCCTCCTTCGCCGACGCGGACCTGCCGTACGCCCTCCTCCTCACCCCCGACCGCCTCGCCGCCACCGGCCCGCTCGCCGCCCTCGACGGCCCCGCCCTCTGGCAGCACCTCACCGCGCTCGCCGCCTTCGGCCTGATCGACCTCCCCGACCCCGCCCCCGACTCACCCCCGGTGCTGCGCATGCACCCCCTGGTACGGGACGCCTCACGCACGGCCGAGGCCGGGGCGACCGCCCTGAGCCTCCTGGTGGCGGCGGCGCTCGCGGAGGAGACAGGGATTCCGGAGCGGGCCGAGTTCTGGAGGCTCTGGCGACTTCTCGCCCCGCACATCCTGGACGGCTTCCACCGGGTCGACACCGAAACCCTCACCGACGAGTACCTCCTGGACCTCACCGAGGCCGTGAACCTGGCCGCCCGCTACCTCCGGGTCGGCGGCCTCCTCACCCAGGCCCGGGCCGAGTTCGAGGCGATCCTTGCTCTCGAATGCGAACGGGTGGGCGATACTCACTCCGGGGCGCTTGTCACCCGTAGCCGTCTTGCCCGAGTCCTGAGTGACCTGGGTGAGTTCGACGCGGCCCGGGCGGAGCTCGAGTGGGTGCTTGCCGTTCAGCGTGGGCTGGGCGATGGGGCCCAGCTACTCACCCTGAACACGCGTCGTTCTCTGGCTCGGGTGCTGCTGGTCATGGGGGAGGCGGACGCCTCCCGGGCGGAGTTCGAGGCCCTCCTTGCCCTGCTGCGGGACGAACTTGGCGACGACGCCACCGCTACGCTCGACACCCGGCGCGAAGTCGCTTTGATCCTCCATGACCAGGGCGAGTTGGAGGGGGCCCGGGCCGAGTTCGAGGCCGTTCTCGACATCCGGCGGAGCCACCTCGACGACGATTCTCCCACGGCGTTCAGCACCCGCGTAGCCATCGCTCAACTCCTCTACGACCTGGGGGAAATGGAAGAAGCCAGGGAAGAGTTTGCGACGGTTCTCGCTCTCCAACGGGCGCAGATGGGCGAGACCCACGCAGAGACCCTTGTCACCCGCCACAACCTCGCCGTGGTGTTCCTCACGATGGGAGAGCTTGAGGTGGCCCGGGCCCAGCTGGAGACGGTGGTCGCTCTCGAACGTGAGCAGTGGGGGGAAGCCCATCCGGTGTGCCTCACTGCTCGCCACACCCTCGCCCTGACGCTCCTCGGCCTGGGGGAGCGGGAAGCGGCAATCGCCGAGTATGAGGCGATCCTCGCAATTCAGCGCGAGCGCTTGGGCGAGAACCACCCCGACACCCTCGCCGCCCGCCAGGACCTCGTCGAGGCCCGGGATCAGGCGACGGCCGAGCCCGAGTCGGCCGAACCTTCCTGATCCTCGCCGGGAACGACGGCGCCGGCACCACGCGTTGGGCCGGCATGGTGATGATGTCGGGTCTGCTCCTCATGGCCGTTCTGGTGATCGTGCCCTTCACCCTCGCGGCGGCCCGGCAGGTCGTCGTGCGGTCGGGCCGCCCCGGGTGGCTGTCCCGGCGGCTGGCGGCCCGGGCGCGTGGGGGCGGAGGACTCGGCCTCGGCGCCACCGCGACCGAGGAGTTGCACGCGTTCTTCAACGCGAACAAGCGCGTGCAGATCGAGCAGCGGCGGACCCAGCTGGTCCTGCGGGACGACGACCACGCCGGTGCTCCGCCCCGCACCCGTCTCGACCTGGACCTCGGCACCGCCTTCATCGAGCAGCAGCGGTAGGGGAGGGCGGCTGCGTGGCGAGCCCCCTCGGGGCCGTGGTCAGACGGCCGCCACCTCCACCGTGTGGACGGCGTTGCGCGCGCCCGACGGCGGCTGGACGCGGCCCCGGGCGTCGGTGGCGCGGCAGCGGATGCGGTGCGGGCCGGGGGACAGCCGGCAGGGGAGGGCGAACCGCTGCCAGACGGGCTCCGGGCCGCGCGGTTGCAGGAGGGCCGGGCGCCAGCCGTCGTCGTCGACGGCGACCTCCACCGAGACCACCGGCTCGTAGCTCCACGCCCGGCCGGTCAACTCGTGCGTCCCGGCCGCCACCCGCTGTCCGTCGCGCGGGTCGAGGAGCTTGCTGTTGACGTCCACCTCCCGCACCGGGCGCGGTGCGCCGCCGCCGGGCGGAACGCGGGTGTAGAGGCGGGTGGTGAACAGGTGCTCGGGCCGCTGCTCGGAAAGCACCACGCGGGTCAGCCACTTGACCGAGTTGGTGGCGAACAGCCGGGGCGCCACCGCGCGCAGCGGGAAACCGTGCCGTCGCGGCAGCGGTTCGCCGTTGACGGTGTCGGCCAGCAGCACCTCGTCCCGGGCCTGCTCCAGCGGCAGGTCCTTCAGGTACCTGAGCCCGCCCTCGCCGGCGAACGAGCCGCGGTCGGCGCCCTCGAACCAGACGTGCCGGGCCTGCGGACGCGGGGCCGCGAGGGCCAGGACGTCGGCGAGCGCCACCCCGGACCACTCCAGGTTGGCGACGGCGCGGGTCGGGACGTCGGGACGCGACGGATTGCCGAAGCACTCGTGGAAGGCGGTGAGGCGGGTGCGGGCCAGCCCGCGCAGCGCCGCGAGGTCCAGCCAGAGCGGCCGCTCCACCAGACCCTCGACGGTCAGCGTCCAGGCGGAGGCTTCGAGTTCGGGCGGCGGCCCGAGGTGGTTCCGGACGAAGAGGTGCTCGACGGGGGTGAGGAAGGCGTCGGGAGTGCTCGGATCGGCGGGCGTGGCCTGCACACGGGCTCCGTACGTCGTCGGTCTGCCCCGCCGGGACCGGGAGGCCGTGGCGGGGCGGACCGGGGTGGACTCCGGCTGGACCCTAGGAAGGATTGCGGTCCGAACGATCCGTGTCCACCCGCCCGTTGCGGCCCGGAGTCGGGTCCGCCGACCCCGGCCGCGGCGCCTCAGGGGCTGCTGCCCGGGCGGTAGGTGGTGAGCTCGCCGTGTTCCGACAGCGCGCCGACCAGGTCACCGGGCCGCTGCCGCAGGGTGGCGTCCAGGAAGGCGAGCGTGGTCTCCGCGACGACGCGCGGGCTCTCGGTGCGGCCCAGCGAGCCGACCAGTGCGGGCACGGGCGGCAGGTACAGCGGGGCGTCCATGAAGGTGAGGTGCGCGGCGCCGGGAATGCTGAGCCGGTAGCTCGTCGCAGTGCTGAGCTCGAGGACCTCGGTGAGGCGGGGCAGGTAGCGCGGGTCGGTCGCCGGGCCGATCTCCTGGGTGAGTGCGAGCACCGGCTGGCGGAACGGGCGCGGGTCGGGGTCGCGGGGGTAGCCGTCCAGGTCGATGACGGCGGCGAACCGGGCGTCCTGACGGGCTGCCTGCAGGGCGGCGGCGCCGCCGAGGGAGTGGCCGGTCACCGCGGCCCGGGCGGTGTCCAGACGGCCGGTCAGCGGGTCGCCGGTCTCGCCCCGGTCCAGCCGGCCCAGCTGGGTGAGGGCGAAGCCGAGGTCGGCGGCCCGGATTCCGGCGGTCACGGCGGCCCGCCTGTTGTCCTCGGCGTCGTCGCCGGTGGCGGAGACTTCGGTGCGGATCGTCCGGCCGTCGGCGAGGACGACGGCGGCGGAGTCGTACGGGTGGTCGAGGGCGGCGACCAGGTAGCCGTTGCTGGCCAGCTCCTCCGCCCAGGCGGTGTTCTGGGTGCGCACGCCGCCCAGCCCGGGCGAGAACAGCACGACCGGGAACCGGGCGCCGTCACGCGCCACCGGGGCGTCGGGAACCGCACGGGTACGGGCCCGCGGGACACCGTCCATCAGGAAGCCGGGGAGGCCGACGTAGCTGGCGAGGGCGTCGGCGACGGTGCGCGCCTCCTGCTCCGTGCGGCCGAGGTACTGGGCCCGCTGGGTACCCGAGGGGCTCTCCTGCGCGGGGTACCAGAGCTGGACCACGACCGTGCGCCGGTCGTCGGGTTCGGGAGTGGCGGTCTCGGGGCGGTCCGGGTCGGTCCACTGCAGCACCCGGGTCCCGACCGCGAACCGGCCCGTCGGCTCGGGGAACACGGGCACCGGGAAGGCCAGGGCGGCCGCCGGGCCGGTCGCGGTCAGGGCGAAGCAGACCAGCGATCCCGGCAGCGCCAGCCACCACCGGGCCCGCCTCGGCGGCCGGCCGGTACGCCGTCGGACCAGCGGGGAGACGGCGAACGGCAACGCCAGGACGGCGCCCGCCACCACCGGGAGCAGCTGCCAGCGGAGCCCCAGCACGCTCAGCACCAGCGCGGACAGCAGGAAGGCCGCACCGGCCGCGATCGTGACGGGCGGGCGGGCGGCGGGGGGAAGCCAACGCGCCACCACCAGCGCGACGGCGCCGAGCAGGGCGAGGATCTCCAGGAGGGACATCTGCGGTCCCGTGAGTATGTCGGTCACCCGGTCATCGTCGGCGCGGGCCACGCCTCGCCACATCGATCCCCGGTCGCCGACCGGTGCCACCGCGGTCGGCATCCCGGACCGTCCTCCTGCGCCCGGGGTCGCAGGAGGACCCGCCCGGTCGGCGGCCGCGTTGCGACCGGGGGAGGTGGCGGGGCTCCTCCTGCGGTCGTAGCCCGGCACGGCGCGATCAGACGGTGGACGCATGCGTCCCGCCAGGCCGCGCCCTACCGTGACACCCGGTGCGGCTCCGACCGGGGCCGCCGTGACGCCGAACCGACAGGGACGTGGGATGACCGAGCCGGCCGTGGAAACCGGCGGTTCCCGCCCGGTGCGCCACCGGGGCAGGGCGCCGCGGGCGTGGGCCGCGTGGCTCGCGGGGTACGCCGACCTGACCTCCGCGCGAGCGGCGCGGCCGGTGAGCGCGGCGCGGCGCTGGGGCTCCCGGCTGCCGCCCGTGGTGGGGGACTCACTGATGTCGGCCCTGCTCCTCGTCAACGTCCTGACCACGCACACCCCGCGGGGGCTGCCGGTGGCGCTCGCCCTCACCGCCGCCCTCACCCTGCCGCTGCTGTGGCGGCGCCGGGCGCCGCGCAGCGTGTTCGGCGTGGTGGCGGCCGTGGCCCTGGTCCAGTGGCTGGTGGACGTGCAACTGCCGGCCGACATCGCCCTGCTGGTGGCGCTCTACACGGTGGCCGCGCGCTCGGGGCGGCGCGGCACGCTCCTCGCCTGGGCCGTCGTGGAGGCGGGGGTCCTCCTGGCCTGCCTGCGCTGGGCGGGGGAGGACGCCTTCCTGACCCCCTTCGTGGCGGTGACCGCGACGGCCGTGGCCGCCGCCGTGCTCGGGGTGAACGTGAGGACCACGCGGGCCTACCTCGCGGCCGTGGAGGAACGGGCCGCACGGCGGGAGCAGCAGCAGGAACAGCAGGCGCGGCTGGCCGTCGCCGAGGAACGCGCACGCATCACCCGCGAGATGCACGACATCGTCACCCACAACCTGTCCGTCATGGTCGCGCTCACCGACGCCGCCGTCTACGCTCAGCACCGGTCGCCCGACAAGGCGACCGCCGCCATGCTCCAGATCTCCGAGACGGGCCGGCAGGCCCTGACCGACATGCGGCGCTCGCTGGGCGTGCTGCGGACCGACGAGGCGGACGCGCAGCGCCACCCGCTGCCCGGCATCGCGCAACTGCGGGCCCTCGCCGACCAGATGAGCGCCGCCGGGCTGCCGACCGGCCTGGAGGTGCACGGCACCTACACCGGCGTTCCCGCCACCGCCCAACTGACCGTCTACCGCCTGGTGCAGGAAGCCTTGACCAACGCCCTCAAGCACACACCCCCCGGCACCCGCGCGGAGGTCCGCGTCCGGTGCTCGGCCGAGGCCGTCACCGTGGACGTCACCGACAGCGGCCCCGACCCGACGCTGCCCGGCGCCACGCCGTCCGGCCACGGCATCCCCGGCATGCGCGAGCGCGCGGCCTCCTACGGGGGGACCCTGCGGGCCGGACCGCTGCCGGGCGGCGGCTGGGGCGTCCGCACCCGCCTCGACCTCGGCAGCGGCGGGGAGGCGTCCCGATGACGATCCGCATCCTGATCGCCGACGACGAGGCGCTGCTCCGGATGGCCTTCGGCACGGTCCTGGAGGCCCAGCCCGACATGGCGCCGGTCGGGGAGGCCGCGAACGGCGCCGAGGCGGTCCGGCTCGCCCGGGAACTGCGGCCCGACGTCGTCCTCATGGACGTCCGGATGCCCGGGACGGACGGGATCGAGGCGACCCACCGGGTGATCCGGGCCTCCCCGCAGAGCAAGGTGCTGATCCTCACCACCTTCGACCTCGACGAGTACGCCTTCGCCGGACTCAACGCCGGGGCCTCGGGCTTCCTGCTGAAGAACACCAGGCCCGAGGAACTGCTCACCGCGATCCGCAGCGTGGCCGCGGGCGACGCGGTGGTCTCCCCGCGGATCACCCGCCTGCTGCTGGAGAACGTCCGTCCGCACCTGCCCGGCCGCGGCAACGCCGCGCACGACGAGCGGCTGCGACGGCTCAGCCCCCGCGAGCGGGAGGTGCTGGTCCAGGTGGGCCGCGGTCTGTCCAACGCCGAGATCGCGGCCACCCTGCACCTCGCCGAGGCGACCGTGAAGTCCCACCTGGGGCGGGTGCTGCAGAAGCTCGAACTCCGCGACCGGATCCAGGTGGTGATCTTCGCCTACGAGAGCCGCCTCGTCCGCCCGTCCTGACGCCTACCGGCGTCCTTCGGTCAGGACGGAAGGAAGCCGAGCTGGCGGAGCTGGGCGAGAAGGTCGACGACGCCCCAGGCCTCGGCGATCCGGCCGTCGGCGAAGCGGAAGACGAAGATCTCGTGGTACGTGACCGAGTGGCCCGTCGGCGGACGGCCCAGGTACTCGCCGAGGTTGGTCCCGGTGACGGTGTTGCGGCTGACCACCTTGTCCTCCTCCGCGATCACGTCCTCGACCGTGACGCGCAGGTCGGGGAAGGCACGGCGGAGCGTGTCGAAGACCTGCTCCAGGGCCCGCGGTCCGCTTGCCGTGGGCGGCACCGGCGTGTGGAGCAGCAGGTCGGGTGCGGCGACCTGCTCGACGGTCGCCGCGATCAGCTCGGGGTCGCCGGAGTTGACGGCGTCGTGCAGCCGCCGCAGCGTCGCCACATGGGCCAGGGTGGTGGCGGGGGACTCGGGCACGGGCTCCTCCTGGTGTTCGGATGCTCGGGGTGTTCGAGAGCCGTACAGAGGACGGTCGCGGGCCGCGATCTGTGACACCGGACCGTCGGCGAGTGCCGCGATCCGTTCCGGCGCGCCGCCGCCGACGAGCGGCCCGGGAGCGTCGATACTGCGGCCGTGACCGATCACCGGGCGAGGCCCGACCGCCGACGGTTCCTCACGGCCGCCACCGCCGCCGGCACGCTCGCCGTCCTCGGCGGTGGCCTCGGCCCGGGCGCACCGGCCGCCGTCGCGGCCCGGCGCTCGCTGCTGGGCCACGAGGTCCGACGCCTGCCCACCGAGGAGCACGTGCTGGCGGTGACCTTCAACGCGGCCTGGAACGACGACGGCCTGCCCGAGGTGCTGACCGCACTCGAACGGCGCGGCGTCGGCGCCGCCTTCTTCCTCACCGGCCGCTTCGCCGAGCAGTACCCGGCCGCCGCCCGCACGCTCGCCGACGCCGGCCACGGCCTGGCCAACCACTCCTACGACCACTCGCCGCTCGCCGGGCTCACGGCGGACGGCCTGCGCGAGCAGGTCCGGCGGACCGACCGGGCGATCCGGGCGGCGGTCGGCACCGGGCCGCTGCCGTTCTACCGCTTCCCCTACGGCGAGACCACGCCCGAGGCGATCGAGGTCGTCAACGCCCTCGGCCGCGCCGACATCGAGTTCACCCAGGACACCAACGGCTACCTCGGCACCGTCGGCGGCATGACCGTGCCGAAGGCGGTCGAGCGCGCCGTCGCCGCCCTCGTCCCCGGCGCGATCCTGCAGCTCCACCTCGGCAGCAGTCCCTCCAACGGCCCCGGCCTCGACCCCGCCGCCCTCCCGCTGATCCTGGACGCCGCCGAGGCCCGCGGCTACCGCGTCACCACCCTGGACGCCTTCCTGGACCCCGCCACCGGCCTGCCCGGCTGAGGGGTGTAGCGGCGACGGGCCGGGGTAGGCGGCTGGGTGTGACCTCGCTGTTCACCAACCGTCGCGACGCCGGTCGCAGGCTGGCCCTGCGGATCGGTGAGCACCTGCGCGCCCGTGGCGGGGCGGAGCCGGTGGTCGTCGGGCTGGCCCCGGGCGGGGTCGCGGTCGCGGCGGAGGTGGCGCGCGAGCTGGCGGCGCCGCTGGACGTGATGGTGGCCCGTCCCCTCAACGCGCCCGGCAACGGCACACCGCTCGGCGCGCTCGCCGACGAGGAGCCGCCGGTGCTGAACCGGCGGGTGATGCGCGGCCTGGGGCTCGGGGTGGCGGACCTGGAGTCCGAGGTGAGCCACCAGCGGGTGGAGCTGCACCGGCTGGAGAAGCTGTACCGGGACCGCCGGCCGGCGCTTCCGGTGGACGGCCGGACGGTGGTGCTGGTGTGCGACGGCGTGGTGTGCGGGCCGCTGATCCCGGCCGCGGTGTCCGCGCTGCGCGCCCGCGGGCCGGGTTGGCTGGTACTGGCCGCCCCGGTGTGCGACGCGCGGTCGGCGGCCGGGCTGCAGCGGATCGTCGACGTCCTGCTCTGCCTGCGCGAGGCCACCTATCTGCACGCGGTGGGCCCCTGGTACGACGACTTCCGGGACGTCACCGACCGTGAGGTGGCGGTTCTGCTGCGGCAGCAGCCGACCGCGCGCCGCCCGGGCTGAGCCGCCCCGGTCGGGTGTCCGCGCGGTCGGGTGCGCGGGCCTCAGGTGCCGGTGGCCGGGAGCAGCAGCAGCCGCTCGGGGTCGAACGGCATCCAGGCCGGGGCCTCGCCGCGTCCCATCGTGCGCACGCGGCACCAGGCCGGGGCGCCGGCCGGACGCCACCAGGCGTTGATCCGGCCCACCGACCAGCTGCCGTCCGCCCGGTTGACCTGGACCGGCTGGTAGGCCGGCTCGACCTCGTGCTCCGGCGGCTGCCAGCCGGGTGCGCCGCCCGGGTGGGGCGCCGCGGTCTGCTGCCGGGGACCGTCTGCCATGTCTTCCCCTCCTGTGCGGGCCGTCGCGCCAACTCTACAGGCGTGTAGTAGTTCGTGGGGGTCCGGAGGGTGAAATTCGGTCGAGCGGGCGGGGTCGGGCGCGTACGGTCGGGGGCCGGGCGGGAGTCAGGGGCCGGGCGGGAGTCAGGGGGCGCGGTGGCGGCGGGCTGGGGTACGGCGTTGCTGTTGGGCCTGGTGGTGCTGGTGGGCTCGTCGGTGCAGCGGCTGGCGGGTGTCGGGTTCGCGCTCGTCGCGGGACCGGCGCTGGTCCTGCTGCTGGGGCCGGGGGAGGGCGTGACGCTCTCCAACTGCGCGGCCGGCGTGATCAGCGCCGTCGGACTGGCGGAGACCTGGCGGCAGGTGCGGCTCGCGCGGATGCTGCCGCTGGTCGGCGCCGCCGCGTGCACCGTCCCGCTGGGCGCGTGGGTGGCCGCGCGGGTGCCGACCCCGCAGCTGCTGATCGGCATCGGACTGCTGGTCAGCGCGGCGGCGCTGCTGGTGATCCGGGGTGTCCGGGCCTCCGCGCTGCGCGGTCTGCGGGGCGCGCTGGCGGCGGGCGCGGCCAGCGGGCTCATGAACTCCGCCGCCGGGGTCGGCGGTCCGGCGGTCTCCCTGTACGCCGTGAACACCGGCTGGAGCGCCCGGGAGTTCCTGCCCAACGCGCAGTTCTACGGAGTGGCCGTCAATGTGTTCTCGCTGGCGGCCAAGGGGGCTCCGCACCTGGCGGCGCCCGCCTGGTCGACCACCGCGGGCGGGATCGTGCTCGGCGCGGGCGTCGGCCGGGTGCTGGCGGACCGGGTGCCGGAGCGCGGCGCCCGGCTGGTGGTGCTGGGCCTGGCGCTGGCCGGCGGCCTCACCACCCTCGGCAAGGGCCTCTGGGGGATCTGACGCACCGCCCGGCGCGGGGACGACGGCGCCGGGCCACCCCGGCGGTCGTGCCGTCCCCGTGCGGCTCCGCATCGAAGCCGTCGGCCCGCCGGGCCGCTCCTGCCCGGCCGCTGTGCGCGGCGGTCCGGCCCCCGGCCGTGGTCCGGTCGGCGCAGGACGTGAACGGGCCCGGGGCGTCCGGGGGCTGAAGGTCGCCCGCTTACCCCGTCCACATACCGGGGCGGGGTACAGTGGCCGCCATGTGTCCGGACGCCGCCCCGCCCTCCCGCGACCCGCGTCGCCGCGGGGCGGGGGCGGCTCTGGTGCTCCTCCTGCTGACCGCCCTCGGACTGATCGGCCACCACACCCTCCCGGCCGGTATCGGCCCGGCCCCGCACGCCGCGATGGTGATGGCGTCCGACGCCCACCAGCACATCGGCGCGGCCGAGCACCGGTCGGCGACCGTCGCCGACCGGTCGACGACGGCCTGCGCCGAACACCGGGTCTGCTCCTCGACGGTGCCCGCCCGCGGCATCCCGCTCGACGCCCCGCCGCCGGCCCGGCTCGCCGACGCGGCCGTCGCCGATCCCGCGCCGCGCCGACCGGCGGTCGCGCCCGGCGTCCCGTGGCCCGGCGCACCCCCGCCCGACCTCGACGTCCTCTCGATCTCGCGCAGATAGGCACCCCACGGCGGCCGGGAGCGGAACCTCCCGCACCCCGCCGCCGGGCAGCCCCGTCCACCGGCACGGCCGTGGAGGCCGGTGCCGTACGCGCGCACTCACCCGAGAGACCCCGATGCCCGAATTCACCGTCAACCGCCGTTCCCTGCTGCTCGCGGGCCTGGGCGCCACCGGCGCCGGCCTGCTCGCCGCCTGTTCGGACGCGGCCGGCACGCCGCCGCTCACCGATCCGTCCGGCAGCCCCGTTGCCGAGGCCGAGGCCAAGCGGCTCTCCACCGGCCGGGAACGCCCGGTGACCGTCACCGCCACGGCCGACACCGTCGACCTGGGCGGCGGGACCACCGCCCGGACCTGGACCTTCGGCGGCGCCCTGCCGGGCACCGCGGTCCGCACCACGGCCGGCGACACCCTGGTCGCCACGCTGAACAACCACCTGCCCGCGCCGACCTCCCTGCACTGGCACGGCCTGGCGCTGCGCAACGACATGGACGGCGTGCCGCCGGTCACCATGCGGCCGGTCGCACCCGGTGGCAGCTTCACCTACCGCTTCGTCACCGACCGGCCGGGCACCTACTGGTTCCACCCGCACGTCGGCGTCCAGCTCGACCGGGGCCTGTACGCGCCGCTGATCGTCGAGGACCCGCGGGAACCGCTGGGGTACGACGAGGAGTGGGTGGTCGTCCTGGACGACTGGCTGGACGGCGTCACCGGCACCCCCGACCAGGCGCTCGCCGAGCTCCGCAAGGGCATGGGCGGCGGTTCCGGCATGTCCGGCCATGACATGAGCGGCATGTCCGGCCACGACATGGGCGGCATGGGCGGGATGCCGGGCCAGGACACGGGCGGCACGGGCAGCACGGGCGCGCCCGCCGGGCAGCAGCCGTCGTTCATGCTCATGGGTGCCACCAGCGACCTGCTCGGCGGCGACGCCGGTGACGTCCGGTACCCCCACCACCTGGTCAACGGCCGGACCGCCGCCGACCCCGAGGTGTACCGCTCCCAGCCGGGCCGGCGGGTCCGGCTGCGGATCGTCAACGCGGGCGGCGACACCGCCTACCGCCTCGCCCTGGGCGGCCACCGGCTGACCGTCACCCACACCGACGGCTACCCGGTGGGCCACGAGGAGGTGGACGCCCTGCTCATCGGCATGGGCGAGCGCTACGACGTCCTGGTCACCCTGCGCGACGGCGTCTTCCCGCTGACCGCGCTCGCCGAGGGCAAGGACGCGGCGGGCCGTGCCCTGGTCCGCACCGGTGCGGGCGAGGCCCCGGCGGCCGGGCTCCGCCCCGCCGAGCTCGACGGCCGGATCCTGGCCGCCGACGCGCTGCGGGCCGCCGACGAGGTCCGGCTGCCGGTGCGCACGCCCGACCGCACCCACCGGATCGAGCTGACCGGCGGCATGGCCAGGTACGACTGGGCGCTCAACGGGCGCCCCTTCGACATGGCGGACCCGAACGCCCGCGCGTTCCTGGTCGGCGCGGGGGAGCGGGTCCGCCTGGAGTTCGTCAACCGGACGGAGATGTGGCACCCCATGCACCTGCACGGGCACACCTTCCAGGTCGGTGAGCAGGGGCCGCGCAAGGACACCGTGATCGTGTTGCCGGGCCGCACGGTGACCTGCGACTTCGACGCCGACAACCCCGGCCGGTGGATGACGCACTGCCACAACGCCTACCACGGCGAGGCGGGAATGATGGGCCTGGTCGGCTACCGGGCCTGAGCCCGCCCCCGGGCGGCGGGCTCAGGCCCGCCGCCCGGGCCGCTCCGCCCGCACCGCGACCGTGCACAGCCGCTTGGTGGCCCGGGTGAGCGCGACGTAGAGGTCGCGCTCACCACCCGGTCGGGCGGCGCGGATGCCGTCGGGGTCGATCACCACGGCGGAGTCGAACTCCAGGCCCCGGGCCTCGGAGGCCGGCACCGCCCGGACCTGCTCCGCGACGGCCCCGGCCGTCGTCAGGAGCGCGGTCAGCGCGCCGGCCGAGGCGTCCGGGCAGACCACGCCGATCAGCTCGCCGGGATGGGCGGCCGCCTGCGCGCGCAGCTCGGCGAGCAGGACGTCGCCGAGCGCGGTGGGCGCCGCGCCGAGGGTACGCGGCCGCTCGCCGTGCCGGATCGAGCCGACCGGCGGCTGCTCCGGGGCGATCTCGGCCAGCAGCTCGCGGGTGGCGGCCAGGATCTCCTCGGTGGTGCGGTAGCTGACGGTCAGCGTGCGCAGGTCGAAGCGGGCGCCGAGGTGCGGGGCCAGAGCCTCGTGCCAGCCGCGCGCGCCGGTCGCCGGACCGGCCTGGGCGAAGTCGCCGACCAGCGTCATCGACCGGCCCGGGCAGCGCCGCAGCACCATCCGCCACTGGAGCGCCGTGAACTCCTGCGCCTCGTCCACCACGACATGGCCGAACACCCGCCGCGGCGGGCCGTCCAGCAGGCCCGCCGCCTCGTCGAGCAGCGGCAGGTCGGCGTCGGTCCACGGCGCGTCCGGCTCGCGCAGCAGCAGCGCGCGCTCCTCGGCGGTGAACTCCGGCAGGTGCGCGGCCAGTGCCCCGGGGTCGCCCAGCAGCGCATCCACCACCGCGCCGGGGGTCAGCCGCGGCCACAGCCGCTCGACGGCGCGCTCGACGTGGGCGTCGTCCAGCAGTTCGGCCCGCATCGCGTCGACGTCGAAGCCGGGGCCGTCGTCGGCCGGCCCGTCGTCGATGCCCAGCCGGCGCAGGTCCCTCGCCGCGGCCCGGTCGAGGTCGAGGCCGGTCAGCTCGGCGACCTCGGCGTCGATCCGCGCCAGCGTCTCGGCGGCACCCCGGGCCAGCGCGGCCGTCACGGCGTCCACCAGCAGTTCCTTGAACAGCCGGCGGGCCCGGTGGTGGGCGAGGCCGCCGGCGCGGGCGGCGTCCCGGACCCGGGCGACCTCCGCCGCGTCCAGCCGGACGTCGTCGCGCCCGACGCGCACCGCCAGGCCCCCGTCCGGCGCCTGCCGGTCCCGCACCACGGCGGCCAGCGCCCCGGCGAGCGAGGCGTCGCCCTTGAGCCGGGCCGTCCGCGGCGGCTCGACGGCCTCCGCCGCAGGGCCGCCGGGGCCGTCGGCCGGACCGCCGCTGCGGCCGCCGGCAGGTTCGGCGCCGGCCAGCTCGGCGCAGGTCGCCAGCACCACGTCGTTCTCGCCGAGCGAGGGCAGCACCTGCGCGATGTACTCCAGGAACCGGGCGTTCGGCCCCAGCACCAGGACGCCCTGCTCGGCGGCCTTCGGGAAGGCGTAGAGCACGTACGCGGCGCGGTGCAGCGCGACCACCGTCTTGCCGGTGCCGGGGCCGCCCTGGACGACGGTGACCCCCCGGTGCGGCGAGCGGACGATCGCGTCCTGCTCCGCCTGCAGCGTGGCCACCGCGCTGCCCATCCGCCCGGTGCGCCGCTCCTGGAGCGCCGCGGCGAGCGGGCCGTCGCCGACCACGTCCTCGGCGGTGGGCTCGGAGCCGTCGAGCAGCTCGTCACTGACCCCGACGACGGCGCGCCGCGCCAGGCGCAGGTGCCGGCGCCGCCGCAGGCCCATCGCGTGCACCGGCGTCGCCTCGTAGAACGCCCGCGCAGCGTCCGCCCGCCAGTCGACCAGGGCCGGCAGCTCGTCCTCGCCGCGCTGCAGGCCGAGCCGGCCGATCCGCAGCGCCGTCCCGTCCGCCAGGTCGATCCGCCCGAAGACCAGGCCGCCCTCGGCACCTTCCAGCCGCCGTACCTCGCGGGCGAGCCGCTCGGCCGCCGACTGCCGCTCGTAGGCCTCGCCGGCACCGTCCGCCCGGGTCGCGAGCGTCACGGCGAGCCGCGCCCGGGTGTCGGCGAGCCGGTCGTCGAACAGGGCCGTGACGGCGTCCACCTCCGCCCGCTCCAGTCGCACCTGGCGTACCACGTTCTCCTCGGCCTGCGGCACAGGAAGCGCTCCCCTCTCGGTGTCGGCCTGTCACTATGCGTGGTCGCGAGGCGAATGTAAACGTTGACCTCGGGCCCCGATTCGTGTCTTCGCCCGGGCCCCTGGCCCTCGTTCACCCGGCCCGGAACGCCGCCGACCGGGCACCCGGCCGCGCGGTGGCGGCCCGGTGCCCGGTCGGTACGGGGGTGCGGGAGCCCGGTGCTCAGGCCTCCTTGATCACCACGGTCTTGGCGGACTTGTCGTGCAGCGCCTGCTGGTACGGCTTGTCCCACAGCGGCCACAGCACGTTCAGCAGCGCGAAGAGCGAGCCTATGCAGTAGACGGCGTTGGGCAGCGTGTAGAGGGCCGCGCGGATCAGCAGCGAGTTCTCGGCGGGCTTGGCCCCGGTCGCGAGGTCGACGACCCGCAGCTTCATGACCTTCTTGCCGACCGTCTGGCCACCCTGGGTGAGCAGCATCGCGGCCTCGTAGCCGAAGGAGAGCAGCGACGCCACGACGTAGTACAGGATCGAGGCGCCGGTGATCGCGAAGACCAGCACGGTGGGCACGAGCAGGATGGCGACGTCGATCAGCCGGGCGACCAGGCGCTCGGCGACCGGGGCGGGCGGCTTGCCGCCGGGCACCGGGGAGCCGCCGTACGCGCCGGGCTGGGGCTGTCCGTGCGGCCAGGAGCCCTGCGGCTGGCCGTAGGGCTGCTGCGGGGGAGTGCCGTAGCCGGGCTGCCCGTACGGCTGCTGCTGCTCTCCGTGGGGCTGGCCGTACGGGGCCTCCTGCTTGTACGGCTGCTGCTGCTCCCCGCCGTAGGGGTTCTGGTTCTTCTGGCCGTAGGGGTTGTTGTTCCCCTCGTACGGGTTCTGGCCGTTCCCCGTGGGACCGTTGGTGCTCATCGTGGCTGGTTCCCTGCCTCGGCGATGGTGGTACGGCTGTTCTATCGATCATCGGTCGGCCGCGTGAAGACGGACCGGCAAGTCGTTACCGATCAGGCACCCCGTTGTCGCCGAGCCGGGCGGCCGGGAGTCCGTTATGTTCGAAAATGCCGGAATAAGCCCGCGCCGCCCGCCGCGGCGGCCCGACCAGGGAGACGGCCATGACCGGTGCACCCGAACCCATCAGCGACGCCGGCCGGACCGCGCTGGAGCGGGAGCTCGCCGAGCTGCGCACCGAGCGCGCCGCCGTCGCCGCCACCCTGAGCGGCGACGACCAGCCCGGCGATCCGGCCGACCAGGCCGACGAGTTGCAGCGGGCCGACCAGCTCGACCGGCTGGACGACCGGATCACCGGGATCGAGGGCCGGCTGCGCGAGGCCGCCGCCGCCGGGGCGCCGAGCACCGAGTGCGTCGGCGTCGGCAGCACCGTGACCCTGCGCTTCGCGGACGCCGACGAGATGACCGTCCGGATCGGCGAACTCGCCGAGGAGCTGGACCCGGAGCTGGTCACCGCCGACAGCCCGCTCGGTCGCGTGCTGCTCGGTCGCCACGCCGGTGAGACCGTCGAGTACGAGGCCCCCGGCGGCCGGACGACGGCGCTGGTCCTGTCGATCGGCGACGGCTCGGCGGCGTAACCGCTCTTCCGGGCGGGCCCGGTCCCGGCGTCGGCGCGTTCTCAGCACGGCCTCAGTGCGCAGGGGTGGACCAGGTAGGAGCCCAGCCGGCCGTCCCGGTCGCCGTCCTTGAACGCGACGGCCCGGCCGGCCAGCCGGTCCCGCCCGGCCCGGAGTTCGAGCGCGGTGCTCGGGCTGTTGATCCGGGCGTCGGCGGTGGGCAGTTGCAGCGGGGCGCTCACGAGGAGGTCCCAGCGCTCCGACGCGGTGCCCGGCGCGGTGACGGCCGGGCCGTCGGCCAGCCGGAGTTCCACCCGGCCGTCGGCCAGGATCCCGATCCGCAGCGGGACGTCACCCTCCGCGGTGCCGATCTCCCCGGTCCAGACGCCCGGCGCCAGGGCCGTCGGGCGGGTCCGCTCGACGGCCGGGTTGACCTGGTCGTTGGAGAAACCGGGCGCCAGGATGCCCACGAGGTGCCCGACGACGGCGTCGCGGGCCGCCTTGGCGGTGGAGTTGGTCAGGACGGCCACCGAGGTCTCCCGCTCGGGGATGTCGATCATCATCGTCGCGATGCCGCCCATGCCGCCGCCGTGGCTGTGGACCACCGGTCCGGGGCCGCGCGAGACGATCCGGCCGAGCCCGTAGCCGAGCCGCTCGTCGATCGGCAGGGCGTCGTCCATGGCCGCGACCGTGGCGGGTTCGAGCAGCCGGGAGGCGGTGCGGGCGAACAGCGCGACGTCGCCGGCGGTCGCCCAGCCGGCCCCGGCGGCGGGGTGGCCGGTGAAGCAGGTGGGGTAGGCGCGGCCGTCGGCGGAGTAGCGCTCGGCGACGGGCGCCGGCCCGGGGTGGGCCGGCCCGAACCCGAAACTGGCGAGGCCCAGCGGTTCGGCGATCCGCTCCCGCAGGTGGTCGCCCAGGTCCTGGCCGGTCACGGCCTCCAGCAGCCGGCCCAGCTCCTGGTAGCCCAGGTTGGAGTACTCGAAGCCGGTCCCCGGCTCGCGGACGAGCGTGCGGTAGCGGTCGAGGTCGACGGGCAGCGGGCCGGTGCCGTAGTGGAAGCTGTAGAACGCCGGGAACCCGCCGCGGTGCCGCAGCAGTTGGCGCGGCGTCGGCGCGGTCCACCGGAAGCCGCCGGGGATCGGGGCGTCGAGGTCCAGCAGGCCGTCCTCGGCGGCCAGGCAGACGGCGGTGGCGGTGAAGGCCTTGGTGACGGAGGCCAGCCCGTAGACCGTCTCCGCGGTGGCCGGCCGCCGGTCGGCGACGCTCGCGTGGCCGTAGGCCCGGGCGAGGACGACTTCGTCGCGTTGGGCCACCGCGACGGAGACGGACGCGCAGCCGTGTTCGGCCAGCGCCTCCGCGCAGAACTCGTCCAGCCCGTCCAGCCCGTCCACCCTGCCCGGCATGCGGCGACCTCCCGATCGGATTGCCCGTCGGTCGAACGATAGTGCTCCGTCTCCGAACGACCGCCGCCGGGGTCGCCCGGAGGTGACGTGCCGTCAGGATGCGGGTCCGGCGGGCCGGCCCGGGACCCAGAGCGGCACCGGGGCGGTGGGGGCCATGTAGTGGGCCGCCTGGGCGTCCAGCTCGGCCAGGGCCCGGTCCCGGTCGTCGTCGGTGAGGTCCGCCAGCGCGGCGGCGGCGGAGCGCGCGCAGGCCAGGACGAGGGCGAGCAGGTCCTGACGGCGGCAGTGGTCCCGGACGTAGGCCCCGCACCGGGCGGCGACGGCCGCCGTGTGGGACGCGCGCTCGGCCGCCGCGGTGGGGCCGGTCCCGGCGGTGGCCGAGCGGACCCCGTGCCAGAGCAGGACCAGCGCGGCCGGCTCGGCCGGGTGGCACACCTCGGCGAGCCGGGCCCACTCGCGCGCCTCGGCCGACTCCCGGCCCAGTTGCTCCAGGGCGGCCGGGCCGTCCCCGCCGTGGCGCCGCAGCACCAGCTCCGCGGCCCGGCGCACCACCGCCTGCAGGACGGCCTCGGCCGGCACCCGCAGTCCGGGCGCCGCCGGGTCGCCGAAGGTGAGCCAGGCGTCGGCGAACGAGGCGGCCCGCAGCGGCGCCAGCCAGGGGGCGGCCGCGGGCGTCAGCCGTTCCTCCACGGCGAGGCGGACCAGCCCCACGCCGATGAGGTCCGGCGCGCCCGCGTCCGGTCCCAGCCCGATCAGTTTGGTCCTCACTGCGTACCCCCCGGCCGGCGGCCATCACTCGTTCGGGGTATCTCATCACGGTACGGAGCCGGACGGACCCGGTCGCGGCGCCGATGAGACGCACGCCACGCGCCGGGCGTCAGTCCTGGTCGACGGGCCCGTCGGCCGCGGCGGCCGGCCGCCCGGGCGCCGCTTCGCGGCGCTCGAAGGGCGAGGGCACCGGGAAGTAGGCCCGCAGGAAGTCCGTGACGGCCCGCTCCTGCTCCTCGGGCGCCAGCAGGTCGCGGGTGCCGTCGGCGAGGCAGAAGTAGTCCGCCCAGCGCTCCTCGTGGAGCTGCGCGAGCCGGCCGAGGTCCTCGGTGCTGTCGGTGACGAAGTAGCCGTCGTAGAGGTGGCCCTCGACGGTGCGGGCGGTCGCGTG
This sequence comes from Kitasatospora sp. NPDC058032, assembly GCF_042885845.1. Classification (NCBI taxonomy): domain Bacteria; kingdom Bacillati; phylum Actinomycetota; class Actinomycetes; order Kitasatosporales; family Streptomycetaceae; genus Kitasatospora; species Kitasatospora sp. NPDC058032. The sequence continues at coordinate 146,254 of NZ_JBHVRK010000012.1, read as the reverse complement.
GCCGTAGTGGATGGCCAGGGTGACCGGCGCGAGGTCCTCGGCCGAGCGGAACGGCGAGCGGACGGTGTCGTGCAGCTGCGCCGCGAACCGCTCCGCGCTCTCGGCCAGCACGCTGCGGCGCAGCGGGTGCGGCGAGTGCTTGAGGGTGCGCGGGTAGGTCTTCCCGACGGCCGCGGCCAGGGCGGCACGGGTGTTCTTCTGCGCGGCGACGTAGATCGAGTCACCGGGCTCGTTGGCGCCGGGCGGGATGATCCGGTCGTCGGGGAAGTAGCGCGGCATGCCGTTGCCGAGGAAGAAGTCCTCCGGGACGAGCGGGCGGCCGAGGAAGACGTCGTCGTTGAGGTACAGGAAGTGCTCGGTGAGCCCCGGGACGAGGTGCAGCCGGGTCTCGATGGCGTGGGAGTTGAACACCGGGCCCGCGTCGGTGCCGGCGAACAGCGCGCGGTGCGGGACGACGGTCAGGTCCGGGTGCTCGGTGTCCAGCCAGCTCGGTATCTGGTCGTCGGTGACCAGGTGGATCCGGCGGATCCACGGCGCGTGCGCGGCGAGGGCGCGCAGGCAGTAGCGCAGTTCGTCGCGGTTGCGGAAGCGCTGGTCGGCGTCGCCCGCGATGCCGCTCTCGGCGACGCCGTCCTCCTCGGCGATCGGGCCCGCGGTGTGCGCCAGCCCGGCGCGGGCGGCGGCCCGGCGCTGCTGCCAGGCGGGGTCGGCGTCGTCGACCCAGGTGATCACGGCGTCGATCGGGAAGTCGACCTGGTCGGGCAGCGAGGTGGCGAACACGTCGAGCAGCGGGAACGGCCGGCCGCCGACGGTCGTGCTCGCGGTGGCCTCCAGCGAGGGCACCCACCAGCCGAACGGGGTCTCGTCGATCGAGGCGATGGCGCCGGGACCGGGTGCGGCGGAGTCCCAGAACTCGACGTCGCAGCCGGTCTCGGGGCCGTACAGCAGGGTGCCGATCACCGCCGGGCGGTAGATCCGCACGCCCTTGACCCGGTCGGCCGGCCAGGACGGCCCGGCCTCTTCCATGGCCGGCTCGCCGTCCCGGTCCTCCGGCGCGTCCCCGGGGGTGTGCCCGGGGGCCTCCCGGGTGTCCGGCGAGCTGTCCTCCGGCCCGGCCTCCAGGAGGGCGACCGCGCGGGGCAGCTGCTCGGCGAGCACCGTGGTGAGGGTGCGCCCGTGTTCCAGGAGGTCGGCGTAGACGGCCTCGCCGGCGAACGCGTCAGCGAGCGCCCGGAGCACCGCGGGCCGGTCGCCCGGGCTGATCGCCAACCGGTGCCGCGGGTGGCGGTCGGGCACGATGCCGTGCGGGAGGCCGGCCGTCCGCACCGCCCTGCCCACCTCGGCCAGGTTGCTGTCCCGGCGGTCGCCGGGCAGCAGCGTCCGGCGCTCCTCGGCCAGGTGCTCGCGGTGGCGGACGACACCCGGGAGCGTGCCGAGCAGCTCCGCCTCCCGGGCCGAGCGCTCCTCGCCGAGCAGCTCGTACGGTGACTGGGGCTCCTGCCGCCCGGTGTCCTGCGTGTCCTGCCGTCCGGCGTCCTCCTGCCGGGACTCCGCGTGCCCGGCCCCGTCCGGTCCGGCCTCGTCCGCTCCGGCGCCGGGCAGGACCTCCTCCGGGGCGGCGGCGGGTCCGGCGGGCGTGCCGTCGGCCGGCCGACGGCGGCGGGCCAGAGCGGCCAGCGGGCGCATCCTGGCCGCGAGGTCGGCAGGGCGAATGGGCAAAGGAAACTCCAGGGGGCTGATGGTCCGGGTGCCGGGCCTTTTACGTGTCCCCGACGAAGAATTCGGCGGGGCTGTCGGCCCGGGCGGCCCGGAACGGTTCTCCTTGCTGTCCGGAGCGGTCGGGCGGCCGGTGGTCCGGCCTGGCCCCACTGCTGCGGAGGTTCCTCACAGGTGGTTCATGGCGCCCGGCGGGGGCGCGGGTCGAGCGAATTGCGGTTCGCAGGGGATCGTATGCGACCGGGAGAATTTTGTGTTGATCGATGGTAACAATCGCGTGTCCATTCGGCTCCGTGGAGGAAATGGGGGACGGCCTCCTCGGCATTTGAAATGGCGCGCGACAAGTCTGACGGATCGTCACCTACTTCCCGATTTGGCGGCCTTGACCCCCTTATGACCTGAACATTGCCGAGCCTCCCCGCCGCCGGGTCCCGGCCGACCCGCATCCCGTCGGTCTACATATGCAGATGGTCGACATATGACGAGAGCTGTCCTATGGTTCTCGCCAGGCGGGCGATCGGTTCCGGAGAACGGACGAGCCGTGGGGCGTGGGCGCCCGCCGTACACGTGTGGTCCGGCGTACGGCCGGGCCCTCCGCTTCCCGTGGGAGGACCGCAGTGCACCAGCGTTCCCGTTCGCCCAAACTGCTAGGCGCGGCGATCGCCGCCGTTCTGGGCCTCGGCCTGGGCGTGCCGCCCGCGGCGGCGGCCGGGGCCGCCCCGGCCGCCGACCCCGACCCCGTCCCGGGCCTGGTGGCCGGAACGGACACCGCCGCCCCGCAGCTGGTCACCGGCCTGGCCGAGCCGGCCGCCGGCGGCACCCCGGCCGATGCGGCGCGCGCCCACCTGGCAGCGCACCGGGACCGCTACCGGGTCGACCCGGCGCAGCTCGTGGAGACCGGGACCGAACGGGCCGCCGACGGCCGTCGCACCGTCAGGTTCACGCAGCAGTACGGGGGCGTCCCGGTCTTCGGGGCCGCCTACCTCGTCCACCTGGCCGGCGAGGGCGGCGGGCAGCGGGTCGAGTCGATCGGCGGCAAGTACTTCACCGGGCTCACCGCCCCGACCGTGTCCAGCGTCCCGGACGAGGTACTGCGCCGGCTCGCGCTCGGCGCGATCGAGGACCCTGCCGGCCGGGAGGGCGCCACGGCGGAGGACCACGGCCCGGTGGTGCTGCCCGGCGGCACCGGTCGGCTCGCCCGCCACTTCACCGTGCGCGGCACCGACCCGGCGGTGTGGGCGGCGACGGCGCGCGAGGTGTTCGTGGACGCGACCACCGGCCGGCTCGCCCTCGCCTACGACGTGCGCGCCCCGTACCGGGCCGCCGCAGCCGCCGCCCCCGGCGGAGCTGTCGCGGCCGCAGCCGCCACCGCGGCCGTGGAACCCGCCACCGGCACCGCCCCGGACACCCTCGGCCGTTCCGTGCCGGTGAACGTCGGCCGCCTCTTCGACGGCAGCTACCAGCTCACCGACCTCACCCGCCCCGCCGTCATCACCACCTACGACGCGGCGGGCCGGGAGGTCCTGGACTTCAACGGCGGCCTGCCCGCCGACGCCCGTCCGGCCGCCTCGGCCGGCCCCGACTTCCCGGCCTCGACCGGCACCAGCGGTGCCACCGACGCGCACCTCAACGCCGCCGCCGTCGACGACTTCTACCGCACCCGCCTGGGCCGGGCCGGGATCGACGGCGACAACGGCCCGATCACCTCCGTCGTCAACGTCACCAGCTTCGGCGAGCCCCTGCAGAACGCCTACTGGGACGGCCAGAAGATGATCTACGGCGGCGGCACCGGGACGTACCACCCGTTCTCCGCCGCCCGTGACGTGGCCGGCCACGAGATGACCCACGGCGTGGTCAAGCACACGGCGCAGCTCGTCTACCTCGGCCAGTCCGGGGCCCTCGACGAGGCCGTCGCCGACTACTTCGGCAACGCCGTCGAGGTGACCAGCCGCGGCATCCCGATGACCGATCCGCGGGCCGCGCTGCTCGGCGAGGACCTCTGCCGCGCCGGCACCCCGGAGGCCTGCGCCGTCCGCCGGCTGGACGACGGCCGCACCACCGTCGCCGACTACACCGGGGCACCCGCGGGCGTCGACAACGGCGGCGTGCACCTCAACTCCACCATCTTCTCGGGCGCGTTGTGGGACATCCGGCGCGCCCTCGACCCGCTCACCGCCGACCGCCTGGTGTACCGCGCGCTCGCCGAGTACCTCACCCCGCTCGACGACTTCGTGGACGCCCGCGGCGCGGTGCTCGCCGCGGGCCGCGCGCTCGGCCTCGACCGCGCCCAGCTGCGGACCGTGGCCGGGGCGTTCGACGCCCACGGGATCAAGGCCGGCTGGCAGCGGCGGATCGGCGTGGACAGCCGGTCGCTGCTGCGCGAGCTGTCCACCGAGAGCATCGCGCCGGACGCCGCCGCCGGCCGCTGGGTGGCGGCCACCACGGAGAAGGGCGGCCGGGGCAGCCTCGGCGTCTACGCGGGCTCCGTCACCGGCTCCGCCGAGCCGGTCCGGCTCAGCCCGGACGACGGCCGCTCGCACGGCTGGCCCGCCACCGACGGTACCACCGCCGCCTGGGCGGCGATGGGCCAGGGCGCGAACGGCCAGTGGGGCATGGAGGTGTTCGCCCGGCCGCTCGACGGCGGGCCGACGCGCAGCGTCCACAGCGCCGCCAACCAGTACCTCGGCGACGTGCGGATCTCCGGCGCGGACGTGGCCTTCCTGGCGAACGACTTCGGCACCGGCCGGACCTGGCCGCAGCTGTCCCGGGGCGGCGCCCCGGTGACCGCCGTCCCGCTGCCCGACGGCCACGCCGCCGCCGATCTCACCCTCAAGGACGGCCTGCTCGCCTGGACCGAGAGCTGGCAGGTCGGCGAGCGGACGGTGAGCGCGCCGACCGTCTACTCGATCGCCGAAGGCCGGACCCTCGCCCAGTACCCGGCCCCCGACACCACCCGGGTCTCCGGGACCCGGCTCGCCGGCGGCCGTCTGCTCTGGGTGGAGACGCCCACGGACCAGTCCCGGGGCAGCTCGATCCGTTCCGGCGCCCCGGACGGCTCCGCCGCGGTCGACGTGCTGCCCGGCAGCACCACCGCGCCGCGCCGGATCACCGCCCTCACCGCCACCGACCGGGCCGTCACCTTCGGCTACGCCGGCGGCCGGGTGAGCGACACCATGAAGAACACCGACCTGCCGAAGCTCTGGCAGCTCCCGCTCACCGGCGGCACCCCCGAGCGGGTCTCCTGCAACCGCGGCGGCCAGTACGCGCCGGTGGCCGACCGGGGCACCCGGGTGCTCTGGCTGGACGCCACGGCGGGCCGTACCGACCTGGTCGTGCGCGAGCGCGCGGCCGGCACCTGCTGACCGGAGGCGGCTGCCCCGGAGGCCGAACCAGGGCGCCCGACCCCGGCGCCCGGCCCCCGTCCGCCCCTCGGTCGCCCGTCCGGCCGCCGCACCCGCGGCGGCCGGGCGGGCCTTCCGGCGTGATCCGAAGGACGGGGCCCCCGCTCACCGCACGCGGCGCGGCGATCCGGCGGCGTCGTGACCCCGCCGCCGGGGGAAGCCCCGTCCCAGCCCGCGGACCCCCGGCACACCGGCGGGGAACGGTGCCGGAGCGGAGGCCGGAGGGTGCGGCGGCAGCGTGATCCGCAGCAGCGAACCGTTCGGCGGCTCGGAGACGACGGTGAGGGCTCCGCCGTGCCCCGCGACGACGGCGCGCGCGATCGCCAGGCCGAGCCCGGTGCCGGGACGCCCCGACGCCGGGGGCGGGGCGCCGCCGCCGTCGTCGGCCCGTGACCGGGCGAAGCCGATCCCGCCGTCCTCCACCTCGACCACGGCGCCGGCACGGGCCTGGCGACAGCGCAGTGCGATGGTGTCCCCGTCCACGGTGAACTTCACGGCGTTCTCCACCAGGGCGTCGAGCGCCGCTTCGAGGCGGGACTCGTCACCCTCGACCAGGACGCGGGGCGCGTCCAGGAGCCAGTTGCGCTCCGAGGCCGGCCGCCACCGCTGGACGGTCCGCCGCAGCAGGGAGCCGAGGTCGACGGGGGCCCACTCGAAGCCGGTGGGCTCGTAGGCGTCGGCCAGGACGAGCAGCCGCCCGGCGAGCCGGCCGAGCTTGTCCAGCTCGTCCACCACCACATCGAGGTCCTCCCGGCTGTCCGGGGTCGCCGGCCCGTCGCGGACCATCTCCGCGTAGCAGCGGGCCACCGTGATCGGCGTACGCATCTCGTGCGAGCAGTTGCGCACGAAGAGCTCCTTGACCTCCTGCGCCCGGCGTTCGCGCTCGACGAGCTCCCGGGTCTGCGCGAGGGCGGCGGCCCGCCGTCGCACGTGCCACACCATGCTGAGGAAGACCAGTGCCATCAGCGGGACCTCGGCGAGTTCGTCCCACTCGGCGTGGCCCTGCGCGACGAACCGGCCCAGCGCGGCGCCCGTCACCAGGGTGACCACGGCCAGCACGGCGGACGTGCGGCGCACCGACCAGTTCTGGAGGCCGTAGACGATCGACATGCTGATCCACACCAGGTGGAACACCAGAGTCTCCAGGGCGGGTTCGACGAACAGCAGCAGCTGGCTGCCCCCGGCGAACAGCACCCACCCGGCGAAGAGCCGCCTCCCGGCGACGACCGGCCGCCCGCGCTCAGCCGGCACTGAAGGCGTACCCGACGTTGCGCACCGTCTCGATGACCGGCCGGGGCACCTTGCCGCGGATCCGGCGGACCGTCGCGTCGACCACATTGCTCCCGAGCTCGTCGGTGTGGCCCCAGACGCCCGCGAGGAGTTCACGCCGGCTGCACACCTCACCGGCCCGCCGCATCAGATGACCGAGCAGCATGAACTCGCGGTGCGACAGGGGCACCTCCCGCCCGGCGAGGCTGATCGCCTGCCGTTCGAGATCGAGGGTGACCTCCCCGACCCGGAGCCACCGCTGGGGCGCGCCGGCGCCGGGCGTCCGGAGCCTGGTGCGCACGCGCTCCACCAGCTCCGCCGTCGCGAAGGGCTTGCCGAGGAAGTCGACCGCCCCGAGCCGCAGGCAGCGGACCCGGGTGGCGACGTCCATCACGGCGGACAGCACGAGGACCCGCTGGTCGGCCCGCCGGTCGAAAGCCTGCCGCATCACCTCGAAGCCGTCGAACCCGGGCAGCATGAGATCGAGCACGATCAGGTCGAACCCGCCGCCGCGCAGCCGCTGCACGGCCTGCGGGCCGGACTCCGCGGCGTCGACGGCGTGCCCGTCCGCCTCCAGCACGCGACGCAGGTAGGCGCGTAACCGCGCCTCGTCCTCGACGATCAACAGCCGTGCCATGACGGGCTCCCGTCTCCTCCCCGGCCGCACTCGTCCCCTGGGCTGTCATCCGCGGCTGCGCCGGATCCTACAAGCGCCGCGGCGGAGCATCGTCGACGATCGGTCGCAGGCGCCCGGATCGCCCCGGTTCGCCCCCACTCGCGGCCGATGCGGTGACGCGGCGTCAGTGCCCGTGCGCGCCCGGCCCCGCGGCGCCGTCATGACGGCCGGATGAGAGACCTGTCATCTTCGCCCCCGTCCCCGCCGGCCGGCCCCAGGCTTGTCGCGCGCGCGTCACCGGCCGGTGACGCGGGCCCGTGCCCCTCCTCGCCGCCGGCCTCCGGCGGGACGGGGAGCCGGGTCCGGGCGCGAGAGCGGCGGCAGCTCGCCGAGGGAGAGGGAAGGCGTGTTCACGAAACGGGAAACGAGAGCGACGAGGACGCCGAGAGCGACGAGGGCGGCGAGGACGTCGAGGCGGCGCACCTTCGCGCTGTTCGGCGCCGGGACGATGGTGGCGGCGCTGGCGATGCCGATGTCCCTGCTCGACCGGGCACAGGAGGCCGTCCACCACGGGTCGGGCGGCGCCGTGGACGGGACGAAGGCCCCGCACTACTTCGGCCCGTGGCCGAACTGGGCCAACAGCCCGCTGACCTCCTCCAGGGCGAAGGTGGTCATCGGGACCACCGCCATGGAGGCCGGAAACCCGCTGGTCGACCGGGCGTACGCGACCGACTTCGCGACACCGCCGGGCGAACTCGGACCGGTCCTCGTCGTCCTGGACGGGTCTCCGCTGCCCGCCGGCACCCTCAAGAGCTTCCGGACCTGGAACCAGGCCACGCCGGGCGGCAGCCCGACGGCCTCCGAAGGCGGCCTCTTCCACGGCTACCTGCTGCGTCCGGGCGGCACGCCGGGCGGCTACACCGTGGTGGCCGACAGCGGGCCGAGGACGGTGCCGAGGCCGGCCGTGGGGACCGGGGAGATCGCGACCTACGAGGTCCCCGACGTCGCCGTGCAGGCCGGCGACGTCATCGGCTTCTACGGCCAGGGCGTCCCGGTCGACACCGGGGTCGGCTCGGCGCCCGACACCTTCCTGTACCCGGCCGGGGTCGACGGTGCCACGAACCCGCCGACCAGCGTGCCGCCGGCCGTCGGCGGCACGGTCACGCCGGGCTCCACCGCCCACCCGCGCTACCCGGTGCAGGACCGGCGGTACTCCTTCGGGGCGCAGGTCGTTCCGGCGAGCACCGGGACCGGTGCCACGGCGACGGCCACCGTCGACCCGCGGACCGGCGGCATCACCGGCATCGAGGTGACCTCGCCCGGGCGGCACTACGCCGCGGGCGCGACCTCGGTCACCGTCGAGGGCGGCACCACGGCGGCCACCGCGAAGGCCACCGTCAAGGCGACCGGGGCGGTGGTCGGCCTCACGGTCGACGCGGGCGGCAGCGGCTACGGCGGCTTCGCGGTCGCGATCACCGGCGGTGGCGGCAGCGGTGCCACCGCGACCGCCTCCGGCGGGGTGGGCGCCGTGGCGGTCACCGACGGCGGGGCGGGCTACACCATGCCGACGGTCGACTTCGACCTCCCCGACGACCCGAACGGCACGGTGGCCAAGGGCCACGTCGATCCGGCCGATCTCACCGCGGACGGCGGTGTCACCAAGGTGACCGTCGACGAGCCCGGCAGCGGCTACAGCGCCGCACCCGGCGTGGTGATCCGCAACGGGACGCCGGCCGACCCGATCCCCGGCGCGACGAAGGCGACGGCCGCCGCCGGACTGAAGCTCGTCGAGGTGAGGGTGGACGCGATCGGGTCCGACTACACCGCGGAGCCCGCCGTCACCGTCACCGACCCGACGGGCCGGGGCGGCACCGGGGCGGCGGCGCGGGCGGTGACGGACACCGGGGCGATCAGCGGGATCGAGGTCACCGCCCCGGGCGCCGGCTACCTCACGGTCGGGATGAAGAAGTTCCAGGACACCCTGCCGCTGACCTGCGACCCCGGGACGGACGGCACCGGCTGCCCCGACGTCGCACAGCTGCGGGCGCCGTCGACGGACCCGTCGGAGAAGTTCGTCCCGGTCGCCGTGCCGCAGCCCGTCACCACCGGCGGCCGGCCGGCCGACGAGTACGTCATCGGCCTCGTCCAGTACCTCACCCGGTTCTCCTCCGACCTGCCGCCGACCCTGGTGCGGGGCTACGTGCAGCTGTCGACCGACGCGGTGCCCGGCCGCCGGGTCCCGCTCTACAACGAGCTGATGGACGGCACCCGGCAACCGCTGCCGTACACGGGCGTGACCTCGCCGCAGTGGATGGGCCCGCTGATCGCCGCGACCAAGGACCGGCCGGTCCGCGTGGTGTTCCGCAACCTGCTGCCCACCGGCGCCGCCGGTGACCTGTTCCTGCCGGTCGACAGCACCGGCATGGGCGCCGGAGCGGGTCCGATGACGATGCCTCCGCCGACGAACGACGGCACCGTCACGGACGGGGTGCGCAACCCGACCTGCACCGGGGACAAGGCCGACTGCTTCAAGGACAACCGAGCCACCCTGCACCTGCACGGCGGCGTCACCCCGTGGATCAGCGACGGCACCCCGCACCAGTGGATCACCCCGGCCGGCGAGGCCACCCCGTGGCCGCAGGGCGTCAGCGTGCGGAACGTGCCGGACATGCTGGACGCCACCGGCGCCGAGCTCTGCGCCGCCCAGGACGACGGCTGCTCGACCTTCTACTACACCAACCAGCAGAGCGCGCGGCTGATGTTCTACCACGACCACTCCTACGGCATCACCCGGCTGAACGTGTACGCCGGCGAGGCGGCCGGCTACACCATCACCGACGACACCGAGAAGGCGCTGGTCGCCGGCGGCACGATCCCCGGCGCGGCCGACACCATCCCGCTGCTCGTCCAGGACCGCACCTTCGTACCGGACGACACACAGCTCAAGGACCGCGAGGACGCCACCGGAAAGACCGTGGCCTACGGCCAGGACCCCACCTGGGACACCGCGCGCTGGGGCGGCAAGGGCAGCTTCTGGTACCACCACGTCTACATGCCGGCGCAGAACCCCGGCGACCCGTCGGGCATGAGCTCCTACGGCCGCTGGATGTACGGGCCGTGGTTCTGGCCGCCGGCCGGCGACACCAAGTACGGGCCGATCGCCAACCCCTACCACGACCCGCGCTGCAAGCTGGACGACCCGGCGACCTGGCAGTACCAGGTCGCGCCGTACTGCGAGCCGGAGCAGATCCCCGGCACGCCGAACGTCTCGATGGGCATGGAGCAGTTCAACGACACGCCCGTCGTCAACGGGGTCGCCTACCCGAAGGTGACGCTGCAGCCGAAGACCTACCGGCTGCGGCTGCTCAACGCCGCCAACGACCGGTTCTTCAACTTCCAGTGGTACAAGGCCGATCCGAAGCAGGGCGACGGCACGACCGAGGTGGCGCTCAACCCGGACGAGCTGGCGGCCGCCCAGACCGACCCCAATGTCTCGCCCACCCCGGCGGACGCCAACAACGACTCCGCCGGTCCGGACTGGATCCAGATCGCCAGTGAGGGCGGCTTCCTGCCGGCACCGGCCGTCATCGACGGCCAGCAGCCGACGACCTGGATCACCGACCCGACGCGCTTCGACGTCGGCAACGTGGACAAGCACTCGCTGACCGTCGCACCGGCCGAGCGCGCCGACGTGCTGGTCGACTTCTCCAAGTTCGCCGGCAAGACGCTCATCCTCTACAACGACGCGCCCGCCGCCTACCCGGCCCGCATCTCGTCGTACGACTACTACACGGGCGCCCCCGACCTCACCCCGTCCGGCGGAGCACCCAGGATCCTGCCGGGCTACGGTCCCAACACCCGCACCGTCATGCAGGTGACCATCGCGGACACGGCGCCGGCTCCGGCGTTCAACCTGACGAAGCTGCAGGCCGCCTTCAAGCACCACGCGGACGGCTCGGGCGTCTTCGAGTCCGGCCAGAACCCGGTGATCGTCGGACAGGCGGCCTACAACTCGGCGTACGGCACGAGCTTCCCCGCCGCGAGCAACTGCAACATCAGGAACAGCTCCGTCAAGTCCTGCGACGGCCTGGTCCGGGTCAACGACACGGCGTCCTTCGGCTTCAACACGCTGAAGGCGCCCACGACCAAGATGTCGATGCCGCTGCAGCCCAAGGCCATCCACGACGAGATGAACGCGACGACCTTCGACGAGTACGGCCGGATGTCGGCCAACCTCGGCGTCGAGGCGTCGCCACCCACGCCGGGGGCGCAGAACGTCACGCTCTACCCGTACGTCAACCCGCCGACCGAGCTGATCGACGGCACGAACCTGCCCAGGGCGGACATCAAGGTGGCACCGATCGGCACCAACGCGGACGGCACGCAGATCTGGCGGTTCACCCACAACGGGGTGGACACCCACCCGATCCACTTCCACCTCTACGACGTCCAGGTCCTCAACCGGGTGACCTGGGACAACATCGTCATCAAACCGGACGCCAACGAGCTGGGCTGGAAGGACACGGTGCGGATGAGCCCACTGGAGGACACGATCGTCGCGCTGCGCCCGGTCGTACCGACGGTGCCGTTCGAAGTGCCCAACTCCGTACGGGCGCTCGACCCGGTGATGCCGCTCGGTGACACCTCCGGGTTCAACAGCACCGACCCGCAGGGAAATCCGACCGACCCCATCGGCAACCGGCTGGTGAACTTCGGCTGGGAGTACGTCATCCACTGCCACATCCTCAGTCACGAGGAGATGGACATGATGCGTCCCCAGGTGCTGGCGCTGCCGCCGAGGCGGGCGACCGGGCTCAGCTCGACGGTCGTGGGCAGCGGCGCGAGCGCCCGGATCCGGCTGGAGTGGCAGGACGACTCGATCAACGAGACCGCCTTCGTCGTCCAGCGCACCGGTGACGGCGGCACCACCTGGAGCGACGTCGGCACGGTCGAGTCGCCCCTGGACCAGCCGAACACCCACGGGACCAGGGCCTTCGTCGACCCGACGGCCTCGGTGACCACGCCGTACCTCTACCGGGTCGTCGCACTCAACACGGTCGGGTACGGCGGCGCGTTCCCGGGCATGACGGTGAAGTCGGTGTCGGACCCGCTGCAGGTCACCCCGGCGCCGTGACCCCCGGCGGCCGGGGCCCGGGCTGATCGGTCCCGACCCCCGACCCCCGATGCCCGACCCTCGATCCCCGGTCGACCGTCCGACGTCCGTCGACGGTCGACCGGGCCCTCAGCCCTCGTGCCGGCGCAGCCGGGCGGCCGCGAAGCCGACGACCCCGACCAGGGCCGGCGCGGCCAGGTCGGACCAGGTGAGCGGCACCGTGTCGAGCACATCGCGCAGGAAGGGCAGGTAGAGGGCCGCCGCCGCGAGCCCGGCGGAGGCGAGGACGGCGAGCGGGAGGAAGAGGTTCGCGCGGGTCAGCAGCCGCTCGCGCAGGCCCAGCACGACCCCGAGCTGGGCGGTCAGCAGAGCGAGGAACAGCACGCTCTGCCAGGGACGGTCGCCGTCCCGGGCCCAGAGCGCCGCGCCGAGCGAGGCCGCCGCGACGACGAGGCCCAGCCACAGCACCCGCTGCCACACGCCGGAGCCGAGGATGTGCTGGTCCGGCGGGCGCGGCGGCCGGGCCATCGCACCGGGGGAGACCGGCTCCGCGCCCATGGCCACGCCGGTGAGGCCGTGGGTGAGCAGGTTGATCCAGAGGATCTGGCCCGCGCGCAGCGGCAGCGCGAGGCCGAACAGCGGGCCGGCCAGCATCACCAGGATCTCGGCCCCGCCGCCGGACAGGCCGAAGACCAGGAAACGGCGGATGTTGTCGTAGACCCGGCGGCCCTCCTCCACCGCGCCGACCACGGTGGCGAGTTCGTCGTCGGCGAGGACCAGGTCGGCGGCCTGGCGGGCGACCTCGGTGCCGCGCCGGCCCATCGCCACGCCGATGTCCGCCCGCCGCAGGGCCGGGCCGTCGTTGACGCCGTCGCCGGTCATCGCGGTGACGGCGCCCCTGTTGCGCCAGGCCTGGACGATGTCGAGCTTCTGCCGGGGGTCGGTCCGGGCGAACACCCGGGCGCGGGTCGGGTCGGTGACCGCGCCGGTGGCGAGGTCCCGCCCGGTCACCACCGCCTCGGGTCCGGCGGAGGCCTCCAGCAGGCCGACCCGGACGGCCAGGGCGCGGGCGGTGGCCGGGTGGTCCCCGGTGATCAGCACGGGCAGGACGCCGGCGCGGCGGCAGGCGGCCAGGGTGGCGGCCGCGGCGGGTTTGGGCGGGTCGGCCATCGCGGTGAGGCCGAGCAGACGCAGGCCGTGCTCGGCGTCCTCCGGCGGGTCGGGCAGCCGGTCGGCGTCCCGCTGCGCCACGGCGAGCACCCGGAAGCCCTCGGCGGCGAGTGCCGAGGCCGCCCGCCGGGTCCGTTCCAGCAGCCGGGTCGGCTCGGCCAGGACGAGCGGGTCCAGGACGGCCTCCGGGGCGCCCTTGAGGCAGACCAGCAGGGTGCCGTCGGGCCTGCGATGGACGGTGCTCATCCGCTTGCGGGCGCTGTCGAACGGTACCTCGGCGACCCGGGGGAGGGCCGTCCGCAGCTGCTCGTGGTCCAGTCCCGCCTTGCCGGCGGCGGTCAGCAGGGCGGCCTCGGTGGGATCGCCGAGCGCCCGCCACTCGGTGTCCCCGTCCGCCGGCGGGCGCAGCGCGGCGTCGTTGCACAGGACGGCGGCGGTGAGCAGGGCCTCGGTCTCCGCCGCCGGGGCCGCCCCGAGCCGGTCCCCGTCGAGCCGGTCCCCGTCGAGCCGGTCCCCGTCGAGCCGGTCCCCGTCGAGCCGGACCTCGCCGGCGGGCCCGTAGCCGAGGCCGGTCACCAGGGCCGTCGAGTGCGGGGTCCACAGCCGCTCGACCACCATCCGGCCCTCGGTGAGGGTGCCGGTCTTGTCCGTGGCCAGCACGGTGACCGAGCCGAGCGTCTCCACCGCCGGCAGCCGCCGGACCACGGCGCGGCGGGCGGCCATCCGGCGCGCGCCGAGGGCGAGCGCGAGCGTGACGACCGCGGGCAGCGACTCCGGCACGGCGGCGACCGCGAGGCTGATCGCCGTCACCGCCATCTCGCCCGGCGGCTGGTCGCGGAGCAGACCGAGGACGAAGACCAGCACGCACAGACCGACGGCCACGGCCGCCAGCACCCGGCCGAGTCCGGCCAGCCGCCGCTGGAGCGGGGTGGGCTCGGGCCGGGGCCGCAGCAGCGCGGCGATCCGTCCGAGCGCGCTGTCCGCGCCGGTGGCGGTGACCGCGGCCAGGGCCCGGCCGCGCAGGACGACCGTCCCCGCCCACAGCTCCCCGCCGGCGGGCGCGCCGCCATCGTGCCCCGCGCCGGCGGGCTGCTTGGCCACCGGCAGGGACTCGCCGGTCAGCATCGACTCGTCGAGCAGCAGCGCCGCGGCCTCCAGGATCCGGGCATCGGCCGGCACGATGTCCCCCTCGGCGAGCGCCAGTACGTCGCCCGGGACGACCTCGGCCGAGGGCACCTTGCGCGGCTCCCCGTCGCGCACCACCCGGGCGGCGGGGGCGGAGAGCCGGGACAGCGCCGCCACGGCGCTCTCCGCCCGGACCTCCTGGACCACGCCCACGGTGGTGTTCACCACGATCACCAGCGCGATGACCACCGCGTCCGGGTGATCGCCGATGGCCAGCGTCAGCGCGACGGCCGCGATCAGCACCGTGATCAGGGGGTCGCGCAACTGGGCGGCCACCCGGGACCGCAGCGGCACCCGGCGGTCGGCGGCGACCTCGTTGCGGCCGTGCTCGGCGAGCAGCGCCGCGGCCTCGGCGCCGGTCAGCCCACGGGCGCGGGTGCCGGGCGCGGCGGTCACGGTCGAGGCCCGTCGGCCGGCGAGGAGCGCACGGCGACGCGGTCCCCCAGGACGGTTTCCACGGCGGCCTCCCTGGCTCGGTGCGGGGCCGGGGCGGGCCCGGTCGTCCGTACCTCCATGGCACCACCGAACGCGCGCCCCGGCAGCGGCGGACCGGCCGGGGACGACGACAGCGGTGGGGCGGTCGCGGACAGTAAACCGGCCCACATCGGCATCAATCACCCCGCGCTGGGTACCAACACCAACGGAGCGGCCGTGGGCGGACCACCGCCGGCCGTTCCCGCTGTCCTGGAGCACCACCGTGTCCGTTCCGACACTCCGCGTCGGCCCCCGCGCCGGCCCTCCGCACTCCCCGTCGACCGCTCCCCGCACCCGGCCGGACGGGTCGGTGCCGCGCGGCCTGCCGCCGGATCTGCCCCCGCGCCCCACCGAGGCGCAGCTGCGGGCCATGGGCAAGACCGAGGCCCGGGAACTCAGCGACGCGCTCTTCGGGCGGCTCGGCGGTCTGCCCCGTGAGACGCACACCCACAGCTACGTCCGCGGCACCATCATCGAACTCAACATGCCGCTGGTGCGCTTCATCGCCGGCCGCTTCCGCCACCGCCCGGAGGACATGGACGACATCCTCCAGGTCGGCACCGTCGGCCTGATCAAGGCGGTGGACGGCTACGATCCGGGGCGCGGGGTCGAGTTCGTCACCTACGCCATTCCCACCATCGCCGGCGAGATCAAGCGGTTCTTCCGGGACACCTCCTGGCCGGTCCGCGTCCCGCGCCGGATGCAGGAGTCCTACCTGACCGTCGCCCGCGGCTCGGACCGGCTGGAGCAGCGGCTCGGCCGGCTCCCGCACCCCGAGGAGATCGCCGAGGAACTGCACCTCACCGTCGACGAGGTCGTCGAGGGACTGGTCGCCGGCCGGGTCTACCGGTCCGACTCGCTGGACGCGCTGCGCGAGCAGGACGCCGACGAGACCGGCAGCGCGCTGGTGGACCGGCTCGGCTCCTGCGACCCCGGCATCGAGCTGGCCGAGTTCCGCACCGCCGTCCGGCCCCTGCTCGGGCGGCTGCCGCGCCGCGAGCAGGTGGTGCTCGAGCTGCGCTTCTGGGAGGACCGGACGCAGTCCGAGATCGCCGAGCGGATCGGCGTCTCGCAGATGCACGTCTCGCGGCTGCTCTCCGCCACCCTCGCCCACCTGCGCGAGCAGTTGGAGGACCGGGCGGCGGACGGCGGCGCGGACGGCCCGCCCGGGCCGAGCTGACCACCGGTTCCGCGAACGCACCGAAGGAGGCGCCATGACCCGCAGCCGGCCCCGACCCCCGGACGCCTGGCCCGCCCCGGAGGAAGGCGCCGCGTTCACCGTCCACGCCCGGCCGTGGGCCCACGGCACCGTCCTCGCCCTGCGCGGCGAACTCGACCTGGACTCCGCCGCCGTGCTGCGCCGGGCCCTGGACCGCGCGCTCGCCGTCCCCGGCACGGTCGTCGTGATCGACTGCCGCGACCTGGCGTTCTGCGACTCCACCGGCGTCAGCACCCTGCTGGAGGCCGCGGGCCGCGCGGGCGCCCGGGGCAGCCGGATCGAACTCGCCCGCCCCCGGCCGCTGGTCCGCCGCGTCCTCGAACTCACCGGTGCCGGTGACGCCTTCCCCGTCCACGACACCGTGCCGCCGTGACCCTCCGGTGCGACGGCCTCGCGGTGTCGCTCCCGCCCGGTCGGCACGCCCTCGCGCATCCTTTCTCCTGACGGTCGGTCGGCGGGTATCGAGGGTGCGGAGGGCGCATGGACGGGCAACGCGGAACGGCGGGGCGGCGACGGTTCCTCGGGCTGACGCTCGCCGCCGCGGCGGCGGCCGGGGCCTGCACACGCTCGCCCACCGCCGCACCCCCCTCCGCCCCCTCCGCCCCCTCCGCCCCCTCCGCCCCCTCCGCGCCATCCGCGCCGTCCTCCTCGCCCGCCGCCGCCGAGAACGCCCTGCCCGGCAACGCCGACTGGCGGATCACCGCCGCCGGCCCGCCGGACGCCGTCGAGGGCTACACCGCGCAGGCCAGCGCGCTGCCCGGCGAACGCGTGCGCCTGCACGTGTCCACCACCGCCCCCGGCTTCCGCGTCAGCGCCTACCGCATGGGCTGGTACGGCGGTGCGCGCGCCCGCCTGGTCTGGCGCTCCGGGCCGGTGCCGGGAACCGGTCAACCGCGCGCCGCCGTCGACCCCGTCACCCGCACGGTGACCACCGCCTGGCAGCCGTCCACCGAGCTGGACACCACCGGC
Source organism: Kitasatospora sp. NPDC058032 (assembly GCF_042885845.1). Lineage (NCBI taxonomy): Bacteria > Bacillati > Actinomycetota > Actinomycetes > Kitasatosporales > Streptomycetaceae > Kitasatospora > Kitasatospora sp. NPDC058032. The sequence continues at coordinate 129,122 of NZ_JBHVRK010000012.1, read as the reverse complement.
TGGCCGCCCGGCAGCTACCTGCTGCGCCTGGACGCCGACGGCGGCGCGGGCCAGCGCTACGTGCCGCTGACGATCCGCTCGGCGAGCACCGCCGGCACCGTCGTGATCGTCAACGCGGTCGGCACCTGGCAGGCGTACAACCAGTGGGGCGGCCACGACCTGTACGACGGCCCGTCCGGTGGGCTGGCCACCCGGTCGCTGGAGGTGAGCTTCGACCGGCCCTACCTGGACTACGACGGCGCGGGCCTGTTCCTCGTCTACGAGGCGCCGCTGGTCGCGCTCGCCGAACGGCTCGGCCTGCCGCTCTCCTTCCTCACCGGGGTGGACGTGCACCGCCGCCCCGGGGTCCTCGACGGCGCGCACGCCGTCCTGTCGCCGGGCCATGACGAATACTGGTCGCCCGAGCAGCGCGCGGCGGTCACCGCGGCCCGCGACGCCGGCACCAACCTGGCCGTCCTCGGTGCCAACTGCTGCTACCGGCGGGTGCGCTACCAGCCGTCCCCGCTCGGCGAGGACCGCGTCATGGCCTGCTGGAAGGGCGACTGGGCCAGGGACCCCGGCTACCTGGCCGGCGGCCCGGCCACCACCGACTACCGCCTCGCCCCCGGCGCCGACCCCGAGAGCTCCCTGCTCGGCCTGCTGTACGACGGCTACCCCGTCGACGCGCCGTACGTCGTCACCTCGCCCGGCCACTGGGTGTTCGCCGGCACCGGCGTGGCGGCGGGCGACTCCTTCGAGCACCTGGTGGGCGTCGAGTACGACACCGTCGACGCCGCCCGTTCCTTCCCCCGCCCGCTGGAGATCGTCTCCCACTCGCCCGTGGTCTGCGACGGCCGCCGCGCCCACGCCGACACCGCGTACTACACCCACCCCTCCGGCGCCGCCGTGTTCGCCAGCGGCACCATGCGCTGGGTCGAGTCACTGGACGCCGAGGGCCCGGCCACCCCCGGCGTCAACCACGGCCTGGACGGACGCACCGGCGCGATGACCCGCCAGGTCACCGAGAACGTGCTGCGGGCCTTCGCCGCCGGCCCGGCCGCCGCCGCCCGCCCGGCCCGGGACAACGTGCGCGGCATCTACCCGGGCTGAGCCACCGCCCCCCGAACCGGGCCCAGCGCGTCCACTCGGCTGCTCCACGTCGCGTCGTCGTGACGGTCCGTCGCCGCCTGGGCATACTGTGCGCACGTGACCGGGAGGTGGCCATGTCCATGGTGGACGTCGCGGAGCTGCGGCGGCTGGTCGCCGAACATGACGCCCTGGCCGGGGACCGGTCGTCCGACGCGCGGCAGCGGCTGCGGGACATCGGCTACACCATCGGCGTCTACACCGGGGAGGCGGACGCGGCCCGCGCGATGGCCCGGGCCAGGGAACTGCTCGACTCCGGCCCCGACGGCCCCGACGGCCCCGACGGCCCCGACGGGCACGACGGGCGGCCCTCCGGCGAGCCGGGCGGAGGGGCGGCGACGGCCGAGGCGTTCCCGGAGAGCCTCCTGGCGACGCTCGGCGACCTGGCCGCCCGCGAACACGGCCGGTCGCGGTCGTTCTCGACCCTGGGCGACGTGCTCCACCTCGCCCGGGTGGCCGTACCCGACTGCGTCGGAGCGGCGGTGAGCACCTGGCACGACGAGGGGTCCGTGCACACCCTGGCGGCGGGATCGCCGCAGCTGCTGGCACTCGAACGGGCGCAGGCCGAGGCCGGGGCGGGGCCGCTGTCACGGATCCGCGCCCAGGGGGAGGGGCAGGTCGTGCTGCGGATCGAACCGGGACGGCCCGGGCGGTTCACCGACCGGGCACGGCGTTGCGGCGTCCGTACGGTGGTCGCGGCCCACCTGCGCACCCACCCGCACGGGTGCACCGCCTTCAGCGCCTACCTGCGCTCCCCGGAGGAGCCCGGGCCGCCGGTCCTGCGGCTGGTCGCGGCGTTGGCGCTGCAGTCCTCGATCGCCCTGGACCGCTCGACGCTGGCCCGTACGGTGGCCGACCTGCTGGACCGGCGCCACAGCACGGGGCTGGCGATGGGCGTGGTGATGGAGCGCTACGGGGTGGCGCCGCACACCGCGCTGATGCTGCTCGCCCAACTGGCCCAACGGCTGGACACCGACCTCGGCACGGTGGCCCGCCGCCTGGCCCACCGGGACCGCCCGGGCGCCCGCCCGGCCCCGGAGCCGGGCTGATCCGCGGCTCCGAGGTGCGGTCCGGCCCGCCGCGCGGACAATCGACAGGCGGGGGCCGAACCCGAGGAGGCGGGCCATGACCGACCCGAACCGCCGCTACGCGGTGACCCTGCCGGTCACGACCGGGGGACACGCGCCACAAGCCGTGGTCGTCGTCCACCGCACCGACACCCGGGGGCCGGGCGGAAGACCCGTGTGGGCGAGCGCCGACGGCGGCCTCCGGGTGGAGATCGCCGGCCAGGTGGCCACCGTCCTGACCGCGCCCGCCGGGAGCGCCCGGCATCCCTGCCTGGACGCCGTGCCGCTGCCCTGAGCGCGCGTGCGCACCGTCGCGGGGGCGTGCACCGCGCGGTGCACGCCCCCACCGCACCGTCAGCGGACGGCGGCCGCCATGGTCTCGCGCACCGTGACCAGGCACGGATCGCAGTAGCGGTCCGGCACCCCGGCGGGCGCGTCCAGACCGTTCGGGACCACGCGGCGGGACAGCTCCAGCAGCTGCCCGCAGAGCGCCGTCGACGCGTCGTCCTTCGACACCACGTGCCACACCAGGCCCGACGGCTCCACCGCCGGATCGGACTCGGCCCACATCTCGTACACGACTGCCTCCCGGAGCAGGGGATCGGGCTTCCCATGCAATCCCGGGCGGCGCCGGTCGGCCACCGGGTGGCACCCACTGGGACGGTTCTCCGGCGGTCGACCCGCCCGATCCGCTTCGGCCCCCGCCCGGGCCGGCGGCCCTGGCCCGCAGCCGGGGCCGGGACGGTTGCCCCGCCGCCGCCCGGGTAGGCGCCGGTCGTGGACCACTACGAACCCCCGGTGGGCGGCGGACCCGGCGCGGACGACGCGGCCGGGTACGACCTGTGCGACCACTGCGGCCAGGTCGTCCCGCGCGAGGAACTGCTCGGCGCGCTCGTTCCCGACTCCTCCGCCGTCCACGTCTCGGAGCCCGGACTCGACGGCCGGCGGCTCGTCACCGCCTGCTCGGCCGAACACCTCGCCGCGCTGATCGCGGTCTACCGCAACCGCCCGTTCGTCCCGGAGGAGCAGTGGGCGGCCAAGGTCTGCCGAGCCCTGGCCAGGTGCGAGGAGCCGGTGCCGCTCGGCGTGGTCGCCGAGCTCAGCGGCCTCTCCGAGCAGCAGGCGCAGCGCGGGGTGGACTGGCACAACGCCCGGGCCCGCGAGTGGCGCGCCCGTTACGGGGGCGGCGGCGACCCCGGTGCGAACGGCTGACGGCTGACGGCTGACGGCTGACGACGGGCGACGGGCGACGGGCGGCGGTCGCCGCCGCGTCCTCGTCCACTTGGGCAACTCCGGTTGACTATCTCCGTTAGTCAACTAGAGTTGCCTATATGCCCGCCGCAGAGAACACCCTTCCTCCGGAGCCCGCCGACAGCCTGGCGGCCGTCGTGGCGCTGCGGCGTCTCGCCGATCAACTGGAGAACGCCGCCGTCGAGCAGGCGATGCGGGCGGGCTGGAGCTGGCCGCAGGTGTCCGAGGCGCTCGGGGTCACCCGCCAGGCCGTCCACAAGAAGCACGCCAAGCGGCTCATCGCCGCCGGGGTCGAACTGAGGAGGCGCGCGGATTGAGCGCGTTCGACAAGTACCTGCACGCCGTCATCCTGCGGGCGACGGACGAGGCCCGCGCGGACGGGTCGTCGACGGTGGACGCCCAGCACCTCCTGCTGTCGCTGGCGGCCGATCAGGGCTCCACCGCGCAGCGGCTGCTGGCCTCGGCCGGGCTCGACCGTGGCGCCGTCCGCACGGCGCTGGACCGGGAGTTCGAGCACAGCCTGAGCCTGGTCGGCGTGGCTCCGGCCGCGCGCGACCTCCCGGCCGCGAGCCCCGCCATCCAGGACCCCGCACTGGGCGCGTCCGCCAAGCTGGCGCTGGAGCGGAGCTTCGCCACCGCCCGCAAGAAGGACCTGCGGTCGGCGCACCTGCTGCTCGGGATCCTGGAGGCCCGCATCGGCACCGTGCCGCGCACGCTCGCCCTGGCCGGCGTGGACCGGGCCGAACTGGCGCAGCGCGCCGGGCGGGCGCTCGAAGGCGGGGAGCGGTGAGCGCGGTGTCCGCGCCGGCCTGGGTCGCCGAGCGCCACGAGGCCGCCCGGCGCCTCCTCGACCGGGCCGTGACGGAGGGCGGTCTGCCGGGCATCCTCGCCGAGGTCCGCGACGGCGACCGGTCGTGGTTCGCCGCGGCCGGAGCGGCCGACACCGGGACGGGTCGCCGCCGCTCGGCGCAGGACCGGTTCCGTGTGGGCAGCATCAGCAAGACGTTCGTGGCGACAGTGGTGCTGCGGCTGGCCGCCGAGGGTCGGCTGCGCCTGGACGACCCGGTGCAGCGGTGGCTCCCCGGGGTGGTCGACGGCCACGGGCACGACGGTTCCGCGGTGAGCATCAGGATGCTGCTCAACCACACCAGCGGGATCTTCAACTACACCGACGACCGGGAAGAGCTGAACCGCCACCCCACCCACTCCCCGCGGTCACTGGTGCGGACCGCGATGGCCCGTCCGCCCGTCTTCGCACCGGGCTCGGGGTGGGCGTACTCCAACACCAACTACGTGCTCGCCGGCATGATCGTCGAACGGGTCACCGGCCGCGGACTCGCCGAGGAGATCGACGAGCGGATCGCGCGCCCGCTCGGCCTGACCGGCACCTACCTGCCGCAGGGCGACGACCCGACGATCCGCGGGCCGCACTCCCGGCACTACACCAAGCTGTTCCTGACCGACCCCGGCGCCCCGGTCCACGACGCCACCGAGCTCGACCCCTCCGTCTTCTGGGCGGCCGGCGGCATGGTCTCCACCGCCGGGGACCTCAACCGCTTCCTCGGCGCCCTGCTGGGCGGACGGCTCCTGCCACCCGACCGGCTGCGCGAGATGCTGACCACCGTGCCCACCCGCGACTGGATCCCCGGCGCCGCCTACGGCCTCGGCGTGTCCTCGGTGGCACTGCCCTGCGGGGAGACGGTCTGGGGCATGGGCGGCGCGCTGTTCGGATCGTGGTCCTACGCGTACGGGGCCCGCGACGGCGGACGGCTGGTCGCCGTCAATACCAACGGCGACTGGACCGACGGCGGCTGGGACGACCCGATCGGTGTCTTCACCGATCTGCTCCGGGCGGAGTTCTGCCGCCCGAGCGGCGTCTGAGGTCCCTCGCCCGGGGCGCCCGCCCCTGGCGTCAGCCGGACGGGTGGGCGGAGGCGGTCAGCCGGGCCAGGTCGTCGACCACCGCCTGCGGGCGCCCGCGCAGCCGCAGGGACCGGCGCTGGCGGTCGGCGCCGCTGCCCAGCCGGCGCAGCCGGTCCAGCCCGGCCTCGACGGCGGCCAGGTCGCCGGCGGCGGACAGCCCCGGCGCGGCCCGCTCCAGCAGTCGGTCCACCAGGGCGGGCATGGCCACCGGCCACCCGGTGAACGGGTCGATGCCCTCACCGACCGGGCCGGTCTGCGCGGCCCTGCGGTGGGCGGCGGCCAGCCGGCCGTGCGGCACGGCGGGCGGGGGCAGTCCGGCCCGGGCCTCGTCGAGCAGGACGGCGCCCAGACCGCGCAGCAGCCCGGCCAGCAGCACCACCGTCCCCAGGTCGGCGTTCGCGTCGGCGACCCGCACCTCCAGCGTCGGCAGGTGCTCGGACGGCCGGGTGTACCAGTAGATCATCCGACGGTCGAGCAGCGTGCCGCGCGCGACCAGGGCGTCCGCGCGCCGCTCGTAGCCCCGCTCGTCCACCAGCGGCGCCGCACCCACGGTGGGCCAGCGCGACCAGCGCACGTCCCGCCAGCTGGCGAACCCGCTGTCCCGGCCCCCGTCGAACGGCGAGTTGACCGCGAGCGCCTGCAGCACCGGCAGCCAGGGCCGCAGCCGGTTTCCGAGGGCCAGCGCCAGGGCGCGTTCGAGCGTGCCCAGGTGGATGTGGCAGCCGCACAGCGCCCCGCGGTAGCCGTCGGTCGCCGCCGGGTAGCGGCTCGCCATCGAGCGGTAGCGCGGGTTGTCGGTGAGCAACGCCGGCCCCGGCCCGACCAGCACCGGCGTCCCGCCGGCGACCAGCAGGCAGTCCGCGTCGGCGGCTGCCGCCACCAGGACGGCGCGCAGCCGGGCGAGGTCGTCGGCCAGCTCCTTGAGCCGCAGGGCGGGGCGGGAGGAGGTCTCCACCTGCACCTGGAAGATCTCCGGCTGCACCTGGTCGTCCAGCACCGCGGCCGCCGCCGCGAGTACCTGGGGCCCACGCGCGAGCGGCAGCCGGGTGCGGCGGTCGACCAGCAGGAACTCCTCCTCCACGCCGACGGTGGGCACCCTCCGGGGGGTCGGGTGCGCGGTCACGGCCGGCACCCCGGCGCCCCGCGGGCGGGCGCGGGCGGGTCGTGGTGGCCGAGGTGTCGCGCGGCCCACGGGCGCGGGCCGCGCCCGCCGTCGGCCGGTCTCCACGGCCTCGGCCGGACGCGGTCCTCGGCGGACGGTGGCCCGTCCGCCGGCCGCGCCGGTGGGATCCTCCGGTGGGCGATGGCCGGGCCCACCTGGACGACAGTGCCCCGGTCACGGGGCAGCATCCGGTGCAGCGCGGCTCGGGTGCCGTTCACACACCCAAGGTAGGTGAGCTCCGCGACCCGGCGAAACTCGGCGGCGGCGGCGTCCGCGAACGGCGTGACGACCCCCGCGAAGGCGCCGTCAAGCCGTCCGTGAACCGGGCCGAACCCCTCTTCGGCACGGGCTGCGACGCCCTCGCACGCCTCGGGGGCGGCGCCGTCCACCGGTACGCCATCCGGTCCGGCCCCGGCGACGGCGACGGTGACGACTGCGGTGCGTGACGACAGATCGCTGCGGGTTGTCATGCTGGGCGTCTTGCCGAAGGCGCGGCCGTGAAACGTGCGGGCGCGGGTGTCACCGTGCCCCGGCCGCTCAGCCCCTCGGCGGGCGCTTGTCCCGGCCGTCCCGGTGGCGCAGGTGGAGCATCGGCAGGAGCAGCCAGCAGACCGCGAAGTAGGCCATCACCGCGCCCGTGATCCAGCCGGCCGCGGCGCCGCCGACCGCCTCCCGCAGCAGCAGGAGCAGCGCCGAGCCGATGGTGAGCGCCAGCAGCACCAGTCCGACCCCGACCAGCCGCGCGGCGGCGTCGACCAGCTGCGGCTTCAGCCGGCGCCCGGACAGGAGGCGGTGGTAGGCGGCCGGCGCGGTGAGCGAACCGGTGGCGAGCGCGCCCAGGACCACGGTGGCGACGTAGAGATTCCGGTCGAACTGGTCCAATTGGGCGAAGCGCGGCATGAAGACGACGCTCAGCAGGAAGCCGAACAGGACCTGGGAGCCGGTCTGCGCGACCCGCACCTCCTGGAGCAGATCGGTCCAGCGGCGGTCCGCGCGCTCCTCCGGCGTCTCCTGCCGCCCGGTCCGGTGCGGGCCGGTGTCGTCCGGCCCGGTCGCTCCCGCCGCCATCCGGCCCCTCTCCGTCCCGTCCGCCGCGCCCCTCCCGCGCGTTCCGTGCCCCCCTTCCGGATCATCCTCCGCCTGGGCACGCCGCGCGTGTAGCCGGGCCGTAGCAGGGCAGACGCGGGCCGTGGACGAGACGACCCGGAGACCCGGCGCCACGGGGGAGGGGCCGGGCACCGTGCGGCGGGAGCCCCCGCAGGCCCACCGGCCGGATGGGCCGCGGGCCAGGGCGTGCCGCGCCGGACCGGTACGGATCGTCGCCGTCGGCGGAAAACGCGACCACGACTCCGCGGACGGGCTGCGCACCGCGCTCGCCGGACCGGGGGAGCGGGGCCCGGACCGGATCCTGGTCGACCTCGCCGAACGGGGCTTCTGCGACTCCACCGGCCTGAACGTTCTGCTGCGGGCCCGGCAGGAGGCCGAACGGGCGGGCGTCCGGCCGGAGCTTGCCGGTCCGCGTCCCGCCGTCGTCCGCCACTTCGCCGTCACCGGGGCGGACAGCGTGCTGCGGGTCCATCCCGGCGTCGCCCTCGTGCCGCGGCCGGGCGGTGGGCCGGCCGGTCCGCCTGATCCGGCCGGGACGTGACAGCCGTGGCCGGCGGCCCCGAGCCCACCGCGGCGCCGGACGCGGACGAGACCCGGCGGCTGCCGCTGGGCGGTAGCGCGGGCGCCGTGCAACGGTCACGGGACTTCAGCCGCCAGGCCCTGCTCGACTGGCACTGGCTGGCGGTGGACGGCGAGCACTGGCCCGACGACGAGCAGCTGGCCGTCTTCGAGGACGTCCTGCTGATGGTCTCCGAACTCGTCACCAACGCCTGCCTGCACGCGCCCGGCGGCCCCCGCGAACTGCGGCTGCGCTGGGACACGGTCCGGCTGCGGGTCGAGGTCAGCGACGCCAGCCCGGTGCCGCCACGGCTGCGCCCGCCCGCCGACCCGGGACAGCCGGGCGGGCACGGGCTGCGGGTGGTCGACCGGCTCGCCCGCGCCTGGGGCTCGCGGCCCGAGGGAGCGGGCAAGTCGGTCTGGCTGGAGGTGGCGTCACCGCTGGACCGCTGCGGGCCGGCGGGCTGAGCCGCGCTCCGGGCCGCGCTCCGGGCCGTACTCCGGTCCGCCGGGGGCCGCTCAGCGTGCCGGTCGCGGCGCGGTCGGCGGGCCCGGGTCGGGGTCCGGTGGCGGGAACGGCGGCACCGGGGGCGGCGCCGGATCGGGCTCGGGCCCCGGCACGGGATTCGGGTGTGGGTGCGGGTGCGGGAACGGCTCGGTGTCCGGATGCCCGGGCGGCGGAACGGTAGGAACGGTCATGTCACACCTCACGGTCCTCGTGGGCTCCGGCCTCGGCCTCGGCCTCGGCCTCGGCCTCGGCCGAGCGCGGGCGCCGGCTCGCGCCGGTTCGTCGTCGACGCCCCTCGCCGCCGCGCTGCCCGGCCTCGCCGCCCGCGTCTACCCCGCCACCGCCCGGCAAACCCCGCCCGGCCCACCGCACCGCGCGGACTCCCCGCATGTCACCCGCCGCGTGACGGTGGCACAGTGGGAGGCGGGGCGGCGCCGCCGCTCCCCGCGGTCGGTGCCGCTCCGTCGGCGATCCGGCCGTGCGGTCGATCCGGACGGTGGACGGATGGACGAGCACCAGGTGCCGGGCGGCACGCCGGCGGCCGGCGCGGGCCGAGCGGACCGGCCCGACCAGGTCCTGCGGCAACTGCTCGCCGGGCTGACGGCGGTCCGCGACGGCGACTTCCGCACCCGGCTCGGGCCCGACCTGCCGGGCGTGCCGGGCGAGATCGCCGCCGTGTTCAACGGCATGGTGGAACAGCTCGCCCGGGTGACCTCCGAGGTGACCCGGGTGGCCCGGGAGGTCGGCTCCGAGGGCCGGCTCGGCGGCCAGGCCCACGTCCCCGGCGCGGCCGGGACGTGGCTGGACCTCACCGACGCCGTCAACGCGATGGCCGGCGACCTCACCCGCCAGCTGCGCAACATCGCCCAGGTGACCACGGCGGTCGCCCGCGGCGACCTCACCCAGAAGATCGAGGTCGACGCGCGCGGCGAGCTGCTGGAGCTCAAGAACACCGTCAACACGATGGTCGGCCAGCTCTCGGCGTTCGCCGACGAGGTGACCCGGGTCGCCCGCGAGGTCGGCAGCGAGGGCCGGCTCGGCGGCCAGGCCGACGTCCGCGACGTCTCCGGCACCTGGAGGGACCTCACCGAGTCGGTCAACGTGATGGCGGACAACCTCACCGCCCAGGTCCGCGCCATCGCCGAGGTCACCACGGCGGTCGCCGAGGGCGACCTCACCCAGAAGATCCGGGTCGACGCGCGCGGCGAGATCCTGCTGCTCAAGGAGACCATCAACACGATGGTCGACCAGCTCTCGGCCTTCGCCGACGAGGTGACCCGGGTCGCCCGCGAGGTCGGCACCGAGGGCAACCTCGGCGGCCAGGCCACCGTCCGCGGCGTCTCCGGCACCTGGAAAGGCCTCACCGACAAGGTCAACGTGATGGCCTCCAACCTCACCGGCCAGGTCCGCTCGATGTCCGAGGTGGCCAACGCCGTCGCCCGGGGCGACCTCTCCCGGAAGATCACCGTGGAGGCCAAGGGCGAGATGGCGGCGCTCGCCGGGGCGATCAACACCATGGTGGACACCCTCTCGGTGTTCGCCGACGAGGTGACCCGGGTCGCCCGCGAGGTCGGCACCGAGGGCACCCTCGGCGGCCAGGCCCGGGTGCCCAACGTCGCCGGGACGTGGAAGGACCTCACCGACAACGTCAACTTCATGGCGCACAACCTCACCAGCCAGGTGCGCAACATCGCCCAGGTGACCACGGCGGTCGCCGGGGGCGACCTCACCCGCAAGATCGACGTGGACGCGCGCGGCGAGATCCTGGAACTCAAGACCACCGTCAACACCATGGTCGACCAGCTCGGCTCCTTCGCCGACGAGGTCACCCGGGTGGCCCGGGAGGTCGGCACCGAGGGCCGGCTCGGCGGGCAGGCGGAGGTCGAGGGCGTGTCCGGCACCTGGAAACGGCTCACCGAGACCGTCAACGAACTCGCCGGCAACCTCACCCGGCAGGTCCGCGCCATCGCCGAGGTCACCAGCGCCGTCGCCGAGGGCGACCTCACCCGCTCGATCACCGTGGACGCCTCCGGCGAGGTCGCCGACCTCAAGGACAACGTCAACTTCATGGTGGAGTCCCTGCGCGAGACCACCCGCGCCAACCAGGAACAGGACTGGCTGAAGACCAACCTCGCCCGCTTCACCGCCGCCATGCAGGGCAAACGCGACATCCGCGCCGTCGCCGAGCTGATCACCGACGAACTGACCCCGCTGGTCGGCGCCCAGTACGGCGCCTTCTACCTCGCCGAGGAGGACGGCGACGCCACCGCGCTGACCCGGATCAGCGCCTACGGCCGACCGGCCGAGCAGGCCACCGCCCCCGAACGGGTACGGCTCGGCGAGTCGCTGATCGGCCAGGCCGCCCGCACCCGGCGCACCGTCACCCTGGACCGCCTGCCGCCCGACTACGCCACCATCGCCTCCGGCGCCGGCGCCACCCACGCCCGCTCGGTGGTGATCCTGCCGATCGCCCTGGAGGAATGGCTGCTCGGCGTCATGGAGTTCGCCTCCGTCCACCCGTTCAGCGCCGTCCACCGCGACTTCCTGGAGCAGTTCGCGGAGGCCTGCGGCGTCAACGTCGGCACCCTGCTCGCCAACGCCCGCACCGACGAACTGCTCGGCGAGTCCCAGCGCCTGACCGCCGAACTGCAGGCCCGCTCCGAGGAGATGCAGGACGGCCAGGAGGAACTGCGGCGCTCCAACGCCGAACTCGCCGAGAAGGCCGGACAACTCGCCGACCGCAACCGCGACATCGAGGCCAAGAACCTGGAGATCGAACAGGCCCGGCAGGAACTGGAGGAACGCGCCCGCCAGTTGAGCCTCACCTCGATGTACAAGTCGGAGTTCCTGGCCAACATGAGCCACGAACTGCGCACCCCGCTCAACAGCCTGCTGATCCTCGCCCAACTGCTCGCCCGCAACGCGGCCGGCAACCTCACGCCCAAACAGGTCGAGTACGCCGGCGTCATCCACTCGGCCGGCTCCGACCTGCTCCAGCTCATCAACGACATCCTGGACCTCTCCAAGGTCGAGGCGGGGAAGATGGAGATCACCCCCGAACCCTTCGCCGTCCAGGACCTGCTGGCCTACGTCGAGTCCGCCTTCAAACCACTCGCCGACCAGAAGGACCTCGCGTTCCGGATCACCGTCGCGGACACCGTCCCGTCCGAACTCGTCACCGACCAGGCCCGGCTGCGCCAGGTCCTGCGCAACCTGCTGTCCAACGCCATCAAGTTCACCGACAGCGGCCGGGTCGACCTGCGCATCGAACACGTCGACGCCGCCGCCCTGCCCGCCGAACTCGGTCGGACCGGGGCCGCGGTGGCCTTCCACGTCGACGACACCGGCATCGGCATCGACCCCGCCCACCTCGACAGCATCTTCGGCGCCTTCCAGCAGGCCGACGGCACCACCGGCCGCCGCTACGGCGGCACCGGACTCGGCCTGTCCATCAGCCGCGAACTCGCCCGCCTGCTCGGCGGCACCATCGCCGTCCGTTCGACCACCGGGCGGGGCAGCCGCTTCAGCCTCTACCTCCCGCTCGCCCGCCGCGACCGGCCCGCCGCCGCCCCCGCGGCCGGGGCCCGCGTCCTGGTCGCCGAGGCCGACCCGCCGGGCCTGCTCACCCTCCTCGCCCGCACCGCAGCCGAGTCCCACGGGGACGACCCGCCGGCGGGACTGCGCAGCGCCGGCGACGAACCCGCACTGCGCGCCGCCATCGCCGACGGCCCCTACCGGTGCGCCGTCGTCGACCTCGCCCACTCCGCCGACCTCGCCCCCGTGCTGCTCACCGCCCTCCCCGAGAACACGCCCGTCCTCGGCTACCAGGGCGACGGCGGCCCCGCCGCGCGCGCCGGAACCGCCGTCGACCGCCTCGAACTGTTCTCCGGGCTCGACGGACTGCGCGAACGCCTGATCACCCTGCTCGGCGGCCGTCACGCCGTCGCCACCGAGCCGACCGGGGCCGGCGACCCCGCCGACGAACCGCTCGCCGGGCGCACCGTGCTGATCGTCGACGACGACATCCGCAACGTCTTCGCCCTCGCCGCCGCCCTCGAACAGCACGGCCTGACCGTCCTGCACGCCGCCGACGGCCGCGCCGGCCTCGACCTGCTGCGCCGCCACGACGAGACCGACCTGGTGCTGATGGACGTGATGATGCCCGGCCTCGACGGCTACGCCACCATCGCCGCCATCCGGGCCGACGAGCGCTTCGCCCGCCTGCCGGTGGTCACCGTCACCGCCAAGGCCATGGCGGGCGACCGGGCGAAGAGCCTCGCGGCCGGTGCCGACGACCACGTCACCAAGCCCGTGGACACCACCCTCCTGCTGCAGCGGATGCGGCACTGGCTGGGCGCGTCATGACCGCCGATCCGTCCGGCGACACCCCGCGCGACCCCGGCGGCTCCGGTGTCCCCGGCTCCGGGGAGACCGGGGACACCGTCGCGCGGCAGCTCGCGGGCGCCGTCCGGCGGCTCCAGCAGGCCGCCGACCGGATGCGCGCCGAGGAGGGCACCCGCGCGCTCGTCGACCTCGCCACCGGGATGCTCGCCGAGCGGCTGACGGTACCGCCCGCCGAGGCCGCCGCCCGACTGGCCCGGCTCGCCGGCGAGGCCGGGGTGCCGGTCGTCACCCTGGCCGCCGACGTCGTCGGCCGCTCGGCCGAGCCGGGCCGGCCGAGCGCGGCCCTGCTGCCCGAGGGTGCCGAACCGCCCGAGCCGCCCGAGCCGTCGAAGCCGTCCGAAGCGCCCCGACCGTCCGAGCCGTCGAAGCCGACCGGATCGTCGCCGCGCACGTCGACCGGGCCGTCGGCCCCCGCCCGGGCCCTCGCCGCCGTGCCCGACCTGGCCGGCGCCGTCGAGGCCGTGCTGCGGCAGGGCGCCGCGCCGCTCGGCGCCCACGCCGTCCTGGTCTGGCAGCGGCTGCCCGCCGGCGCCCTCGCGCTCGCCGCCCAGGCCGGGCTGCCCGCCGGGGAGGCCGAGGCCTGGAGCCGGGTGCCGCCCGGCGTCCCGACCCCCGCCCAGCAGGCGCTCGCCACCGGCGACGAGCACTGGCCCGACGACCCGTCACCGCCCGGCCCCCGCGTCGGCGGCCCCGACACGCCCCGGGCCGTCCTCCCGCTGATCGACCACGGCCGCCGCCGCGGCGCGCTCGAAGTGCTCTGGCCCGCACCCGTCCCCGGCCCCGCCCTCGGCACCCCGCAGCGCCGCCAGCTCCGGTCCCTCGCCGACCTCTGCGCCACCGTCCTCGGCGACCCCGAACCCGCCGTCCCGCCGGACCGGCAGGCCGACCTCCTCGACAGCCTGCTCACCCCGGCCCTGCTGCTCGCCCCCGTCCTGCGCGACGGACGGGCCGTCGACTTCACCGTCCTGCGCACCAACCCGGCGTTCCGGGACCCGCTCGGCCGCCCGCGCAGCGGCCTGGACGGCACCTCCCTGCTGGAGACCTACCCGCTGGCCTGCGCCACCGGCTTGCTGGCACCGCTGCTGCGGGCCCACGAAACCGGTGAGCCCGGCACCGACGAGCGCCTGCACCTGGTCTTCCAGGGCGGCGGCATCGAGCAGCCCACCACCCTGCGGATCGCCGTAGCCCCGCTCGACGGACGGCTCCTGCTCACCTGGCAGCGCGACGCCGACCCGTCCGGGGGCGAGTCCGACCAGAGCGCACTGCTGCGCCAGGCCCAGCGCCTCGCCCGGGTGGCCGGGTTCGAGGAACAGCCCGGAACCGGCCGGATCCTCTGGAACACGGGCCTGTCCGAACTGTTCGGCCTGCCGCCCGACGCCCCGGCCGTCCCGCTGGCGCGCCTCGCCGGCCACGTCCACCCGGACGACGAGCCCGCCGTCCGACGCCTGCTGGACACCGTCCAGCACCGCCGGCGCACCGCCTCCGCGGTCTTCCGGCTGATCCGCCCGGACGGCACGCAGCGCTACACCCGGGTGGTGGCCGAACCTGTCCTGGACGCCGACGGCGCGCTGAGCGCCGTACGCGGGGCCTACCACGACGTGTCGGCGCAGCACTGGACGGAGGTCGCGCTCGGCGCCACCCGGGAGCGGCTGGCCGACAGCGAGCAGGAGTCGGCCGAGCGCGAACAGCTGGCGCTGCGGCTCCAGCAGGCGATCCTGCCCGCCGACCCGCCCCCGCTCGGCGCCACCGGCCTGCGCGCCGCCGTCCGCTACCGGCCCGCGGCCAAGCGCGAGCGGGTCGGCGGCGACTGGTACGACGTGCTGGTGCTTCCGGACCGACAGGTGCTGCTCGCCGTCGGGGACGTCGCCGGCCACGGGGTCGGCGCGGCCACCGGCATGGTCGCGCTCCGGCACGCGCTGCGCGGACTGGCCGTCACCGGTGCGGGCCCGGCCCGGCTGCTGGAGTGGGCCAACACCGTGGCCATGCGCGAGCCGGGCCAGGTGACCGCCACCGCCGTGTGCGTGCTGCTCGGCCCCGACGACGGCACGCTGCACTGGGCCCGGGCCGGCCACCTCCCGCCGATCAGGCTGCGCCCGGACGGCGCCGAGGTGCTGCCCCTGCCGCACGGCGTGCTGCTCGGCGCCCTGGCGGACGCCGAGTACGAGGAGTACACGGCCCGGCTGGACCCGGGGGACGTCCTGCTGCTCTACACCGACGGCCTGGTCGAACGCCGGGACCGCCCGGTCGAGGAGTCCGTCGACCACCTGATCCGGGCGGCCGGGCGCCCCGGCCCCGACCTGGAGCGCTATCTGGACCTGCTGCTGGAACTGAGCCCGGCCGACACCGACGACGACACCTGCCTGGTCGCCGTCCGTGTCGAACGGCCCGGCCCGCCCGGGTAGGCACCACGCAGCGGAGGGGACCTGACCCCGAGGGGGGACCGGACCGAAGGGACACCGCCATGCTGCTGTTCGGACTCCTCCTGGTCGCCGTGACCGGCGCCTTCACCGGCCTGCTGATCGCCGACAACCTGTCCGGTGGGCCGGAGTACCAGGTGACCATCCTCGGCATCGACCTGGTGACGCTCAACAGCCTGGCCGTCTTCCTCGCCGGACTGGCGCTCGCGCTGCTGTTCTGCTTCGGCCTGTGGCTGATGGCCAGGGCCCGCAGGGCCCGCACCCGAGCTGTTCGCCGCACCGGGCGCTCAGACGTCGATGTTCCGCCGCGCGAGATCGGCCGCGATGCCGTCCAGGACACCGGCGAGGCCTGAGGCGAACAGCGCGTCGAGGTCCCAGGGGTCGGCGCCCGCACGCATGGCGCGGGCCAGCCGGGGATAGGCCCCGGGTTCGTACAGCGGATTCGGCGCGTCGTCCGGGGTTTTCGCCCCGTGCTCCGCGGCCGTCCTCGACTGCCGCTCCGCCTCCGCATCGCTGACGAGGATCAGTGCCACGCCCTGCACGTAGGACGCGAACATGAACATGTACCGGAAGGCGTCCGCCGGTTCGAGGTCGAGCCCGTCGAACGAGGAGAAGGCGCTCTCGCTGTCCGCGGCGAGCGCGGCGCTGAAGTACGCGCGGGTCGTCACCATGACCCTCGACAGGATCCACGGGTGGCGGTGGTACAGATCCCAGTCGCGGTGCGCGGCGCGTTCGAGGCCGTGTCGCCAGTTCCGCGGGGGCGAGTCGGGCAGCGGCACGTCGGTCATCGCGGCTTCCACCATCAGGGTGACCAGGTCGTCCTTGGACGCCACATGACGGTAGAGGGACATCGCGCCGGTGCCGAGTTCCGTGGCGACCCGGCGCATCGACAGCGCGTCGAGTCCCTCCGCGTCCGCGACGGCGATCCCGGCCCGCACGATGCGCTCGACGGTGAGGTGCCGCGCGCCCTCGTCGCCCTCCGGGACACCGGCCGGTGCTTCCGCCCTGCGTGCCCGGTAGCCCCTCGCCTGGCACGCACGGGAGCAGTAGATCCTCGGCCGCCCCCGCTCGGCGGGCTCCAGCGCCCTTCCGCACGAGGCGCATGTCGGCTGCGCGGACATCGGCACACTCCTTTTCGTCACAACCAACGATGTGTGACGTAATGCTATCCGTCGGCGCAAGCTGCTCCTATTCGACGCGAATCGCCAGGCCAAAAAGGCATTGCCGTGCTTTCGCACGCATGCGTACTCTGTATGCCGTTAATGCGT
Source organism: Kitasatospora sp. NPDC058032 (assembly GCF_042885845.1). Classification (NCBI taxonomy): domain Bacteria; kingdom Bacillati; phylum Actinomycetota; class Actinomycetes; order Kitasatosporales; family Streptomycetaceae; genus Kitasatospora; species Kitasatospora sp. NPDC058032. The sequence goes on along the minus strand of NZ_JBHVRK010000012.1, from coordinate 112,332 downwards.
ACGGCGTACGCGTCCGGACGGCGGCCCAGGCCATCCGGGCCTCGCACGGATCGGGAGACGGTATGACCGCCCACGAAGGAAGAGCCGGACGCAGGGAGTGGGTCGGTCTCGCCGTCCTGGTGCTGCCCTGTCTGCTCGCGTCCATGGACATGTCCGTCATGTTCATCACCCTCCCGTCCCTGGCGGCCGACCTCGGTCCGAGCGGGTCCGAGCAGCTGTGGATCATGGACTCCTACGGATTCCTCCTCGCCGGGCTGCTCCTCACCATGGGAACGCTCGGCGACCGCTTCGGGCGGCGGCGGGTGCTGCTCACGGGCGCCGCGGCCTTCGGCGTCGCCTCGGTCCTGGCGGCCTGCTCGACCAGCCCCGGGACCCTCATCGCGGCCCGCATGCTCCTGGGCATCGCCGGCGCCACGCTGGCACCGTCCACCCTTTCGCTGATCCGGAGCATGTTCCACGACGCCGCGCAGCGGGCCACCGCGGTCGGCATCTGGACAGCCGGATTCGCGGGCGGCGCCGTGCTCGGCCCGATCATCGGCGGTCTGCTCCTGGAGCACTTCTGGTGGGGATCGGTCTTCCTCGTCAACGTGCCGGTGATGGTCCTGCTCCTGGTCCTCGGCCCGCTGCTGCTCACCGAGCACCGCGACCCCGAGCCGGGCCGCTTCGACCTGCTCGGCGCCGCGATGTCCCTCGTGGCCGTGCTCGGCGTCATCTACGGCATCAAGGCCATGGCGGAACACGGCGTCGGGTGGGTCCCCGTGGCCTGCTGCGTCGCCGGACTCGCCGTCGGGGCGGCGTTCCTGCGCCGCCAGCACACGGCCTCGAACCCGATGATCGACACGCGGCTGTTCCGCACCCGCCGGTTCACCGTGCCCCTGCTCGTCGACGCGCTGGCGACGTTCGGGCTGGTCGGTTTCAGCCTGTTCAACTGGCAGTTCATGCAACTCGTCCTGGACATGGGGCCGTTGGAGTCGGCCCTGTGGTCCTTGCCCACCTTCCTGGTGATGCCCGTGGGCATCGCGCTGGCCACCGCGACCGCCCCGCGCATCGGCAAGCCCAACGTGGTCGCCGCCGGGCTGCTCGTGGCGACCGCCGGCTACCTCGTGCTGACCCTGCTCCGGGCCGGATCGGGGATCGTCCACCTCGTCGGCGGCATGACCGTCGTCTCGATCGGCATCGGCGCCGTCTCCGCCGTCGTGACCGAGGTGATCCTCTCCGCCGCACCACCGGAACGGGCCGGCGCGGCCTCCGCGCTGGCCGAGACCTCGGCCGAGTTCGGCGGCGCGCTGGGCATCGCGCTCCTGGGCAGCATCGGTACCACCGTCTACCGTGCGGTCCTGGCCGCCGAGGCTCCCGGCGACCTCACGCCCGAGGAACTGGAGGCGGCGAGGAGCACTCTCGGCGGTGCGGTCGAGACCGCCGCCGGCCTTCCGGCGAGCACCGCCGACTCCCTGCGGACCGCGGCCTTCGACGCCTTCGCCCGGGAAGCCCGGATCGCCTCGATCGTCAGCGCTGTCCTGATGGCCGGCGCGGCGGTCCTCATCGCCACCCTGCTCCGCACCGACCGCACCCGGACCGGGCCCGAGGCCGCCCTGTCCGAGGCCTGACCGGCACCTCGTGGGGCGTTTCGACGCGTCGACGGTCGCTCCCCGTCACGCGAAATTCACAGTCCGGGGTCTACCCGCATAGACGACGGTGGGCCATCCTGGTGCCGGATCGATCGGTCGGCCCTAGCGCCGGAGCACTGCCGCGTCACAGCACTGCGTACGACCCTGTCGCCCGGGCCGGTTCCGCAGGCCCGGCGCCGGACTTCCTGCCCTCCGGTCCCGCCGAGGCATGGCGGGGGAGGCAGGGGTCGAGTCGGAGGAACACCGTTCTCACCGGGAGATGCAGATGAAGCCACGCACCGCAGCCACCGTCGTCGCCCTGGCCGTGGCCGGCCTCGCCGTCGCGGCGCCCACGGCCGGCGCCAGCGGTACCAAGCTGTCGCAGTCGACGGCCGCCGGCCAGTTCAGCAGCGCCGGCATCACCTGGAGCTCCAGCGGGGGCTGCACCACCAGGTCCAACTCCACCTGCACCTCGTTCGACCAGATCAACTCGGGCACGGTGAGCGCCGTCATCACCCTCAAGCAGGCCAGCGGCTGTGCCATCAACATCACGGGCGGGACCGAGGTCGGCCACGCCTCCGGCACCTACAGCCACTACAACGGCTACAAGGTCGACATCTCCCGCAACTCCTGCATCGACGGCTACATCCAGAACAGCTTCACCTACATCGGCAACCGCAGCGACGGCTACCCGCAGTGGCAGGCCGCGTCGGGCAACCTGTACTGCAACGAGGGCAGCCACTGGGACATCCTCATCTACTGACGCCGACCCCGGGCGCCGGCTCCCCGCGGGGCGCCGGCGCCCGGCGCGTGGCCCGATCCGGAACCCCGGCCTGCCGGACGGATCCTCACCGAGCCGCCGATGCGGCCGGACAACTCCGCCTTCAAGATCACGATCCATCGCCGGAGTACGGGGCCATGGCCCGCCGGACACGGTAGTTCCAGCGGGTGAGCGACCTGACGACGGTTTCGGCACCGATGGGATTGGCGCTGTGCACGAGGACGGCTCCGATCCGAAAGGGCTGTCCGTTGAAGGCGGCCTCTTCCAGGAGGGTCACCACCGGCATGATCGTGTCGTCGCCGCCGAGATCGTGGTCGAGCCACAGCTCGTCGATGACGCAGTTGCGGTGCTCTTCCAGAAGCCGGATGCCTTCATGGCTGGTGCGGGCGATCCGTGTGGCCCTGGGCAGGGGGCGGAGGTCGTCTATGCCGAGGATGACGCGCGTCGGCGAGGCGGGGGCTTCTTTCACCGGTTGATTGTCGCGGCAGGCGGGCGGGACAGCCACGGAGTAGGGAGGATCGGCACCGGCGGCCGGCCATGGAGGGCGACGTGCCGTCTTCGCACCGGGACGGGCAACTGCCCCTGCGCGGAGCCGATCGAGCGCTAGGGTGGACCTCCACAGCTGCCGGATCCTCGACGGACGAACGGACGGGCGATGCACGCACGCCGACTGCGGGACGGACGGGTGGCCTCCGGGCGCCCGTCGCGATCGCGCGCGGCCGCGTTCCGCCCGTCGGCCCCGCGGGCTCTCGGCGTCGGCCGCGGCGCCCGTCTCGTGGCGCGGCGCTGGATCGACGGCGTCGGCTCGCCGACCGGCCTCTGTCGCCCGTAACGCCCCTGCCTCCACGCGCACTCGCGCCCGCCCCGCGACGGCTGTCCGCCAGGCCTGCCCTCACCGCGTCCGCCCACGGGGGTGGACGAACACGGTGCCCGGCGCGCGTGCTCCCGCCGCACCACCATGCCTTCACCTCCAAGGAGCCAGCCATGAGCGAGACCCTCCAGCACACCGATCCCGGGACCGGGAGCGACGCCGCGAAGGCGGTGTACGCCGACCCCGCCGACACCGCCGTCCACGGCGAGTACCGGATCACCAGGGCCCCGGGCGACGAGCGCCCGCTCTACCGCTTCACCGGACGGATCACCGCCGACGGCAGCAGCGGCTTCAAGGCCGAGCCCGGCCGGTACCACGTCTACGCGGGCTGGTTCTGCCCCTGGGCGCAGCGCGTCACCATCCAGCTCGCGCTGAACGGGCTGGAGGACGTCGTCTCGGTCTCCTACGTGGACGGCGAGCGCGACGGCCGGGGCTGGGCGTTCCGCGAGACCCACGGCCCGGACCCGGTCAACGGCTTCACCCTGCTGCGCGAGGCCTACGACCGGACCGAGCCCGGCTTCGACGGGCACGTCTCGGTGCCGACGCTCTGGGACCGGCACACCGGCCGGGTGGTCAGCAACGACTTCACCCGCATCGGCATCGACCTGGCCACCCAGTTCGGCGAGTGGGGCAACGGGGCCGACACCTACCCGGAGGACCTGCGCGCGGAGATCGACGCGCTCGACGCCGAGCTGCACCTGGCGGTCAACCACGGGGTCGGCGCGGCGGCGGGCACCGACGAGGCCGGGCTCGCGGCCCGCGCCGTGCTGCTGGACGCCTTCGCGAAGCTGGACGCCCGGCTGGCCGAGCACCGCTACCTGCTGGGCGACCGGCTCACCGAGGCGGACGTGCGGCTCTGGGTGACGCTGGTGCGCTACGACGCCAGGTCCAACCACGACCGCTCGATCAACCCGGGTCTGGCCGAGTACCCGCACCTGTGGGCGTACGCGCGCGACCTCTACCGGCTGGAGGCGTTCAACCGCACCACCGACTTCGCCACCTTCACGCTGCCCGGCGCGCAGCTGCCGGACTGGAACGCCCCGGCCGAGCGGCCGCAGACACGCTGACCCGCCCACGGCCCCGGAGGGCCGGCACCCCGGGGAGTCGCGGCCCCGGGGCGCCGGCCCCTCCGCGCTCCGGGAGCCGGTCCCGCGCGGCGCCGCGACGGCGGTGCCGCGCGGCACCGTTCGTATGCTTGTCCACGGGCGGTAACGGCACGTCCGGATCCCGGACGGCGGCGCGGGCCCCCGGAAAGGGGACGGACATGCGGAAGAGGCGCTCTCTCACGGCCCTCGTCTACTTCCTGATGGGCAGTGCGTGCCTGCTGGTCGCCGTGGTGCTGACGATGGGCGTGCACAAGGTGCAGCACCTGATCCCGGTCCTGGTCCTGGGCGTGCCGGGCGTGGTGCTGACGTTCCGCGCGCCGGCGTTCGGCGTTTCCTACGGGCCGGCCGGGTTGAAGTACTCCGGACTGCTCGGGGCGCGCTCCTACGCGTGGTCGGAGATCCGGGAGGTGCGGGTGGCCGTCCTGTCGGGCAACGTCTACTCGTCCGACGTCCCGGAGCTGGTGCTGGCCTCCGGCGGCTCGGACGAACTGCACATGCTGTCGGGGCACAGCTCGGGCGGGACCAACAGGCGGGTCAAGCGGCTGGTGGCCGAGTTGGAGGCGGCGCGCGTGGCCGCGTCCTGAACCCGGCCGCTTCCGGCGTCGGCGCGCGGGAGCGGCACCTGCGGGCGGACGGGGCCCACCCGGGCAGCCCCGGGGGCACCCCGTCCGGCGTGCCGGAGGCCCTATGCCTGCTTGATCGCGGAGATGTCGAACTCCAGGACGACCTTGTCGCCGACCAGGACGCCACCGCCCTCCAGCGCCGCGTTCCAGGTGATGCCGAACTCCTTGCGGCTGATCGTCACCGAACCCTCCAGCCCCACGCGCAGGTTGCCGTACGGGTCGACGGCGTTGCCGGTGTACTCGAAGTCGATGGTGACCGGGCGGGTGGTCTCCTTGATGGTGAGGTCGCCGGTCACCCGGAAGTCGCTGTCGGAGCGCGGTTCGACCGAGGTGCTGCGGAAGGTGATCTCGGGGTAGGTGGGGGCGTCGAGGAAGTCGTTGGTGCGCAGGTGCTGGTCGCGCTGTGCGACGCCGGTCTCGATGCTCTCGGACTTGATGGTCACCTGGCCGGCCGAGCGGGCCGGGTCACCGCCGTCCAGGTGGGCGGTGCCCTCGAAGGCCGTGAACGAGCCCCGGACCTTGGTCACCATCGCGTGGCGGGCGACGAAGCCGATCCGGGTGTGGGCGGGGTCGAGCACGTAGTCGCCGGTGAGGTCGGGAAGCGGGGCGGTCATGGTGTGCCTCCGTGCTGGTGTGGATCCGTCAGGACGGCGGCGCGGCCGGTCCGGCCGCGCACTCCAGCATCATCGCGTGTACGAAGGCCTGCGGCAGGTTGCCCCGCAGCTGTTGGCGGCGATGTCGTACTCCTCGGCGCACGGGGCGGGCGGGGGCCGGGCGGACCGCCGCTCCGCTTCCGGTGCCACCGGCGGTGCGTAAGATATCAACTCGATGCGTGGCTATTACAGGGGGTGGCAGGTGGACGAGCCCACCGTCAACGAGCTGGTGCGGGCATGGGTCGAGGGCTGGATCGTTTCGCGGGGCGCGGCCGATCCGGTGGACGAGCCCTGGGGCTGGAGCATCGACGTCGGGCAGCCCGGACAGGTGGCCCGGCACGTCCTGCCGGAACCCACCGAGGCCGACGTCCGGAAGCTGGTCGCGGCCACCACCGCGCCGGGCACCTGGCTGAAGCTCTTCGCCGACGACGACACCGTCCGCCCCTGGCTCGGCCCCGGCTGGCACCACGACGTGCCCGGCTACCTGATGACCGTGCCGCTCGCCGCCGGGAGCCCGGTGGTGCCGGCCGGATACACCCTCACCAGTCGGTGGCGCGGCGGCGTGGTCCGGGTGCTGGTCCGCACCGGGGACGGCCGGTTCGCGGCCCGCGGCCGGCTCGCCGTCACCGGGGCGACCGCCGTCGCCGACCAGATCGAGACCGACCCCGGGCACCGCCGCCGGGGGCTCGGCTCGCTGGTGATGCGGGCCCTCCAGGACGCCGGGCACCGGGGCGGGGCCGTCACCGGCATCCTGGTCGGCACCCCCGAGGGGCGGGCGCTGTACACGGCGCTCGGCTGGAGCGTGCGCGCCCCCATGGCGAGCTTCTCCTACGCGCCCGAAGCGTGAACGCCGCCGCGCCGCTCCGGACGGAGGTCCGGACCGGCGCGGCGTCACGGGCGACGGCAAGGGCGGCAGCAAACGGCTCGGCGCCGGTTCAGCACTGCGGCCGCTTGCCGTGGTTGGCGCCTTTGCGGCGGGCCCTCTTCTTGCGGCGACGCTTCGAGGACATCGGGCCTCCTAGGTGGTTCGCCCCCGTCCAAGGTCTCACAGCTGCGGCCCGCCGTCGCGCCGTGCTCCTGCGGCCGGGGCGGCCGTACGGCCACCCCGCCGTCCGCCGGAGGTCAGGCGGCCTGCCAGAGCGCCGGCGCGTTCGGCGGCTCCCAGCCGACCTGCGCCTGGTGGCCCTGGAGGCAGCGGTAGGCGGTGCCGCCGTAGGTCACCGTGTCACCGGCCTGGTAGACGGTGCCGGCCGCCCAGGTGCCGCCGGGGTTGCCCGGGCCGCCGGGGCCGGGGCCCTGGGAGTCCGTCTTCAGCGTCAGGCCGTAGCCCTGCAGGATCGGGTTGACCGGCTGGAAGTACGTGGTGCCGCCCTGCGAGCAGTTGCCGGTGCCGCCCGAGGTCACGCCCTGCGCCTGCGTGCCGGAGATGAACGATCCGCCCGAGTCACCGGGCTCGGCGCACACAGTGGTGCGGGTCACGCCGGAGACGGTGCCCTCCTGGTAGGTGACGCTGGTGCCGTGCTGCTGGATGGTCCCGCAGTGCCAGCCGGTGGTGGAGCCGGAGCGGCAGACCGAGGCGCCGACCTGCTGGAGCACCGATCCGCTCACGGCGCCGGACGCGCTGTTCACGTACGGGGTCGCCGTCCAGCTGCTGTTGGTGGCGACCCAGGACATGTCGTTGCCCGGGAAGATCGAGGCCTGGAAGGTGCCCTGGGAGACCTGGTTGGACCCGGTCGTGCTGGAGCCCGCGCGGCCGCAGTGGCCCGCGCTGACGAAGCCCTGGGTGCTTCCCCGGGTGATCGGGAAGCCGATCGAGCAGCGGCTGCTGTTGTCGATGTAGTAGGCGTCGCCGCCGCGCAGGTCGTAGAGCGGGCGCGGGGCCTCGGCCACCGCCTCCACCCGGACGGCCGCCCGGTCCACCCCGGCGGCGGAGACCAGCCGCTCGGCCGCGGCCGGGTCGGTGGCCCGCACCACCACGGTGTTGCTGCGCACGTCGACGTAGCGCACCGCGGCGGCGAGCGCGTCGGTCCGGCCCGCGGCGCCGTGCCCGGCGGCCCGGTCGAGCGCGGCCAGCGCGCCCTCCAGCGCGGCCAGCGGGTGGGCGACGAGCACCGGCCGGGCGCCGGCGGCGCGGATCGTCGCGGCGTCGGCGGCCCGGGTGGTGGCGACGGCCAGCGTGGCCGCGTCGGCGCCCTCCACCCAGGAGCCGGCCCAGCTGCCGCCCAGGCCCTGGGCGAGCGCCCCGGCCCTGGCTCCGGCCCGGGCCTCGTTGGCCAGCCGGGAGCGCGCCTGGCCGGCCGTCAGTCCGAGGTCGCGCTGCAACGCGTCGAGCACCTCGGGCGTGGCGGCGGCCACGCCGAGGGTTTCCGGTGCGGCCGCCACGGCCGCGGCGGCGGCCCGGACGGCCGGGCCGGAGGCGGGGTCCGCGGCGGCGGCACCGGCGGTGCCCTGAAGTGCCGTCAGTGCGAGGGCGGTGGTGGCCAGGACGGCGCACGCGGCCCTGGCGGGTCGTCGGAGCATGGGGGTCTCCCGCGTTCGGGGTGTGGGGGTTGCGGGAAACCGTAGGAGCCTCGTCCGCCGACGGGGGAGATGTCACCCGGGGGTACGGCCCCGGGCTATACCCCCACCGGGACCGCGCGCACGCCGACGGGCCGGCTCCGTGGTACAGAACACCTTTTCGTGGACCGTTTCGTCAAGACCGCCCCCGTCCCGTCAGCACGGTTCCCGGCCCGCCGCCCCGGGCGGCTCCGCAGGGTCGGCAGGCTCGCCCAGCGCGGCCAGCGCCGCCAGAACGTCGGCCCGCAGCCGAGGATTGCCGGTCGTCCCGTCGATCACCGCGAGGGCCTGCCGCAGCCGCTCCGCCGCCTGCTCGGGATGGTCCAGCCGACGGTGGTGGTCCCCCAGGTGGTAGAGCGTGATGCCCTCCAGCACCGGGTCCCCGGTGGAGCGGTGGCGGTCCAGCGCCCGGTGCAGGTACTCGCCCGCCTCCCGGCCCCGGCCCGTCAGCATCGCGGTGACCCCGATGTTGGTCTCGCACACCCGGATCGCCCAGTCGTCCCGCCGGTCCTCCGGCTGCGCCCGGAGCAGCGCCAGCGCCCCCTGGTAGTACAGCCGCGCCTGACCGTAGGCGCCGGTGCTGAGACAGTGGTCGCCCAGGTGGCCGATCACATCGGCCTCGCCGTCCCGGTCCCCGATCGAGGCGAACAGGGCGCGGGAGAGCCGGAGTTCGGCCAGCGTCTCGTCGTGCCGGCCGAGCGCGCCGAGCGCCGTGGCGAGGTCGTTGCGGGCGTGGCCCTCGCCGTAGCGGTCGCCGGCCCGTTCGGCCGCCGCCACCGCGAGGCGGGCCGCCTCCTCCCGGTCGTCCAGGTGCGGGCTGGTGAAGTAGTAGCTCCACAGGACCACCGGCAGCCGCCAGGCCAGGTCGTCGGGGCCGTGCCCGGCGGCGGCGCGCACCACGGCCAGGACGTGGGTGTGCTCGCTCTCGCACCACCGCTGGGCCTCGGCGGCGGTGCCGAACGTGGGCGGTTCGTACCACGGCCCGGGCGGGGCGAGCGGGATCCGCCGGCGGCGCGGGGTGAGCAGCCGGGCGGCGGCGTCGGCGTGGTGCAGGTACCAGGTGCCGAGCCGTTCGCGGGCGGCGGTGCGCACCGCCCGGCCGGTCTCGGCCTCGGCGCGCTCGGCGGCGTACAGGCGCAGCAGGTCGTGCAGCCGGTAGCGGTCCCCGCCCTCGTGGGTGAGCAGGTGGGCGGTGGTCAGCTGTTCCAGGACGGGGCGCACGACGGCGGCGCGTTCGCCGCAGAGCGCGGCGGCGGCGGCCGTGGACAGGCCGGGGCCGGGGGCGAGCGACAGCAGCCGGAACAGGGTGCGGGCGGTGGCGGGCAGGGCGCGGTAGGAGAGGTCGAGTGCGGCGCGGACGGCCGAGGTGGCGTCGCCGTCGATCGCCAGCGCGGTGAGCCGGTCGCCGGTGTCGCGCAGTTCGGCGACGTGGTCGGCGACGGTCCGCCCGGGGCGTTCGGCGAGCCGGCTGGCCGCGATGGCCAGGGCGAGCGGCAACCGGCCGCAGACGGCGGCCAGTTCGGCGACGGCGGCCGGCTCGGACCGGGCCCGCCGGCCGCCGATGACGCGGTCCAGCAGGGCGACGGCGTCGCGCGCCGGCATCAGGTCCAGGGCCAGCGGACGGGCGCCGTCCCGGGCGGTCAGCCCGGCCAGCCCGGAGCGGCTGGTGACCACGGTCAGGCACTCCGGCGCGCCCGGGAGCAGCAGGCGGACCTGTTCCGCGCTGCGCGCGTTGTCCAGGACGACCAGGACCCGCTGGCCGGCCAGCAGCGAGCGGTAGAGCGCGGCGGCCTCCTCGGGGACGCTCGGCACCTGCTCGCCGGGCACCCCGAGGGCGCGCAGGAAGCGGGCCAGCACGGCGTGCGGCGGCAGCGGCGGTTCGGCGGAGAAGCCGTGCAGGTCGGCGTAGAGCTGGCCGCCGGGGAAGTGCTCGCGCCGCCGGTGCGCCCACTGGACGACCAGCGTGCTCTTGCCGATCCCGGCGCTGCCGGAGACGGCGCAGATTCGCCCGGCGGGCGCGGCGGGGGCCACGGGGGCGGCGCCGGACGGGGCGGCCGACGGCGCGGCGGCGTCGGCGAAGGCGTCGAGGCCGGCGAGTTCGCTGTCGCGTCCGGTGAAGGTGGCGAGCGGGGGCGGCAGTTGGGCGGGCCGGGGCGGCGCCGCCCGGGGTACCGGGGGAGGGACGTCCCGGGCCGGTGCGCGGCGCGACCCGTCCCCCCGGTGCGGGCCCGGCCCGTCCTCGCGGACCGCCTCGGTGCTGAGCAACTCCAGGTGCAGCCGCCGCAGTTCCGGGCTCGGGTCGAGCCCCAGCTCCTCCGCCAGTCGGGTGGTGAAACGCCGGTGCGCGGTCAGCGCGTCGGCGGTGCGCCCGCAGGCGTGCAGCGCCCGCATCAGCTGCCCGACGAACCGCTCCCGCAGCGGATGGTCGGCGACCAGCGCGGTGAGTTCGGGGATGCTCGCCCGGTGCCGGCCGAGCCCGGCCTCCAGGTCGAGGCGCTCCTCCCAGGCGGTGAGCCGGAGTTCGTCCAGCGGCACGGCGCCCGCCGCGATCGGCTGTCCCGCCAGTCCGTCGAGCACGGGCCCGCGCCACAGCGCCAGGGCCTCGCGCAGTTCCTCCACCGCCGCGGCGGGCTGCCCGGCGGCGGCCGTCCGGCGGGAGCGGGCGACCGCGTCGGCGAAGGTCCGGGCGTCCAGCCGGTGGCCGTCGAGCCGGATGCGGTAGCCGCGTCCGTCGGTGAGCAGCGCGGGCGGCCCGGCCGGGTCGGCCTGCCGGAAGCCGCGGCGCAGCAGCCCGGCCAGGTTGCGGACCTGGCGGTCGGCGGTGGCGGGCGGGCGCTCGTCCCAGACCGCGTCCACCAGCCGGGCCACCGGTACGGCGCCGCCCGCGTTGAGGAGCAGGGCGGCGAGCAGCCGCTCCTGCCGTACGCCCCCCAGCCGGACCCGCTCGCCCCCGCCGGTCCGGACTTCCAGCGGTCCCAGAATCGCGAACTCCATGCGCTTCCCCTCCCCAGGGTCCTGCACACCGCTGTCGGACCGTCGCGTTTGGTGACGATCTGATGACTAGATCATGCCAGAATCGTGCGAGCGGTTGAGAGGGTCGATGTGTGCCGGCCCCGCAGGGAACGGCACCGTGATCACCCCGCCCCGGAGTTCCCTGGAGGAACAGACCGATGAACCGCATCAAGCGCTTCGCCGCCGTCGCGGCCGCGACCGCCGTGGCCGCCCTCGCCCCGCTGACCGCCGCTCCGGCCGCGCAGGCCACCACCACGGCCAACCACCCCGGCCTGACCTGGGAGCTCCTCAACTACGGTGCGGGCTACGCCGTCCAGGTCGGCGGCCCCGGCGGTACCGCCAGCGACCCGTACAACGGTGACACCCCGGCCTGGAACTCGCTGCCGGTGCTCTGCCTCAACCAGGACCGGCGCCCGGCCCCGCCCGGGATCGTCATCGGCTTCTACAACGGCTGGGCCCTGGGCGAGGTGGAGATCAGCCGCCCGGTCAAGGGAACGGAGCTGACCAGCCCGGAGGCGGCCAACACCATCTGCCGCCAGCAGTTCGGCCGCAACTGGCGGCAGGCCGAGTTCCACGACGGGCACTACGGCCCCAACTACTCGGAGAACGGCGGCTGGACGTTCTGGGCCAACGGCAACCTGCCCAAGAACGTCCGCTTCTGGGTGAACATCAACGACCAGGCCGCCAACCCCTGGGACTGACCACCGCCGCCCCACCACTCCCGTGGCCGGCCCCGCCCACCCGGGCCGGGGCCGGTCCTGCGCCGCTACCAGGCCTCGCCGGCCGCCAGCCAGCGGGCCCGGGCCTCGTGCTCGGCGTCCAGGTGGTTGTCGAGCCGCCAGCGCGCCACGTCGTAGTCCGGCAGGTGGCTCCATGCCTCGGCGGCCGTCAGCAGGTAGCGCCACAGCGTGCTGAGCCGGACCATCAGCTCCTCCACCGCGTCGTCGCCGGACCGGGCCCGGCCGCCCGGGCCCGATGCGGCCTCCTCCGCCGCCCCGGCCGCCGCCGCGGCCAGGGCGGTGAGCGCGCGGAGCACCTCCCGCGCGCTGCGGGTCAGGGCCGCCACCGTCCGGGACAGCGCGTCCCCGATCCGCTCCTCCTCGCTCCCCGGCGCGCCGGCCGCCGCGCGCAGCAGCACGATCCGCCGGCCGATGAAACCGGCCAGGCCGTCGATGTCCTCCGCGGTGATGTCGGCGGTGTACCGCAGCGCGGACCGGTGGGTGTCTGTCATACGGGTGTCCCCTCCCTCGGTCGGCCCGGCTCGGCCGACCGCCGGATCGGGCTCGCAGCCTCGGATATGGCACCCCGGAGGGAACGGTAAACCTCACCGGGCGGTCCCATCCGGGTCCCGTCCGGGGCGCACCCGGGCGGGCGGGGGCGCACCGGACGGCACCGTGACGATTGTCAACGGGTGGCGCGTGCGCCCGTCCGCTGCGACGATCTGCGGATGATCACACTCGCCGACGACCTCGGCCACCTCTCCTACGTCGTCGCCGGCGACGGTCCGCCCGTGGTGCTCGTGCACGCCGGCATCGCCGACCACCGCATGTGGGACGCGGTCGCCCCCGCGCTCGCGCGGCGGCACACCGTCATCCGGTACGACCTGCGCGGCTTCGGCGAGTCCGCACCCCCGGCCGGACCGTTCCGCGAGAGCGACGACCTGCGCCGCCTCCTGGACCACCTCGGCCACGAGCGCGTCCGCCTGGTCGGCTCCTCCTGGGGCGGCCGGGTGGCCGTGGACTTCACCCTCACCCACCCCGAACGGGTCCACTCGCTGGCCGTGCTCGCCGCACCGTGGCCGCGCTACCCCTGGTCGGCCGAGATGATCGCCTACGACGAGGCCGAGACGGCGGCCCTGGCCGCGGGCGACCTCGACGCCGCCGTCCGCGTCAACCTGGACATGTGGGTGCGCGGCCCGGCCCGCTCCTGGGACGAGGTGGCGCCCGGCACGGCCGACCGCCTGCGCGACCCGCTGCGGACGGCCCTGGCCAACCAGGCCGTCGTCGGCGAGCACTCCCAGGGCGTGGCCACCGGCGACCTCGCCACCATCACCGTCCCCACCCTGGTCGGCCCCGGCGCCCTCGACGTCCCCGACTTCCGCGACATCGCCCGCCGCTACGCCGCCGCGATCCCCGGTGCCACCCTGGTCGAGTTCCCCACCGCCGGCCACCTCGTCCCGGTCGACGCCCCCACCGAGTTGCTCGCCGTCCTGGAGCCCCACCTCGCCGAGTAGGACGGGCAGGACAAGCGTCCATGGTCACGCCGGCCCCGCAGCCCATGCCACCGATGGGCGGGCCGAAACCGCTGAGGTGGCTGCCGCAGCTCGCGGTCGCCGGACGGCTCAGGCCGGGTGGCGGGTGAAGGTCAGATGGGTGACGCCGCTCGGGGCGGTGAAGGACTCGACGTGGAAGCGCTGCTCCAGGCCTTCGAGGCCGTCCCAGAGGCGCTCGCCGCGTCCGAGCAGGATCGGGACCACGGCGACGTGCAGGTGGTCGACCAGGTCGGCGGCGAGGAAGGCGCGGACGGTGGTCGGGCCGCCGCCGATGCGGACGTCCAGGCCCGCGGCGGCCTCCCGGGCCTGGGCCAGCACCTCGTGCGGGGAGCCGTCGACGAAGTGGAAGGTGGTGCCGCCCGCCATCTCCACACTGGGCCTGGGGTGGTGGGTCATGATGAACACCGGGGTGTGGAACGGGGGATTGGGGCCCCACCAGCCCTTCCACTCGTACTCCTGCCAGGGGCCGCGCTGCGGGCCGAACTTGTTGCGGCCCATGATCTCCGCGCCGATGCCGTCGTTCCAGGTGTGCGCGACGGCGTCCTCGACGCCGGTGTCGCCGCCCTCCTTGCCGAGAATGGTGTGGAAGGTCCGGGTGGGGAAGAACCAGCGGTGCAGCCGGTCGCCCGCGTGGCCGAACGGGGCTTCCAGGCTCTGGCCCTCGCCCGTGCCGTAGCCGTCGAGCGAGAGGGAGAGGTTGTGGACGCGAACCAGGGACACGGGGACACCCTTCGACGGTCGGCGCCGCGCGGTGGTCGGCGGGTCCGGGCCGACTCTAGCCGCGCCCGCCGTCCCCGCACCGGGGGCGCGCCCACCGGGGGCGTCCCCGGTACGGCGGTCAGCGTCGCAGCCACCCGGTGAGGGAGTCCCACCACCCGCGCTGCGACCGGGGAACGGGCGGCACCTCGTCCGTCTCGCCCGTCTCGCCCGTCCCTCCCGCCTCGTCCCCGTCGTCGGCCCCCACCACCTCGACCGGCTCCACCGGACGCGGCTCGGCGGGCGGGGTGGCGGGCACAGGCGCGGCTGCCTCCCTGGCGTACGCCGCCGCACCCGGCTGCTGGTCGGGCGGCGTGAACTCCACCGGCAGCTCGACCAGGTGGCGCGACAGCCAGGCCGAGGTCCAGGCCAGCTCCGACTCGGGGACGGCGAGGCGCAGGTCCGGCAGCAGGGTGAGCAGGCAGTCGATCCCGGACTCCGCGATGGCCCGGCCGATGTCCTGGCCGGGGCACTCGTGCGGGCCGCTGCCGAAGGACAGGTGGGAGCGGTTGCCGTGCAGCGGCTTCGCCACGTCGGGCCGCACCACCGGGTCGACGTTCCCGGCGGCGAGACCGAGCAGCAGCATGTCGCCGGACCTGATCCGCCGGCCGCCGAGCACGGTGTCCCCGGTCGCCCACCGCCCGGCCACCAGCGACATCGGCGGGGCGTCCCACAGCACCTGGTCCAGCGCGTCCGGCACGGTCATGTGACCGCCCGACAGGTGCTCGCGGAACCGCTCGTCGGTGAGGATCATCTTCAGGGTGTCCGCGATCAGGTTGACGGTGGTCTCGTTCGCCGCCAGCAGGACGACCCGCAGGTGCTCCAGCACCTCCTCGTCAGTGAGTCCGGCCGGGTGCTGCATCAGCCGGGTGCACAGGTCGGGCCCGGGGTCGTTGCGCTTGCGCTCGACGGTGCGGCGCAGCGCGGCGACCACGTGGTCGTTGCTGGCGATCGCCGTCTCGGTGCCCTTCATGAGGTCACGGGCCGCCTCCACCAGCCGCGGCCCGTACTCCTCGGGCATGCCGACCAGCTGGGTCATCACCAGCATCGGCAGGTGCTCGGCGAACCGGCTCACCAGATCGGCCCGGCCGCGCGCGCCGAACCCGTCGACCAGCTCGGCGGTGTAGCGGGTGACGAAGCGGCGGACCCCGCGCCGGTCGGTGCCGTTCAGACCGTCGGTGACGGCTCCGCGCAGCCGGCGGTGCTCCGCGCCGTCGGCGAAGACGCAGAGCGGCTGCCAGGCGATGACGGGCATCAGCGGCGAGTTCGTCGGGACCCGGCCCTCCTCGAACGCCGACCAGCGGCGCGAGTCCCGGGAGAAGCGCGAGGGCGTGCGCATCGCCGTGAGGTTCGCGGAGTGGCCGAGGACCAGCCAGGCCGGGAGGTCGCCGTGCAGCAGGACGGGAGCCACCTCGCCGTACTCGGCGCGCAGCTGCTCGTACAGGCCCGCCGGGTCCGCCTCGGCCGCGGGCCCGTAGAGCCGGCGGAGCCCCGCGACGGGCAGTTCGTCGAGGCCGGGCTCGTCGGGGCCGAGGTCGTCGAGCGGGCCGGGCGAGCCGAGCGAGCCGGGTGTATCGAGGCGGGCCCGGTCCCGGCCGCCGGGGTCGCCGGCCCGGTGGGCGGGGCAGCCGGCCGGCGGGGCGAGGGCGGCGTCGTCGCGGAAGGGTGAGGTCACGGTGTCTCCGGGGGTGGTCGACGGGCGGGGCGGGGGAGGGACGGGGGAGCAGGGGGGTGCGCTCACTGCGCCGGCGGTGGCTCCGCGAGGTCGTAGAGGTAGTGCATGAGCGCGAGCAGCACGTCCCGTCCGGACTCGCGGACCCGGGCGTCGCACGCCACGATCGGGACCTCCGCCGGCAGGTCGAGCGCGAGCCGCAGCTCCTCGTCCGGGCAGTCGGGGGCGTCGGGGAAGGCGTTGGCGGCGACGACGAACGGCACGCCGCGGTCCTCCAGCCGTCCGATGACGTCGAAGCTGATCTCCAGCCGGCGGGTGTCGACCAGCACGACCGCGCCCAGTGCCCCCTCGAAGAGCCCGGTCCAGAGGAACCAGAACCGCTCCTGGCCCGGGGTGCCGAACAGGTAGAGCACCAGCTCGTCGGTGATGCTGATCCGGCCGAAGTCCATCGCGACGGTCGTCTCGGACTTCCGTTCGATCCCGGCCAGGTCGTCGACCTCCGCCCCGGCCTGGGTCATCGTCTCCTCGGTGGTCAGCGGGCGGATCTCGCTCACCGAGCCGACCAGGGTCGTCTTGCCGACGCCGAAGCCGCCGACGATCACCACCTTGACGGCCGTGGCGGCCGAGTCCGGCAGCAGATCCTCGTCCGCCGGCCCGAGCACCGTGTCAGAGCCGCTGAAGTCCATGCATCACCGCCTCCAACAGGGCACGGTCGGGGAGTAGCGCGGCCGGGACCGGGGCGCGCGCCTCGACCCGTTCCTCGGCCACGAGGTCCGCCAGCAGCAGGGTGACCGCGCTGACGGGAAGCCGCAGGTAGGCGGAGACCTCCGCCACGGAGAGCGGCGATCCGCACAGGCGCACGATCGCCGCGTGCTCCGGCGGCATCGAGGGGGCGGGCTCCGCACGGGAGACGATCAGCGTGACCAGGTCCAGCGCGGCCCGTCCGGACGGCTGGGTGTGCCCGCGCGTGACCACGTAGAAGCGTTCCGGGGCCTCCTCGCCCCAGTCCCGGCCGGTGGTGCTCATACGACGGGCTCGCCCCTTCGCGGAGGCGTACTGAGGTGCTCGCCGATCCGCGCGACCAGGTCGCGCATCCGCTGGCCCATCAGCCCGGCGTCCACGCCCTCGTCGGCGAGCACCGCGAGGTAGGCGCGGGCCCCGGCCGCCATCAGGTAGAAGAACCCGCCGCCCATCTCGATCACCACCAGCCGCATCCGGCCGTCCCCGTACGGGAACTCGTGGCCCACGGCGGCGGCGAGGCTCTGCAGCCCGGCGCAGGCGGCGGCGAGCCGGTCGGCGGCGTCGGGCGCGGTGCCGTGCTGGGCGATCCGCAGGCCGTCGGCGGAGAGCACGATGACGTTGCGGACGAGCGGGACCTCGTCCGCCAGCTGCTTGAGGAGCCAGTCCAGGTTGGTCCGTGGCCGAGTCACCGCTCGTCCCTCCGTGTTCCGGTCGAGTCGTCGTTGCCGTTGCCGTTGCCGTTGGTGTGGTCGTTGCCATGGTCGCTCGGTCCGGTGCCGTTGATGCCCTCGGTGAAGGCGGCCAGCCAGAGGCCGGGCTGCACCGGCTCCCCGGGCGGCGCGCCGGCACCGTTGCCGCCGGCCGGCCTGCCGCCGGTCGGGGTGCCGCCGGCGGGAGTGCTCCCGGCCGGGGACCGGAACCTGACGGGCGGCCCGGTGTGCCGACGGCGCCGGGGCAGACCGGTGGCGGTCCACTCGGTCACCACCGGGACGTCGTCCGCACCCGAGGACGAGCCGGTCCGCGACGCGTTCGGCGACCCGTTGCGGGGCCGGTTCAGCGACCCGGCCGGTGAGCCGATGCGCACGCCGCCGAGCGGCCCGGGCGGCGGGCCGGTGAGCGGGCGACGCGGCGGCGGCGAGGTGTGCGGCCGGCGGTCGTCCACCGGCTCCGGTCCGGACGACCCGGTGACGCCGATGCCGTGCGCGCGCCCGGTCGCGTGAGCGGTGGTGAGCAGGCGCTGCGGGAAGACCAGCACCGCCCGCACCCCGCCGTAGGCCGACGGCCGCAGCGAGACCTGGAAGCCGTACGCGCGGCAGAGCCGGCCGACGACCGCGAGGCCGAGCCGCGGCGTCTCGCCGAGGTCGTTGAGGTCCATGCCGGCCTGCGCCTCCGCGAGCATCCGCTCGGCCCGGGCCCGGCCCTCCTCGCTGAGGCTGAGGCCGCCGTCCTCGATCTCGATCGCGATGCCGCTCTGCACCTCGACCGCGGTCAGGTGCACCAGGGTGTGCGGCGGGGAGTAGCGGGTGGCGTTGTCCAGGAGTTCGGCCACCGCGTGGATGAGCGGTTCCACGGCCGGGCCGACCACGGCGACGTCCGAGACCGGGTGCAGCTCGATCCGCTCGAAGTCGAGGATGCGGGACATGCCGCCGCGCAGCACGCTGTACAGCGGCACCGGCTTGTTCCACTGACGGCCCGGCCGGGCGCCGCCGAGCACCGCGATGCTGTCGGCGAGGCGGCCGATGAGGGCGTTGCCGTGGTCGAGCAGCAGCAGGTCGTCGAAGACGGCGGGGGTGTTGCCGTGCGCGTACTCCATGCTGCGCAGCTCGGCGGCCTGTCGGTGGACGATCGCCTGCACGCGGCGGGCGATGTTGACGAAGGCCTGCTGGGCGGCCTCGCGCATCGCCTCCTCGTTCTCGACCGTCTGCAGCACGGAGCGCAGCAGGGTCGTCTGCGCCGCCCGGAACTCGGCGGTGACCGTGACGTCCTTCAGCGCGTACGCGTTGACGACCCTGTCCAGGCCCTCGCCCGCCGAGAACCTGGTCATCGCGGCCGGCAGGACGGACTTGGCCATCCGGAGGTACTCGGTCTCCTGCCGGGCCAGCCGACGGATCAACTCGCCCTCGCGCCGGCTCGCCCGGGCACGCAGTTCCTCCGCCGCCCGGCCCCGGCGGGCGGCCTCGGCGGCGACCAGGATCACCGCCAGGGTGCCCACCACCGCGCACAGGGCCACCCCGGTACGGGCGTCGGGCGAGGCCGCGGCCACCGTGACGGAGGCGACGGCGGCCGTCGCGAGGGTGGGCAGGAGCCAGACGAGCACGGGGGCGGAGCGCCGGCGTCCGGGTGACGAACCAGCACCTAGCATTCAGCATCCTCAAAACGGTCGAAGGTCGAAGGTCGACGGGCGGGGAGGGGACGGGGGGAGGGGACGGTCGGTCGGCCCGGGAGGCCTGTGCGGTCCGGGCAGGGGCGGGTGGCGCCGGAACCGCCGTGGCCGTGCGCTGCGCGCGCCGGCGGGAGCGGTCCGGCCGGACTCCCGGGCCCGCGACCGGGCCGGTGTCGGCCTCAGGTTTACCGTGCGCCGCCCGCCACGCACGGGCGCCCACGCCCAGTTCGCCAATGCGAGCGGACTCCCGGTGAACTTGCCGCCGGCACGCGACCTTTCGTGCTACGGGCTGTCCCCGACCTCCCGCCTGCCGGGCGACCCGTCGCCAGCCCGGCGGCCGGGAGGCGCCCCGACACCGCGTTGTCGTCGGTCGCCGAAGGCCGGGGGAGCCGCCCGGGCCGCCCTCCGGGCGGATGACGGGAGTTCGAGGACGGTTCCTTGTTCTGGGGGCGTGCGCCCTGGCGTCGCGCGCCCGGCGGGAATGGTCGGACGCGCGCCGAGGGGCGTCGTGGTGCGCCCCGGCGCCCGGGGCGTTCGGCGGCCCACCGGAGCTTCCGTCCGCCGGCATCGACGGTCGGTCGGACGGGTCGCGGACGAGTGGGCGGGGAACCGTCGTCGTACACGCCCGAGTCCGGGGGGACGGATGCCGAACGGATCCCGGCCGGCGGCCG
The DNA here is from genome assembly GCF_042885845.1 of Kitasatospora sp. NPDC058032. Lineage (NCBI taxonomy): Bacteria > Bacillati > Actinomycetota > Actinomycetes > Kitasatosporales > Streptomycetaceae > Kitasatospora > Kitasatospora sp. NPDC058032. The sequence continues at coordinate 92,628 of NZ_JBHVRK010000012.1, read as the reverse complement.
GTCCGGCCGCCCTGCTGCTCGACCTGGTGGCCACCGCCGTGGGCCTTGCCGTGGCCGCCGCGGTGGTGGCGGGCTTCGCCCTGGGCGGCCCGCCCGCCGACCGGTGCGCCGCCGTGCTCGGCGCCGCAGTGCTCCTGGTGGCCGTGCACGCCGCCGGGGGCGCGCTGGTGCGCCGCCTGCCGGCGGGCCGCTCGTGCGCGTCCTGCCTCGGGGCGCTGCTGCTGGTCCCGATGCTGCTGGCGGCGGAGCCGGCGGCGCTCTGGCTGGCGGTGCGGCTGGCCGACGGGCTCGGCCTGTCCGCCGGGCTGACCGGTCCGGGCGCGACGCTGGTCGCCGCCGTGGTGGTCATGCTGGTGGGCGTCACGGTGCGCCACCTCTGGTCCGTCCTGGCCGACCGTGACGGGGACGGGGCGGCGCTGCGGGGCGTCGCGCGGCACCTGCTCGCCGTCGTCGGCCTCGGCCTGGTGGTCGCCGCGCTCGACGGCGCCGCGCTGGCGAACGGCCCCGGCTGGCGGCAACTGCTCACCCTGGTCGCGCTGGGGGCCCTGCTCGGCCCCAAGTTCAGCCGGCTGTCGCTGCCGGGGCGCGGTGTGCGGCTGCGGTCGGCGGCGGGTCTGACGGTCGCCACGGCGGGCAACCTGCTGAAGCTGTGGCTGGTGACCTGGCTCAGCACCTGGATGCAACTGCCGTTGAGCATCGCCGGGTTCGGCGCCTTCGCCGTCGCGGCGCTGATCGTCGCGGTGGTGATGCTGCCCACCTCGGTGGCCGGCCGGCGGGCGGCGGACCCCGGCGGGCCGTCCCTGGCGGGCGCGGTGGCCGAGCTCTACGGCCGGCTGCCGCCGGGCTGCTGACCCGCGCGGGGGCGGCGCTCAGCCACGGCGGACGGCGAGGGGTCCCACCACCGCGGCGCCGAGGGCGGTGACCCGGGCGCGCAGCCCGCGGTCGGCCGTGACGACCAGGCACGCCCGCCCGGGGTCGGTGGCCAGCGCGGTCGCGACCAGGTCGACGATCAGATCGTCGCCACTGCCGCTCGCGCTCTCCACCCGGACCGCCGGTGTCGCCGTGATGCCCCGGGCAGCGCCCTCGACGACCAGGACCACCTCCAGCGGCCTGGTCCGCGCCCACGGCGGAAGGTCGGGCCGGTCGGGTCGGTCGTGGAGACCGGGCCGATCGCGGAGTTCGGGCCGGCCGTCGCCCGCCGCCGCGCCCAGGCCGCGGCCGGCGACCGGTGCGAGTGCGTCGCGCAGCCGCTCGGCCGCGCCCCGTCGGTCGCGCCACCAGCCGTCCGGGACCGAGCCCACCACGTTGGCCCCGTCCACCACCAGCAGCGGCACACCCGGTGCGGCATCGCTCTCGCCCATGGCGGGCAAGTCTGTCACGAACCCCCTGCTGCCCGGCCGTCCTGCTGCACCGCCGTCCGGTGGTCCCGCCAGGCCTGCTCCCACTGTCGGGTCAGCGCCGGGTAGACGATGAGATAGCGGAACGGTGCGATGAACATCAGATAGCACCGCCCGAGCAGGCCGTTGGGCTTGACCAGGACGGCCATCCGCAGCTGGTGCTCGCCGTTGCCGGTCGGTACCCAGCCGAGGTGCATCAGGGTGTGGACGGTCCCGTTCGCCAGCTCGGCCACGTACTCGTCCTGGAGCTGGTAGACCGGGGTGAACGGCAGCCGGCTCGGCGCGGTGGGGTCGACGGTCTCCGACAGCTCGCGCGGCAGCCGTTCGCGCAGCGAGCGGACCCGGTTGCCGAGTCCCGCCTCGGGCCGGTCCCAGCCGAGCAGGGCGCCGAGCTTCCAGCGCACCGCGAACAGGAAGCGGTTGGCCGAGGACTGCCGGGCGAAGCCGCCGCCCGCCCGCATGGCGGTGAGCATCACGGCCAGCTCGCCCGGTCCGGCCCCCGGGGGTTCGGAAGGCCCAGACGTCCTCGGTCCGGAAGTCGGGCGCGAACTCGTGGATGCGCCACGGCCGACGGGTGTGGGCTGTGAGGGGAAGTCGCACGGCCGGTACCGCCTTTCCAACGCGGGGCGCCGACCTGCGGGCCCCGTCTGTACGCCAGCGTATATGAGCAGACTAGAGGTCATATTCGGTGGCGTACACGCGGGGGCCGGGTGAGCCGGAGCACAGTTCCCGGCCACCCCGCCCGGGTCAGAACTCCGGCAGGCACTGCTCGGCGAACTCGCCGCGGAACACGTGGTGCGCGTGCGTGAGCATCCGCCGGGCGTACACACCGTCCTCGGCCAGGCGGGAGTACCCGTCGAGCTCGACGGTGAGGGCGCCGGAGGTGTCGGCCAGGTAGACGTCCAGGCCCGGATACATCAGCTCGACGCACGGGATGTCGTCGATGTCCAGCGCGAACACCGGGTACTCGCCGTGCTCGTCGCCCACCCCGGTCGCCAGCACCCGGCGCGAGTCCGAGCCGCCGGGGAGCAGGAAGCACTCGTCGAAGCGGTCCGAGACGGTGTCGAAGCAGGAGCCCCAGCCGTCCCCCAGCCGAACCGGCGCAGCAGACCGGCGTCGAAGGCCAGCCACCGGCGTAGGCTCGGCGGCAGCGGCCGCCCGCTCGGGAACACCGCGGCGGCGAGCAGGCCCGGCGCCATCGGCTCCGGCTCACCGGTCAGCCAGGGGCCGGCCCACGGGCCGTGGTCCAGGATCGGCCGGTGCGGATCGGCGACGACGGCGGCGATGGCACGCTCGGTGAGCGCCACGCCGTGTGCGTCGTCGTGCGCGCCGTCGTGCGCGTCGCTCGGGGGGATCGGGTTCGCGGAGTTCATCGGGCTCGGTGTCCTGTCCGGGAATCGTTCGGCAGCTGCTCGGTCGCGCCGCAATCTACGGCCCGCCGCCGACATCCGCCCCATCCTCCGACGGTCGGAACCGGCGTCCTGCCGCCACCGGTCCCGTGATCCAACGCCCCTGCCCGAACGCCGCGTTGGGACCCGCTCGCACGTACGGGTCCGAATCTCGGCGCCGGACGTCAGAGCCGGGCGCCCGCCGCCGCGGAGTCGTCCTCCGCCCCGCCTCCCAGCACCCGCCGGGCCTCCTCGGCCGACGGGCTGTCACCGCCACGCCGGACGACCTCGGCCAGCGCCGCGCGGTGGGCCACCTCGGGGGCCAGCGCCGGGTCCGTCCCGGTGTCCGGCAGCACCCCGGTGCCCTCCCAGTTGCCGCCCGACACCGGGTTGATCGAGCGGGCGGTCGGGATGGTGGCCTCCAGGTGGGGGTGGAGCGTGAAGCCCCGGCGCGGGTTGGCGCCGCCGCCGGACGCCTCGCCGATCACCACGGCCCGGCCGCGCTGCTGGAGGTCGTACGCGAGCGCCTCGCCACCCGAGAAGGTGGCCTTGCTGATCAGTACGTAGATCGGCTTGCTGCCGCCGAAGCGCGGGCCGGACACCAGTGCCGGGCTCCAGAACTGCTGCTCGGCGCCCTCCTCGCGGTCGTAGAGGGTGCTGAGGTGCGTCGGCTCGTCGAAGAAGTGACCGCAGATGTGGGCGGTCGTGTACGGGTGGCCGCCGACGCACTCGCGCAGGTCCAGGATCAGGGCCTCGGCCGGGGCGACCAGGTTGAGCGCGGCGTTCAGCGACTCGCCCATCATGTCGAGCGGGAAGAGGATCGGCGCGAGCTTCAGCAGGGCGACACCGCCCTCCAGACGCTCGATCCGGGGGACGCCGCCGAGCGAGAGGTCGGCGGCCCGCGTCAACTCGGCGAGCAGGGCGCCGTCCTCCTGCTCCGCCGGGATCGCCCGGGGGTGGAACTTCAGCCGCAGATGGCCGTCGCCGTTGACCGACTGGAGGTCCTCGGTGACCAGCCGGCCGAGCGCCTCGGGGTCCTCGGCCCCGTGGTAGCGGCCCCGGGACAGCGCCTCGCCGAGGCGTCCGGCGATCTGTTCGGCGACCTCGGGGAAGACGTAGAGCCCGGTCGTCAGCCGGCCGACCTCGGTGACGATCTCGGTGATCTCGGCCGACTGAAGCCGCTGAAGCTGTGCCATGTGCCGTCCCCTGCTGGTGGTGATCGATCGGGTCTGGGGGAGTAGAGCACGCGACTTGCGAAAGCGTCAAGAAAATTGGACGCTTTACACATGGAGCAACAGACCCCGGAGCAGGACCTCGCCATCGAGAGCCCACGGCAGTTCAAGGCGCTCTCCCACCCGCTGCGCCAACGGCTGCTGCTGGCCCTCGGCGGGCAGCCCGCCACGGCCGCCGAGCTCGCGGCGGCGCTGGACAGCCGCAAGAGCACGGTGGCGCACCACCTCAAGGTGCTGCAGGAGGCCGGCGTCGTGCGCATCGTGGAGACCCGCAAGGTGCGCGGCGGCAGCGAGCACCTCTACCGGCGCACCGCGCGCCGCATCACCGTGGCCGGCCGGGACGCCGGACCGGCCACCGCCCTGCTCGGCGCGGTGGCCGAGGAGTGCGCCAAGGCCCCGCGCGAGCCACTGCTGTCGCTGCGCCACCTCCGGCTGACCGCCACCCAGGCCGCCCACCTCGCCGCCACCCTCCAGGCCCTGGTGGACGAGGCCGTCGAGGCCCCGGACGGCGAGCCGGTGCACGGCGTGCTGGTGGCGCTCTACGAGCAGGGCGCCGGCCGCGACTGACCCTCCGCCGTCCTCACCAGTGGTCCCGGCTCCTAGGTGTACTGACCCGTGAGGTTGGGGACGCGCACGTGCAGTGCTGCGCTGCCGCGGCGTTCGAGCCAGGGGCCGGTGCGGGTGCCGCCGCCGTCCTCGTGGACGGTCGTCCGGTAGCGGAACCTTCTGGAGAACGACGCCCCGTTGGCCGGGAACACGATCCACCGGCGTGGCCGGTCGTCGTCCCGGTCCGGCCACGCGAAGGTCGCCGCGTACGTCCCCTCGACCGTTTCGAAGCGCACTTCGGCCCGCTCGCCCGCCCGCAGACCGGGCAGCAGCCGGATCGGGTGGACGTCCAGGTGGTTGACCATGGCGGGGGAGATGTCGATGGCGATGTCGTCGAACGGCCGTCCTTCAACGGGGGGCTCGATGTGGAGAGAGGCGTTGTCGCTCCGGCTCAGCACGAAGAGCTCGGTGTTCACGTCCGCCGGAAACTCGACAACGACGTTCCGCTGGACGTACGTCGTGTTGGGAGTCCAGTCCTTCATCGGCTCCGGGATCTCCTCGACGTCCTCGTACGGCACCCACCGCGTGCTGAAGTACCACGGCGAGGCGGCCGGAGGGAAGGAACTCCAGGGGTGCGTGACGAACGTGCCGGTTTCGTCGGGGTAGCGGCAGCTCACGGTGACCCCTCTGACGGCCGGGTTGTCGAGGGCGTGGACGGGGCGGATCACCCGGGTCAGGTCGTGCCGTTCGTCGTCCGGGTAGACGTTGAAGAAGTACTTCGACGGCTCGCGCCGGATCTCGTCGAACTCCGTGGTGAAGCGGGTGTCGACGGTGAGACCTCGGAGGTAGCGGTAGCCGCCTTCGCTCGTGTGCGCCAGCGTCGGTTCCGGCGGGCCGTCGGCGGCGACCTGCCAGCTCGGCCCCCAGGGGTTCGGGGGTCCGTCCGCCGATCCGACCAGCGCGGTGCCCGTCGCCCGGGGGCCTTCCAGTACGGCGGCCCGCGCGAGCTCCAGGAAGTACGCGTCCGCGCAGCCGGTGCGGTCCAGCAGGCGGCCGTCGTAGCGGCTGTTCACGGGGACGGTGGAGTCCACCGCGTAGTCCATGGTGAGTTCGCCGTCGGCGCGCAGCCGGCCGACCGCGCGGCTGAGGGCGTCGAGCGTGAGGTGCGTGCCGGTTCCGCTCGCCTCGGCCTCGGCCAGCAGGCCGGAGCGGATGGTGTGCCAGTCGCCCTGCGCCGTGAGGCGCCGCACCGGGGCGGTGAACTCGATGCCGAGGGTGCGGTTGACGGCCAGCGGCGCGGTGCCGTCGATGATCGCCTCCTCCAGCCACTGGGTGGGGACGCGTCCCATCAGCGTGGTGTAGGTCCGTGCGTCGCCCGACGACATCGGGCCGCTGGTCGCTCCCTGGGTCTCGCAGTACCAGGGGGTGATCCCGGCGAGGCCGCGGGCGGTCCGGTCCGCGCGGGCCGTGATGTTGGAGAGCGTGGTGTGGGTGTACTGGAAGGTCAGCGGGACGAAGTTGTCGCGGCTGTAGGAGGACCAGCCCCAGTAGGGGTCGTCCTTCGGGCAGGAGAGCAGGAACGCCCGCAGGGCGTCGTCGACGTCGGCGGTCGGGAGATCGGGTGCCAGGGTGAACCGCAGGATGCCGCAGACCTCCTGGTCGTCCATGTCGCGGCGGGGGTAGCGGGTGAAGCGGAAGTCGTAGCCGGTGGTGGTGCGGCCGAGGTGGAGCCGGCCGGGCATCCAGTGGAAGACGGATGCCTGGCCGGCCGCCCGAGCCGGATTCCGCGCGTCAGGGTAGAGGACGTAGCTGTGTGCGCCGGCCTCGTGGGTGCGGGCGCCGGCGATCTCGGTCGGGCCATTCACGGTGACGGTCCGTTATGCCTGGGAGTTCCTGAACCGGAAGGTGACCCCGGGATCGTTCTTTCGCGGGATTCTGACGCTGAGTTTGTCGGTGTTGCTGACCAGGTAGGGGGACGTCCATTCCGAGTCCTCGGCCAGGTCCGTCACCGTGACCTTGTAGCGGTAGCCGAACTTCCCGCCGGGGGCGACCGGGTAGACGATCCAGTGGCGCTTGCGGTTGATGTCGGCCTGCTGGCCGATGAAGGTCGCGGACGGTCCTCCGGTCGGGTTGCCCTTGTCGTCCACCGGTTCGAGCACCAATTCGAGGTACCAGTCCTCGTTGAACAGCTTCTTGGTGGTCTTGAACGCGATCTCGGTCGAGGCCAGTCTGGCGGACTCGGCCCGGACCTCGACCAGCTCGTCGTTGACCGGGGTGCCGTTGGGCCCGGGGTCGATGTCCAGCGTCCCCAGGCCGGTTTCGAGGTGCGCGACGACGTAGTCGTCGTTCGGGTCGGGCTCGTCGAAGTGCACGGTCCGCTTGACGAAGGTGACGTCCGGATGCCAGCCGACCGGCGGGTTGTTGACGTCCGTCTCCCGCTTCTGCGCCTGCCGGTACGTGTAGACCTCCGGCTTGTCCCCGGCGGCCGGCCGGGTGAAGACGTGGCCCTCCCAGAGGAGCTGCCCGTTCTTCTCGGGGTACCCGAGCTGGACGGAGAGGCTGTTGAAGATCCCGGTCTGCCATTTGACGATGGGGATGCAGTTCCGGACCAGCCTCTGGGGGTAGTCGTCCAGGTAGATCAGCGGGAAGTACTTCTTCTCCGCCTCCGCCCCGCCGGCCGCCATCTCCTGGAGCATGCCGTCCAGTGAACTGGAGACCACGTGGGTCTGCAGGTGGCTGAACTGGGTCTCCTCGTGGTAGCTCAGGTCCAGATGGGTCTCGTCCCAGCTCGCCTTGAGGGCGACGGCGAAGCCCCACGGACTGGCCCCCGAGCTGGAGGACGACGCCTCCGCTGCCGTTTCCTTCGGGGCCACGGGCTCGAAGATGACGTGGTTGGCGAGCTCCATGAACTTGTCGACCAGCAGGTCGGACCGCTCGGTCAGCTGCTGGGCGACCTTGTCGGCGCCCGGGAAGTTGCCGGGCACCTTGATGACGACCTTGATGTCCCCGCTCTTGCGGAGTTCGTCGAAGCGCGCCTTGACGTCGGCGCTGAAGAACCAGCCGTGGGCGTTCGCGTGGGCGGAGAAGTGCTTGCGGATCGAATCCCAGGCGCCGGTGATCGTCAGTTCGACCTTGGGCGTCCACATCTGCATCTGCATCACGGAGGACGCGAAGACCGGGCTGGTCGTGGTGCCCTGGAAGCCCGCGTAGAGGATCTGCGACGGGTAGTTGCCGACCAGGGCGGTGAACGCGTGTTCGGCCTCCGGGTCGATCCCCGCCTCGCCGGCGCCCTGCAGCACCCAGTACCAGTTGCCGATGTCCCCGTCCTTCTCGGGGGACCCGTGCAGGAGCAGCTTCTCGTCCTGGTCGGCGAGATCACCCTGGGTGACCAGTTCCGGCACCCCGCCGTCCTTGTCCTGTACGAAGTAGCGGAAGCCTTCGTGAGTGAGCGTGATGTTGGACAGTGTGGTGTTGTTGGACATCAGAACCACGGGGGAGAACTCGGGCTTCAGGTTCTTGTGGTTCCACAGCCCGTTGGAGCTGTTGGCGTTGTTCTTGACGATCTGCTGCTGAGCCTCCTGCATCGCCGCCGCCGGAATCGTGCCGGTGGTGGTGAGGCTGAGCAGACCGCCGACCGTCTCGCCCGTGGCCTTGGGCCCCGCCCCGCTCTCCCCGCCGTTGCCGGACCCTTCTCGCACGGGGTTCGTGATGCCGCCGATGAAGCGCAGCAGGCTGAATTTGAAGTCGCCCTTCTCGCCGTCCCGGCGGGCGATGCGCAGCTGCGTCGGCAAGTAGTAGTAGTGCGGGCTCTTCCCCTCCTTGATCAGGTCGAAGTTGTTGGCGTCGGGGAAGAACGTGACGTAGTAGCCCTGGGAGGTGATGGCTTGGGTCCCACCGGCCATGGTGGGGCCTTGCGGCTCGGTCATGGATGACACCTTGCGTGATGTGGGGAAGCGGAGCGGCCCGCCGGGGCGGGCCACGGCCGGCCCGGGGACCGGCCGGAACCTGGACGTGATGCTGATCCGGATGCAGGTCTCTGTTCCCGTGGCGCCGCCGTCGGGAGACGGATGCGCAGGCAAACCACCTCAATGGAGCGGCCGGCGGCCACGAACGCCGGAACGCCCGTAGCGGGGCGCGCCGCGGTCACCACGGCACCTTGGTGTCAGCGGATGGGGACGCAGATCTCGCAGAGGTGCTGGGTGAGGAGGTCGGGGCGGTAGCGCTCGAGGATGGGGCGGATGGTGTCGAGGGCGTGGCCGTGGGCGGTGAGGTTGCGGAACAGGCCGGTCCAGGCCTGCTGGAGGCCCTGGGCGGTGTGGGGGACGGTGAGGACGGCGTGCGGTCCACCGGTGAGGCGGGTCTCCCGGATCCCGGGGTCCTGGACGTCGGTGTCGTCGGGGACGAGGAGGCAGGTGTCGTAGCGGCAGGCGTGGGGCGGGGTCGTTGCCGGGTCGTCGTGGGCGATGCCCAGGACGGCGGTGTCGGGTCGCAGGAGGTTGTGCGTGGCGGCCCAGGATTTGAGCTTCTTCATGTGGTTGTTGTTCGCCGCGCCGTAGGCGCCGGTGCGCCTCAGATAGACGATGCGGGATTCCGCTATTTCTTCCAGGGTGAACATTTCCTTGCTTTCCTTCGGATGACGTGGGGCCACGATAGCAAGGTATAAAAATGTATTTGACGGGCTTTTAAAAATACGGGCCCGGTGCTTGAGTCGGCGGGGGGACCGGAGCGATAGGAGCGGCGCAGTCCGTACGACCGGGGGCGGTGGTCCGGCCCTCAACGCTCTTCACAGCCGGGCGGTCATCGGCAGATCCGGTAGCTGTCGCGGGCCGGGCACCTGTGTGGTGCACCGGCCGGACCGGACGAGGCGGTGTGGCGGAGGTACACAGTGGTGGCGCAGGGGCCGCAGCTCCACGCTGCGCCGATACCGGCAGGGTATCGGCGCAGCGGAACGGGTCTTGGACGCCGGCAGGCCCCGGGCGGTGCACTGGTGAGCATGACCGAAGAAGCGAAGACCACCGCGCCGCAGGCCGACCCCGCCGTATGGGTGGTGGGGCCCGGCGAGGGCGAGAAGATCGTGCTGGGCAGCACGCGCATGCGCGTCCTGGAGGACGGCAGCCACACCGGGCACCGCCTCGCGATCGCCGAGTCCGTCCTCGCCCCGCACACCCAGGGGCCGCCGCAGCACCGCCACGGGCTGCACGACGAGGGCTTCTACGTCCTCTCCGGCACCGTGCGGTTCACCGTCGGGGACGAGGACCACGACGCCACCGCGGGCACCCTCGTGATGGTTCCGCCCGGCACTCCGCACACCTTCGCCAACCCGGCCGACGAGCCCGCCGTCATGCTCAGCACCTTCACCCCCGACCTGTACGTGCAGTACTTCCGCGACCTCCGGGAAGCGCTCGCCGACGGCCGGCCGCTGACGCCGCGGACCAACGCCGACACGATGAGCCGCTACGCGACCGAGCCCGCCACCGACCCCGCCTGAAACCGAGCCCGCCGGAGACCGACCCCCCGTGAACCGGTGGCCCATGAACGGAAGACCGATGAACACCGCCTACTGGATCGTCGCGGCACCGCTCGCACTCTTCTACCTCTACGCGGGCATGCTGAAGGCGATCCGCAGCCGTGACCAGCTCCGGCCGATGATGGCCTGGGTCGACCGCACACCCCTGCCGGTTCTCAGGGCGCTCGGGGCGGTCGAGATACTCGGCGCGAGCGGCCTGGTCCTGCCGCCGCTGACCGGTGTCGCTCCCTCGCTGGCGCCGGCCGCGGCGATCGGCTTCGTACTCCTGCAGACCGGCGCGATCGCCGTCCACCTGAGGGGCGAGGACCGTCGGATCGCACTGAACGCCGGACTGGTCGTGACCGCGGCCGTGGCCCTCTGGCTGGCCACCCGGCCGTGACCGAGCACAGCCCGTGAACCACGGCACACGGCGGCCCGACACGGCGATCACGGACGACGCCGCCGGCAAGACCGCCGCGCCGTCCGGCGCCGGCTTCGCGGCCGTTGGATGGTCCCGGAGACAGGCGGGTCGCGAAAGTGCCGGAGACCGACCAGGCTCACGTCAGGTAGTCCGTCCGACCGCCCGTGGGCCGGCAGCCCGCTCTGCAGGAAGCGAAGCGGGCTGCCGGGACGTCCGACGGACCGGCCCGGCGCCCGGCTCGTCCCGGCCCGGCCCGGCACCTGACGCCGCTGAGCGACTCGGTCGGACCGTCCGTTCCCGACGCCGGGCCGGCTCAGTAGGTCACCAGCCGTTGCCTATCTCGCGGGCGGGGTTGACCTGGCCGGTGCCGCCGGCTCCGGGGTAGACGTAGAGGTTGCCGTTGCCGTTGTTGCGGGTGACGACATCGGGTTTTCCGTCGCCGGTGTAGTCGGCGACACCTGCGAAGGTGAAGTCCTGCCAGCCGGCGCCGATTTGTGCGGCGGGGTTGACCTGGCCGGTGCCGCCGGTCCCGGGGTAGACGTAGAGGTTGCCGTTGCCGTTGTTGCGGGTGACGACATCGGGTTTTCCGTCGCCGGTGTAGTCGGCGACTCCCGCGAAGGTGAAGTCCTGCCAGCCGAAGCCGATCTCGACGCCTGCGGCCAAGCGGCCCGTCCCACCGGTCCCGGGGTGGACGTAGAGGTTGCCGTTGCCGTTGTTGCGGGAGATGACATCGGGTTTTCCGTCGCCGGTGTAGTCCGCGACACCGGCGAACGTGACGTTGTTCCAGCCGGTTCCGATCTCGACGCGCGCCCGGCTGCTGTATCCGTCTCCGGCCCCGGGGAAGAGGTAGAGGCTGCCGCTCGCGTCGTCCCGGGCGATGGTGTCGGCGTATCCGTCGCCGTCGTAGTCGGCGATTCCCGCGAAGGTCCATCCGGTGCCGGGAACGTAGGCGGGTGCCGGGGTGAGAACGTTGCCGCGGACGTAGGCGCCCAGGGAGTTGCCCGCCGCCACTCCGGCGTCGGCGTCCCAGCGGTAGTGCACGCCGAGGTAGATACGGCTCAGGGCGTCCTCCAGGGCTGCGGCGGTGAAGGTGGTGAAGGTGCGGGTGGCCCCCACCGCTTGAGGGTCGTCGGTGGTGGCGGTGAAGGTGACCTGGTCACCGAAGATGCCGCGCATCACCCCGGCCCAGGCCGCGCCGAAGGTGGCGTGTCCGGAGATGTAGGCGGGGAAGGGCGGGCTGAAGCGCTGGCCCGCCCGGTTGACGGACAGGGGCTGCCAGGCCGGGTCCGGGGTGATGGCCGGGCTGGTGCTGGGGTCCGCGAGCCGGATCGCGCTCTGTGGGCGCCACAGGTCGATGTTGCTCGCGTACTTGGCGTCCCAGGCGACGATCGAGGCGTCGGCCAGCGCCACTGCGACCAGCGCGAACAGCCTGGCGTTCTCCGTCTGGGTCAGCCCCTTCTGCTGGGCGACCGTCTGGGTGATGTCGAACAGCTGGCCGGGCGGCTTGTAGGTGCCGTCGACGTCGTTGGCCCAGAAGAACGCCTGTTTGGTCTGATCGGCGGTGCGGGTGGTGGAAGTGGCCGAGCCCAGGGACCTGACCTCGTTGACCTGCGAGGCGTAGGCGGGGTCGGCCAGCAGCGCCGCGTAGGAGGTGGCCTGCGCGGGAGGCTGGGGACGGAACTGCGCGCCGGAGGTCATGGCGAACGGAGCGAGCCGGCCCCAGTTGGGGTTGACCGGGGCCGACTGCCCCGAGTCCGTGGGCCGCCAGGCGCCGGGCACGTTGTCCAGGGTGTAGGACGGGTCCCAGGCGGGTGTGGTGCTGGGCCGGTTCCCGACCGCGACCCGGGCCACCTCGCTTCCGACAGCGGCTCCCTGGTTGCGGGCCGTGACGGTGACGGAGGCCGGGATGGTGGCGCGTGCCGTGGCGAGGGCCTGGTCGAAGTCGGCGGCGAAGTCGTGGCCGGGGTTGAAGCCGGGGAAGAGCCCGGTCAGGGTGTCGTGCGCGGCCTGGTCGATCGCGGCCTCGACCGAGGCGGTACCCGGAGCCGGCACCACGGTCAGGTACGGACGGAACCGGCGATCGGCGGCGGGCGTGACGGAGTCCACCGCGTCCCAGATCGCCGTGTGCATCACGGCTCCCGCGTGCGCCAGAGGCCCGGGACCGGTATTGCGAGTCTGCCGGTACGCGTCGAGCAGGACCTTGTTCCAGAAGACGACATGATCGGTGGGCCCGGACACGGCCACCGCCTCTCCCGGCGGTACCAGTACGGCGGACCCCGTGACGGTCATTACCGCGAATGCCGGGATGATGATCCGATGGCGTATTCGAACGTGTTTCATTTACCCCCCTGGTCATGGAGATGTCATTCGCGCTGGAGAACGCACCGGGGTTCGGCCGGGAACGCTCGCCGGCTGAACCCGAATTCTGCGGCGCCCGCTTGGCGAGGGCGCGACTACAGGCCGGACGCACGATGAGGGTGCGCAGATGGCAGAAAGGCTAGCGGGGGCCCGCGGCCCGGACGAAATGATTGGATTCGACTTCCGCAAGTCTCTCGATTCCGCCGGCCCCGGAGGAGGCGGGAGCGGAATGGGTCTGACGTGGCCTCAGACCCGAGCGCCGAACCGGCACAGCAGCACACCGGCAGACCCGCATCCCGTGGGTACAACACCACGGCCCGGTTCACCGGACTCTGCCCGGGCAGCCAGGTCGGCTACGTGCGGACCATCACCGGTCTACTCTTCGCTCCATGGACCTGGACCTGGACCTGGAACTCGGCGCGCTGGCAGCCCAGGACGGCCTGCCCGCCTCCATGGTGTGGCGCCTTCTGTGGCACCCGGTGGCCCGACGCCAGGCGGCACTGCTGCGCCGGGACCTGACGGGGAAGCAGATGGAGGATCGCACTCCAGCCACCCTCTGACCGCCACGTAGACGCCCATTGATGTTGCCCTTGCTGTTGCTGTCAGCCCTGGTGTGAGAGCCGTCGGCTGACGTCGGCCGCGCAGGTGCCCCGGTCTCCGGCCCCTCCCGGCGACCGTCTGATCCACGGGGTACTGCCTCGTGCCGCGAGGGTGTGGGGCCGTCCAGCGTGCTCCGTGCCGGACGGCCGTGGCCGCTATTCGATCAGCTCTCCCATGTGGCAGTCGTCCGCGCGCGTCGGCCAGAACTGGTCCTCGGTGGCCCATGCCTGAGGGTCGAGGGCCCGCAGGACGGACTGCGCGACACCGTCGAGGAGGTCACGGGGCCGGAAGACGGCCCACGGCGACGCCCCGAGGCCGGTCGAGCGGCGGCGTTCGAGGCGCAGCCGCTCGAAGGTCCACAGGACGTGGAGCAGCGTGGCCAGGTCCCGGTGCAGGTAGGGGGCGGGCTGGTCCTCGTCGTGCCAGTCCGGCAGCTCGATCCGCCCGGTGGCGCCGTCGAGGGCGGCTTCGAGGTCGTACGTCCAGCCGCCGAGCGCGAGGTACTCGCCCTGGTGCGGGCGGGCGGTCGACTCCTCCCCGTCGTCCGCGTAGACGTCGGGGAAGGACTGCGCCATGGTGACCAGCGGCCCTTCGGCGGCCACCGTCAGGGCTCCGCGGGCGCAGACCGGCAGGCCGATCTCGGTGAGCAGCTGCCGGGTCGGGGCGTGGACAAGCCGGTCGGGAAGTTCGTCGGGGAGGAAGCGGCGGACGGTTCCTGCGCCGGCGAGCTCCGCGAGGTCCTCGACCAGGTCCGGTCCGACGAGGTACGGCGCCCCGTCCGCTGTCCGCGGCTCGGCGCCCCACGCGAGCGCACGGATCCGCAGGGCGGTCTCCCAGTGGGCGGGCCGCCCGTCGGTGCGCTGCCAGAGGTCCGGGTCGGCCTCGCCGAGTTCCTGCAGTCCGAGCCGGACGGCGGTGTCGACGGTCGCGGGCCCGTACGGCGCCACGCTCTCGCCCTCGTCCCGTTCGTAGGCGCCCGTGGCGGCCAGCGTGACGGCCTCCACCACAATGGCCAGGTCGATCAGGGCGCGCGGACTGCTGGCCAGCAGGTCCCGCCGGAGCGCACCGCTCCCGTCGGGGCAGGCCAGGTACACCGCACCGCTCGCACCGTCGAGCAGGACGGCGATGTCCTCGCCGGCCGCCGAGTACCGGGCTTCGCCCAGGACGAAGAGCGCCTCGCCGCCCTCAGCCCCGGCCCAGTCCCGGCCGAGAGCCGGTTCCGGAGGCCCGGCCGACGTGGCTCGCAAGTCCAAATAGGCGTAGCACCACGACAGCTCGCCGGCTGCGAGCAACGTCCGGCTCGGCCCGTCGGTGAGCCCCGCCGGCCACGTCCAGGAGCCACCGGGCTCCCCGCTCCCGTCGATTCCCACCGGTGTGCCCCCCGTGTCGTCGTGCCTCGTCCCGCGACAGTAGCCCGTGCCACCGACAGTCCGGTCGGGTGGTGTTCTCCCGCGACGCGCCAGGTCGGCCGATCGTCATGGGCTGTCGGTCAGGTGATCGGGGCCGTCCGGTGCGGAGCCTCCACGCGGTGCGCCGGCTCATCGGGCGAAGACCGACCGCCGAAGGGTGGCGGTCGATCGGCCGCGACCACCAATTCGGCAGCGATACCGTGTAGTTCGACGTCCCACCGTTCGAACTGCCGCAGTACCCCGACACCTTGCCCAAGACCGTGCCGGACACCGAGGAGGAGTTCGGCGAAGACCAGCGCGCCGCCGGCGAGGGCGGCGCCCAGACGCATAAGGCGACCACCTGATGACGAAACACACCGCCCGGGCCCTTGCCCTCGCCGCCGCCTTGCTCGCCGCAGCCGGCTGCGCCTCGACCGGCACCGAGAAGAACCTCGCGCCCATCCCCATGCCGGCCCCGATCCCCACCGCCACCCAGGCCGCGCTGGCCGCCGTCGCCCAGAACTACCAGGACGCGGCCAACCACGGTGACTGGCAGGCCGCCTGCACCCTCAGCTCGGCCCTCCTGCGCGGGGGCACCGTCGCCGACTGCGTCACCACCCGCACCACCCCGCCGCCCACCGCCACCCCGGTGAAGCCGCCCACCTACGCCGACGGCTCGACACCGGCCGGTCCCGTCACGGCCGGCGCCAACGACATCATCAGAGTGCCCGCAGGCCCCGGCACCCACCCCGCCGGCTACGGAGCGTTCGTCACCTTCCCCCGCAGCACGCCCGAGGACCTCGACCACCGCGCGCTGCGCCTGGTCGAGGAGGACGGCGCGTGGGTGGTCGACCAGAGCGAGGAGTCCGTCACGGAGGCGGCCGAGGTCCGCCGCGTTCTACTCAGGCGTAACCGATGATCGGGGCGCTGTACTGGGCCGCCGGCCATCGCGGATCGTTGTGACAACGTTGTCCAAATGCTGCTGCTGTCAGTAGGATCACAGGATGGACGAGACTCCGGAAGGGCGGTTGGAGTGATGCCGGACAGGGCGGAGCGGACGGGCTCCGAGATTCCCGCACGGCCGACCATGAAGGACGTGGCCGCTGCCGCGGGAGTGGGACTGAAGACGGTGTCACGCGTCGTCAACGGTGAGCCGGGCGTCAGCGAGGAGACCGCCGACCGGGTCCACGCCGCGATCAGGGAGTTGGGGTTCCGCCGCAACGACGGTGCCCGGCTCCTCCGCCAGGGCAGTCGCACCAGCTGCGTGGGGCTGATCCTGGAAGACCTCGCCGACCCCTTCTACGCGCAGCTCAGCAGGGCGGTCGAGGAGGTGGCGCGTTCCCACGGGTCCCTGCTGTTCACGGGCTCGTCCGCCGAGGACCCGGCCCGCGAACGGGAGCTGACCCTCGACTTCTGCGCCCGTCGGGTGGACGGCCTGATCGTCGTACCGACCGCGGCCGACCACGGCTTCCTCGCCCCCGAACTGGCCGCGGGCACGGCGGTGGTCAGCATCGACCGGCCGATGAACGGCCTGACCGTGGACACCGTTCTGGCCGCCAACCGCCGCGGCGCGGCGGAAGCGGTGGGACACCTGATCCGGCAGGGCCACCGGCGGATCGGCTACCTCGGCGACGACCCGGAAATCTTCACTGCGGCCGAACGCCTCGCCGGCTACCGGCAGGCCATGGCGGAGGCCGGCCACGGGGTCGACGAGGCGTGGCTCGCGATGGGCCGGCCGGAACCTGTGGGCATCCACCTCGCCCTCGACCGCATGCTGTCCGGGCCCGATGCCGTGACCGCGCTCATGTGCGGCAACAACCGGACCACGGTCGCCGTGCTCCGCAGCCTGGCCACCCGCCCGGGACGCACCGCCCTCGTCGGCTTCGACGACTTCGAGCTCGCCGACATGCTCCCCGTGCCGGTCACCGTGGTGGCCCAGGACCCCATGCTGATGGGGCGGATGGCCGCGGAGCTCCTCTTCCGCCGCATGCGCGGCGAACGGGCCCAGGCCCAGCGGCTGGAGATCCCCACCCGGCTGGTCCTGCGCGGCTCGGGCGAACTTCGCTTCTGAGCGCCCCGCCGCGCGCGGTGTGCTGACCTCCCCGCGTCCTGCCTGCCTGGCGTCCTTCCGCTGTTGACAGTCCGAGGGAAGGCGGGTGATGCTACCCACCGCGCTCTGACAACGTTGTCTAACCGCACCCAGCACGATCGAGGAGAACGATGTCCAGCGAGACCTCCAGCACCCCCCGGCCGGGCGATGACGCCTGGCTCCGCGCGGAACAGGAGAGGCTGCTCGAGTTCGCCCGCGGTGCGCGGCTGCCCGCCGGGGGCTTCGGCTGGCTGGACGACCGGGGAAGGGCGCAGGAGGACGGCCTCGTCCACACGTGGATCACCTGCCGGATGACCCACGTGTTCGCCCTCGCCCACCTGCTCGGCGACCGGGACGCGGCCGCACTGGTCGACCACGGCATCGCCTCCCTGGCGACCCTCCTGCGCGACCGCGAACACGGAGGCTGGTACACGGGTGTGGACCGCGACGGCCGCCCGCTGACCACCGACAAGTCCGCCTACGCCCACGCCTTCGTCGTGCTGGCCGCCGCCGGCGCCACCGCCGCCGGGCGCCCCGGAGGCCGGGAGCTGCTGACGGACGCACTCGGTGTCGTCGAGCGCCATTTCTGGGACGAGGAGCGGGGCCGCCTGGTCGAGTCCTGGGACCTGCCCTGGCGCGCGTGCGAGTCCTACCGTGGCGCCAACAGCAATATGCACGCCGTCGAGGCGTTCCTCGCGGCCGGCGACGTCACGGGTGAGAGCATCTGGCACGAGCGGGCCCTGCGGATCGTCCGGCACATCGTCCACGAGCACGCCCGCGCCGCCGACTGGCGCGTGATCGAGCACTTCGACACCGACTGGACCCCCCTGTACGAGTACAACGAGGACCGGCCCGACGACCCGTTCCGCCCGTACGGGGGCACCGTCGGCCACTGGTTCGAATGGGCCCGGTTGATGGTCGCCCTGCGCGCGAGCCTGCCGAACCCTCCCGCCTGGCTGCTCGACGACGCCGAAGCGCTGTTCGCCGCCGGCGTCCGCGACGGTTGGCACGTGGACGGCCGGCCCGGGTTCGTCTACACCGTGGACTGGAAGGGCGAGCCGGCCGTGCGCGTCCGCATGCACTGGGTCGCCGCCGAGGCGATCGCCGCCGCCGCCGTCCTCCACCGGGTCACCGGCAGGGCCGAGTACGAGTACTGGTACCGCACGTGGTGGCGGTACGCCGAGGAGGCGTTCCTCGACCGCGCACACGGCAGCTGGCACCACGAGCTGACCCCGTGGAACACGCCCGCCGCGACCGTCTGGCCCGGCAAGCCGGACGTCTACCACGCCGTGCAGGCCACCCTGATCCCCCGTCTCCCCGTGGAACCCTCGATGGCCGAGGCCCTGCGCCGGAAGCCGATCTGACACCTCGCCGGACCGAAATCCCCACCCCCCCCGGAGGACCGAACGTGATCACTGTCGTCGGCGAAGCCGTCATGGACCTGGTGAGGTCCGTCCAGGGCGCCACCACCGCGCATCCGGGCGGCAGCCCGGCCAACGTCGCGGTCGGCCTCGGCCGCCTGGGCCACCCCGTGGCGCTGCTCACCCGTCTCGGGCAGGACCCCCACGGCGCGCAGCTCGCCGCCCATCTCGCGGGCAGCGGTGTCGCCCTGGTGGGGGGAGTGATGGACGACCACCCCACCAGTACCGCGATCGCCCGCACGGACGACTCGGGTGGCGCGACCTACGAGTTCGCCATCACGTGGCACCTCGACGGTCCGGAGCCGGACGGCCTGCTGGCCCGGAGCGCGTGCCTGCACACCGGCTCGATCGCCGCGACGCTGGAGCCGGGTGCCGGCATGGTCCGTCGCCTCATGGAGCGCGCCCGCGGCCGCTGCACGGTCTCGTACGATCCCAACTGCCGCCCGTCGCTCATGGGGCACCCCGAGGAGGCGCGGGCCCGGATCGAGTCGCTCGTCGCGTCGGCCGACGTGGTCAAGGCCAGTGACGAGGACCTCGCCTGGCTCCGCCCCGGTCAGGACGTCGTCGACGTGGCCCGCGAGTGGCTGGCCCTGGGTCCGGCCGTGGTCGTGGTCACCCGGGGTGGGACCGGCTCGGTGGGTCTGTGCCGGGAGGGGAGGGTGACCCGGCCGGTGGTGCCCGTCGAGGTCGCGGACACCGTGGGCGCGGGCGACGCCTTCATGGCCGGTCTGCTCGACGCCCTGCACCGCCGGGGGCTGCTCGGCCCGGACAACGCGGACCGCCTGCGCGGCATCGACACCCGCGTCCTCGGCGAGCTGCTGGACGAGGCGTCGCTGGTGTCCGCCATCACCTGCACCAGGCCGGGCGCGGATCCTCCGACTGCCGAGGAACTGGCCGCCTTCCGCGAGGGCTGCGAGCGCGCCGGTCAGGAGTCGCGGCCCCGGCCGAGGGCAGTGAGGCCGTGATGTGACCGCCGGCCGGTTCGGTCCGCCCGCCGCGCTCCGGACTCCTGCGGCAGGCCTCAGGCCCGGTCAGTCGTCTCGTCCAGCATGAGCGGCCCCCGGAACAAGGTGCGCACTCCTCCGCCTACGCTTGCGAGCAGACCTCGATCGGCTTGCCGGCGAACGTTCACCTGCATTCTGGCAAAGCCGAGTTCGGCCGTGCCCTGGACGATGTCGAACGCCAGCGACTCCTCAGGCCGCCCCTGGTGCGCAAGCCATCCCGCCACTGCCAGCGCGGCCGAGCCGGTGGCCGGGTCCTCCGCGCACACCGGCTCGGGAACGAAGACCCGAGAGCGAACCTCAGGCAACTGCGGAACGAACACTGCCACCCCGAAAACGTCGGGCAGTCCAGGAACCCGCTCGGCGAGCGCCGCGACCTCGAGCGGCAGGGCTTGGGCAGATTCAAGGTCGGCGACACTCACCGGGAGGCAGACGAACCCGAGTCCGGCCGATGCCAGGCGCACCGGCCCCGCGGCCGCATCCGAAGCAAGCCCCACTGCGTCGCACACGAGGTCCGGCACGACGGGCGGACCCACCCGACAGAGCCGTTCCTCCAGAACCGCGCTGTCCGCTCCCGGTTCCACACGCGCGCGAACGATCCCGCTGCGCGTGCGCATGGCCACCCAGCCAGGCGTGGCCAGCCCCCGTTGCACCGCCACGGCGGCCGCCCCCACAAGCGGATGACCCGCGAAGCCCAACTCCACATAGGGAGTGAAGATCCGCACATCCACCTCCCCGTCGTCACCGCTGCGCAGGAAGACGGTCTCCGGCATGGCCAGGCGGGCAGCCAGACGCTGCATCAGCGCGTCGTCACACGTTGTGTCAAGCATGACCACGCCGAGCGGCCCCCCGGTCAGGGGCCCGGTTCCGAACACCTCGACCAGCTCAAACTCCATGCCCACTCCCACCAGATCCGTTCCAAGCCTCGGCGGCGTGGCTCGTCATTGCGGTTTCCTTCCGAACAACTCGGTCGTCATCGGCCGGGCCGCTGCCCGTGCCTGTGGTGGCCGGCGCCGGCGGACATGCTGATCACCGGGCCGGCGGGGCCGGCTCGCGCAGGACGGCCGAGGCGAGTGCCGCGTCCACGGCGCCGACGCCCGTGAGGCCGGCGACCGTGATCGCCCCGTCCGGTCGATCGACGGGCCCTTCGGGTAGGAGACCGACGGGTGTGTCGCCGGTCTCGGGGGCGCCAGTGACGACAGGCGTGGCGTGCCGGTCGGCGACGACGCCGGCCTCGTCGAGTCGGGAGGACGGCCCGCACCGGCGCTCACGTCGGCACCCGCGGATCCATGCCCTCATCGATGGATCCCATGAGCTGGACTGTATGTCTAATCTGGACTAAGTGTCCAGTCGAGCGGGCGATGTCGAGCCCGGCCGGCGGCTTGGCAGGGCTGCCGGACAGGACCACCCGAATGCCTCACCGGAGGAGCGGTCCACGGGCGGGCGCGGACACTCGACGTGTGGCGGCCGGAACGACACGCGGACCAGATGGCCGCGGGCTGCCAACTCCCCTGTACCGGTAGGAGGTACGCGCATGTCCCTCAGGAATCTCGGCGGCGCCCTGATGCTGGTCGCCGGCGCGCTCGTGCTGCAGACATCACCGGCCCAGGCGGTCGCCGAAAGGGTCCCGGCGAACTCCTGCCCGGCCAACGACCCCGCGAGGATCGTCTCGACGATCTACGACGCCCTCCCCCCAGGTGACGGCGCCGCCCGCCGGGTGTACCTGCGGTGCGGTGTGCACACGGGCCCGAACGCCGGATACGGGCTGCGGCACATCGACGCGGGCCATGGCCCCGGCCCCAACGCGGACATCAATGCCGGGCAGGTCACGCGCTGTGTCAGGGCGATCGCCGAACACTACCGGCCCGCCAACGAGGGCGGCCAGTGGGTGTACAGAACCAACCCGGCCAACGCCACCCGGTGGCGGCTGGTCGTCGATCCCGTGCACGACGAGCGCGGCGTCGTGACCCTGTTCGCCGAGAACAACGCGCCGAACGGGTACCGGGACTTCGGCCTCTGTCCCGCCGACGTGCAGTAGCCGCTGTTGCCTGCGGGCCGTCACCGGGAAGCCGGTGACGGCCCGCTCCGCTCGCTCTGTCCGCCGGCCTCCCGGGTGGCTGTCTCCGCTCCGCACCGGCCGGCGATGCTGGTGTGGTGGCCGCCGGGGTCTCGTCCGCGGGGCCGGGCCGCTCTTCGCGTGCGTGGACCTTCCACCGCCTCGGCCGAACCGGCTGACCGGCACAACCCCGTGACGCGCTCGGCCGGCCCGAGAGACCGAGCCGGTCGCAGCCCAACCCCGGCCACGGTGACTCGGCGTCGACGTGCAACCTTTGCGGCGGCGCGGGGGTGAGTAGGGCGGAGCGACGGCCCGGTGGGGCCCTCGCGCGGACCGCGGAGAGGAATGGGATGACCACGAGTGCAATACCCGTACCGGTGGACGGCCGGTCCCGGCCGGCCGCCCAAGCGGACTCGGACCCGGGGCCAGGGGCCGAACCGGTGGCCGCCGGCGGCGGCCCGGGGGTGCGGGAGCTCGGCTTCGAGGGGTTCGCCGCCACGCGGTGGCGGCGGCTGGTTCGCACCGCCTACCTGCTGACGGGCGACCACCACGAGGCCGAGGACGTGGTGCAGGCGACCCTGGCGAAGGTGTTCCGGAGCTGGTCGCGGATCAGTGGGCTGGAAGAGCCGGACGCCTATGTCCACCGCGCCCTGGTGAACAACAACCTGAGCCGCCACCGGCGCCGCCGGGTCAGGCAGCTGCTCGTGCCCGTCCTCCCCGAGCGGGCGCACACCAAGGACGTCGGCCACCGCGACGTCGAGGAGCGCTCGATGCTGCTCCAGGCGCTGGCGGAACTGCCGCCGCGCCAGCGTGCCGTCGTCGTGCTGCGCTACTGGGAGGACATGAGTGAGCACCAGGTCGCCGAGGTGCTCGGCTGCTCGGCCGGCAACGTGAAGAGCCAGGCCAGCCGGGGTTTGGCGAAGCTGCGCGGGCATCCGGCGCTGGCGCTGTACGCGGTGGGGACCGGTTCGACGATCGAGGGCACGGACGGAGACGACAGGTGATGGACACCGAGGACGTGGTGCGCGGCGCGCTGCGGGAGGAGGCCGGCCGGCTCGCGGTGGGGGAGTGGCCCCGCGGTGGCGTGCAGGTCCACGTGCGACGCCAGCGCCGCGGCCGGCGCCTGGCGCTGGGGGTGGTGGCCGCGGCGGCTGCGCTCGTGGTGGTCGCCGGCACGGGAGCGGCGCTGTCCGCGCGGGACGGAACGCGTACCGTGGTGGCGGCCTCGCAGCCGCTGGCGGCGCCGGTGGGTCCGGCGCCGGAGCCCGTGGTCGTGGAGGTCGGTCAGCGGCTGCCGATGGGCCGTGACGGCTGGTGGATGCAGTTGGGGGACCAGGAGGTCTGCATCCACGATCCCGTCGCGTACAAGGACGGTCAGGGGTGCGGCGGGTACTCCTGGGCGTCGGGCGGGACCCAGATCACCGTGCAGTACCTCGGGTCGTCCCCGGAGTACCGGGAGGGCCTGTACAACCTCGTGTACCAGGGGCCCGGACGGGTGGCCGCGATGGCCATCGAGCTGGACGGCCAGGCGCACTGGGCCACCGTCGCCTCGCTCTCCGGCGACCCGGGATTCGCGAGCGGCGTCTTCTGGGGGCCCGCCCTCAAGGGCTCCAGCGGCCCGGGCGGCTACCCGCTGGGGGGCATCCGGATCGCCGCGTACGACGCGCGGGGCGGGGTGCTGGCGAGCAGGACGCTGTCGCCCTGAACCATCGTCGGCCGCGACGGGCCCGGGGCGGCGGCCAGGCGGTCGCCCCCCGCCGCCGCCCGGGTGCCCCGGGCGGCGGTGCCGCGCGACCGCCTGGCCGCACTCCGCCCGCCCGGCTGCCCGGCTGCTCTCCGGCTACCCAGCGGCCCCTGTCTCCCGGTTCGGACACGCAATGTCCGTGCCGCGGAACGATCCGGTCAGAGCCGGGCAACGCCCCGCTCCTGCCACGCCGTCCCGCCTACGGTGGTCGTAGGGACGCAGAGGGGAAACGGGGCCGGGACGCCGCGGCACCCCTGCCGATGTTCGGTGGAAGGGGCGGAATTGCTGCGGATCCACTTCACCCACGACGACCTGACCAGGGTCCGGATCGCGCGGGCACCCGACCCGCTCGCCGAGTCGCTCCTGAGCCTGTCGCTGGTGCAGACCCGCGAGGCAGGCGGCGTGGCGTTGGCGGGGTGGCGCAGTCGGACCCGCAGAAGCATCCGCCCCGAACAGCGGGTGCTGTTCGACCTGGCTACGCCGGTCGGCACGGTGGAGGCCGCGGAAGCGTTGCTGCACGCCGGCAGCCACACCCTGCCGGAGAGCCTGGAGCAGACGTGGTCACTGCCCGGCCGACGGTGGAGCGCGGACCTGCGCACCCTCAGCAGGACGCGCCCCCCAGCACCCCGGTGGGTCTACGAACTGCACCGGGGCGAACGCGAGTGGCGCGAACTGGTCGACCGCCGGCTGCGCGAGTACCACGCCTTCGCGGTCGCCCCGTACTGGTCGCAGCTCCTGGCCGCCGCGCACACCGACCGCGCCCGGCGGGCCACCCTCGCCGCCGACCGCGGCCTGGACGGACTGCTCGACAGCCTCCACCCCGACATCCGGTGGCAGTCACCGGTGCTGACGCTGCCCTGCCCCGTCGACGCCGACCTGCGGCTGCGCGGCGCCGGCGTCATGCTCGTCCCCACCTTCTTCTGGCCCGACCCGATGGCCCTCACCGACAACCGCGGCCTCGACCACCCCCTCGTCCTGCACTACCCGCTCGCCCCGGACCTCACCACCTACCGCGCGATCTGGTCCTCGGCCGCCGCGGACGGGCCGGACGGCGCGCTCGTCGCCCTGCTCGGCACCACCCGCGCCCGCACCCTGCACGCGGCGGCCGACCCGGCGGGCACCGCCGAACTCGCCCGCCGCACCGGCACCTCCGCCGCCACCGCCAGCCACCACGCCGGCGTCCTGCGCGCCGCCGGCCTGCTCACCACCGAACGCACCGGCCCCGGCGTCCGCCACACCCTCACCCCCCTCGGCCAAGCCCTCCTCGACGACCGCACCCCCGACCGTCCGCAATCGCCCGCGCCACCATCCACTCGCCGTGACCGCCCCGAGGCGCGCACGCCAGGCCGGGGCGACCACCCCCGCCAAGGGCAACCGGGGCACCTCCGTTCGGCTCCCTGAGACCCGGCGGCCGGAGGCTGCGCCCGGGCCGGACACGGCCGCAGCGGCGCTCGGGACGGTTCGCTCGGGGACGGGTGCAACGGCCCGGGGACGCCGCCCGCCCGGTCCGGCGGGTAACAGGTACACGTCCGCTGTCCGCCGGGTCGTCGCGCGTCGTCGCCCGGATCGTGGTGGAGCCGACGTCGGATCACCCCGGCCGGGACATCGGGGTGGGCGGCCGGGTGAAGGCGCAGAGGTCGCGAACCTGCCGGCACGTCGGCGAGGGATGTGCTCGGCTCAGTGCGACCAGTAGGCATCCTCGGTGTCCGGTCGCAGGGGCGAGAGCGGGCGGGCGTACTCCGGAGCCCACGCGACGCCGGTGCCGCTGACGGACATGGTGAGGGTGATCGTCCCGTCCGGTTCCGGGGAGAGCGCGACCCACACACCGATCCCCTCCGGGGTCTCGGTGCTGAGGTAGTCCGGGCCCTCGGCCGGACTGCTCGGAGTCCAGATCGGTGACTCCGGCTGGTAGCCGTGCAGTCGCCACGCGGCCTCGACGCGCTCCTTGAGCTCTTGCCGATGGGACGCGCTGATCCTGGTCCGGGCGGTGAACCGCCGGTCGAAAGTGGACAGCTTGCTCAGCGTGCCGTCCGAGCGCGGCTCGTCTCGGTCGACGGTACAGCCCCTGTCGCTCAGCATCAGGCCGGGGCTCAGGCTTCCCAGCGTGTCCTGGACGGTCCGCTCGCTGAGCGCCTGGAACTGCTCCGGGGTACGGCGGACGATCTCGGGCCCGGGCTTGGAGTAGTAGTCCTCGGACCCGAGGGACCACCACACACCGATCTGGAGCACGAACATCAACCCGACCGCGCCGGCGATACCCGCCACCGCGACCAGAGCCGCCTTCATCCACGCCTTGCCGGACAACCCCCACCCCCTGCTTCGTACCGCCACCGTACGCGCGGGACCCGGCCCGGCTCCTGAGCATCCGTACTCAGATCGGTGCCGCGGCCGGCCGCGAGCACCCGGTCGGGCAGGCCGACGAGGAGGGGGCCGGAGCAGGTGAGCGGCGCGGGGGACGGGTCGGATCGTCCCCCCCGGTGCGCTCCGGCTGTCCGGACCCACGGCCCGGCGGTAGGCGCCCCCGCGGCACCCCGGGCGGGCGGTGCGGTGGCCGTCGTCAGGCTGCCGGGTTCATCACCAGCTCGCGCGCCGCCGGCACCGCGACGCCGTCGACGGCGCGCCGACGGGGCGGAACCGCGGAACGGCGGAACGGCGGAACGGCGGAACGGCGGAGCGCCGGTTCCGCCGGGAACCGGCGCTCCGCCGGAGGACTTTCCGGGCTCAGTCCTCGGACTGCCGCCGCGCGCGGCTGAACTCGCCGGTGCCGACCCGGGCGGCGAGGGTGTCGTCGGGGCCGGAGAGCAGCGAGCCGTAGCCGGTGGCGGCCCAGAGGCTGCGGTCGGCGGGCAGTTCGAAGTAGGGGACGGTGCGTCCCTGGTCGCGGACGGCGAGCACCTGGGGTGCGCGGCGGGCGCGCAGGGACTGGGCGCAGTCCTCGCAGACGGCGACGTCGACGCGTTCCCGGCGGCCGAGCGGGCGCCAGGTGGTGCGGCCGACGGCGGCGCCGTGCCGGGGGTCGAAGAAGCACAGCGGGAGCCGCGGTCCGGCTGCGAGCGCGGAGCGTCCTTCGGCGGCCAGGGCGAGCACGCCGGCCAGGTCGGGGATCCCGCGGGCGGCGTCCAGGACCCGGCCGGCCGCGTCGTAGGCGTCCAGGGCGCGGCCCAGGCCGGGGGTGGTGGCCCCGTCGGCGCCGTCCACGGCCTCGCCGAGGGCGAGCACCTCGGCGGCGGCCTGCCGGCGCAGTCCGGCCTCGTCGGCGGCCCGGTCGGCGGCGAAGACGGCGTCGGGGAAGGTGAAGGCGGTGTGCCGGGGCGAGCGGCGGCGCAGCACCAGGAAGGCGGCGCCGGCGACGGCGAGGACCAGCGCCGCGGCGACCGCGAGCAGCGCCCCCGAGCCCCCGGAGGAGGAGTCGGCGGCCTTCTCCTTCACCTTGGGGCGGGCCGAGTACTCGCGGTCGGCCCGTGCGGCCTCGGCCTTGTAGACCTCGGTGCCCCGGCCGGTCCGGATCAGTTCGACGGCCCGGCCGACGCGGGCGGCCAGTCCGGCGTCCTTGAGTTCCTTGAGCATGCCCACGGCCATGGCCGCGTCGCGGGTCTGGTGGGTGTCGTTCGGCCACTCGGTGCCCTGGAGCCAGCTCAGGTACTCGTCGTTGGTGAGCAGGATCAGCTGCGGCTGGCCGAGGCGTTCCTGGACCACCGCGGCCAGGGACTTGGCGCTGCCGTCGAACGCGTCGCCCTTCTTCAGCGGCACCAGCACCACCTTGATCGGCAGCCCGGTCGCGGCGATCTGGTCGGCGAGTTCCCGCTGTTGTGAGGCGTTGACGGCAGCGGCGAAGGACGGGTCGACGTAGACCGGGGTGGTGGCCAGGGCCTCGACGATCGTCGTGGCGGTCGGTCCGGGGCCCGCGCCGTCCGCGTGGGCGGTGGCACCGGTGCCGAGCAGCATCGTGCAGGCCGTCAGCAGCGCGGTGAACAGCCCTCCGAGCAGGCGGCGGGCGGGGCGGACGGCCGGGCGGTGCGCGGTCGGGCGGGTGGTCGGGCGGTCACTGGACACTGGCGGACTCCCTGGCCCTGAGGATGAGTGCTTCGAGCCCTTCGCGGGCGGCCGGCAGGATCTGCCCGGCCTCGTCCCAGGCGGTCCGGGTGCGGTCGTCCGCCCCGGGCAGGTGCAGCAGCCGGTCGCGGGCCCGGCCCGCACGGGCGGCCCGGTCGGCGGGCGAGGCGCCGGCGCCGCCGCCGTGGAGGGCGTCGCGGCAGGTGGGGCACAACTGCGCGGACCGGGGGCCGAGGCCGAGCTCGGCGACCCAGGCCGGGATCCGGCCGCCGGTGGCCTCGCCGTGCAGCGGGTTGAGCCGGCAGACGGCGGGGTGGAGCCGGCCGCGCAGAGCGGCGAGCCCGGCCTGGGCGAGCACCACGACGGCGGCCAGGTCGCCCGCCTCGGTCGACTCGTCGGGGTGCTGCCCGCTGCTGTCGGCGAGGAGTTCGGCGGCGTCCAGGCAGTCCCAGGCGCGGGTGCGGCCGGGTGCGTGCTGGTCGGCGGCGGCGAGTTGCGCGGCGAGTTCGCGGGCGTCCTCGCCGGCCCAGGCACGGAGTTGCCGCAGGGACGGCCGCGGGGTGGTGTGCCGGGGCTCGGCGTGCTGCGGCGAGGAGCCGGCCGCGCGGGCGCGCCGGGAGCCGCTGACGGCCCGGGCGGTGGCGAGGGCCGCCCAGGACAGCAACAGCAGGACGCCGAGCAGCATCACGCCGAGCCAGATGCCGCCCCCGAAGTCGTTGCTGAACAGGGCGGGCAGCCGGTTGTCGTGCAGCGGGGGCAGCGTGGTGCGGCGTTGCGCGGGATCGTGGCCCGGCTTCGGCTCGGCGGCGGCGACGGCGTCCAGCACCTGGTCCAGCCGCGGCGCCACGTTCAGGCCGTTGGTTTCGCCGTACGCGTACCTGACCTCGGTCGGCACGCGTGCGAACCGGCGCAGGGTGTCCAGGCCGGTGCCGTAGCTGTCGAGGTCGATCACGCCGGTCAGCGGGTCGACGAGGAGGTAGACGCCGTTGCGGCCGGTGCGTTCGTGGATCCGGGCGAGCAGCAGGTCGGCGTTGTGTCCGGTCTCGTCGTCGCTGTCGGTGGGGGTGACCACGATGTGCACCGGGCCCTTGGGGGCGAGTTCGACGAGCCGCTGCCGGATCGCGGGCAGGTCGGCGGAGCTCAGCGCGTCGGGGCCGGACGGGTCCTGGTAGATCGGGCCGGCCGTGAGCCCGGCGGCGATCTCGTCGACGCGGGCGTCCAGGTCGGCCTGGGTGACGTTGAGGTCGGGGCTGTCGATGACCTGGGGGAAGGCGGTGGGCGCGAAGTGCACCACGCCGAACACGGTGGCGGCCGTCGCCAGCAGGGTCACCGGCAGCAGGACGCGGCGGCGCCGCACGGCGCCCGGACCTCGGGCACCGCGTGGCGCCGCCGGCTCCTTCGTCAGGCTGACGGCGGTCGTCCTGACGGGGCCGGGGCCGGGGCCGGAGGATCGGGTCCGGCGGCGGGAGAGGTACAGACCGAGGGCCAGCACCAGGCCGGGGAGCACCACCACGGCCAGCCCGAGCAGCAGGTTCTGGTTCTGCCGGTCGGTGGAGCTGATGTAGAGGCGACGCCGGTCGCTGTCGTGGTACCGGTCGTACAGTTCCTCGGCCTTGGCGGCGGCAAGTTCCTTGCCGGAGGCGACGGCGTCGACGAAGTTCTTGAACGCGGCGAGCGGCTCGGCGCCGTACGGGGTGCCGTACAGGGAGATCCGGCGGGCGTCGTCGATCGGTACGTCGACGCCGAACGCGGACGCGGTGATGTGGCCGTAGCCGGCGATCAGCACGTAGAGGCCGTCCGCGCCGAGCCGGTCGTGCACCAGGGCGAGCAGCGCGGCGTCGCCGTCCGGCAGCGCGAGCACGTAGGTGGGTACGCCGGTGCGCTCGGCGACGGCGGCGATCTCCGGGGCGAGCGAGCGCGGCAGCCTGCGCGGCAGGGCGGCCGAGACGTAGACCGGGTTCTTGCGCAGTTCCTCGGCCAGGCGCTCGGACCGGCTCGTCCCGTCGGTGAGTTGACCGGTCGGCGCGGCGGCGGCGCTCGCCGCGGACGCTGCCGTGGGGCCCGGTGCGGCGCTCGGGTCGGCCGCGGCGGCCGTTCCGGTGCTGCCGAGCAGGATGAGCGCCGCGAGCGCCGTGCCCGCCCGGGCTCCCAATGTTCCGGTCCGTCTCCGTATCCGTGTCGGTGTCCGCATCGGCGCCCCTCCTGGTGGTTCGGCCGATCACTTTACCCGTGCTCGGTCCCGACGAGATCACCTTCGAGCGCCCCTGCCGGCGCCGCCCCGGCCTCGGCATCGACACCATGGACCTCGCCCTCGGCCTGGTCATCACCCCGACCTGTCGCCCTCGACAAGGCCCTGCGTGTGCGTCGGGCGCCGACACCGGGCCGCGAGTGGCGAGGCTGCCGCGGCAGCAGCCATTGGGCGGCCGTCATGGTCCCGGTCAGCAGGCCGCCCAGCAGGAGTCCGGGCAGGACCACCAGTCGGACCGCCGTGGTGGGCCCGAGGAGCAGCGGCAGGCCGGCCCGGGCGGTCGGGGCCGTCGGTTCGTGCGCCGGGTCGAGTGCCTGCGACCACGACGCCGTGCCGGCGGGCCCGGTGCTTCGCCCGCTGATCCGCCAGGCCGGGCGCGAATGCGCACTCGTGGCCCGCTCTCGCTCCGGGCAAGGGGCTGTCCGATCGGGCAGTCCCGGCCGGCGGGCCGGGCAGGTCCTGACGGGGCGACAGATGCACCGGAGGGGCTGTTGGTACGGTCTCGCTGAAAGGTCTAGACAAGTCAATCATCTTTCAGTGAGGGGAAGTTCGTTGCGCCGCTTTGCTTCTGCAGCCCTGTCCACGGCTGTGTCCGTCACCTTGCTCTCGGCCGTCTGGGCCGCCGTGCCGGCCCAGGCGGCCACCTCGGCGGCGACCCCCGGTTACACCGGGACGGTGTTCCTCAACTCCACCGGGACTGTCGACGGCAATGGGTTCGTGACCCTCTCGGGCACGTACCGCTGCTCCGTTCCGGTGCCCGCCCCAGCCCCTTCTCCCTTCGGTCCCCGCATGGTCCGTCTCCACAGCTCGGTGTGGGGTCCCGGTCGGGCCGAGGTGGCGGTCTGCGACGGTGTCGAACACACGTGGGTGCACCGCGACAGGCCCGAAAGGGTGCCCCTGGTGACCGTGGAGAAGATCCAGTCCGGAGCGGAACTGGAACTGTGGGAATCGACGGGCTGGCCGGTCATCACCATCACCCGCCTCTCGGCCGACCGGAAGATCGTCGACCTCCAGGCCGCCACGAGCTGACGCGGCGGTGCCCCGGCGCGACGGGACCGACACGGGCCCGTCGTGACGTCACCGGTGCCGGCCCGCTGAGGGAGCGACGACGGGGCACACGGCGGACGGCGGCGGGCAGCGGGCGTCCGCCGCGTGGTCCCTCGTGCTCGGCCCCGAGCCTCTCGTCCGGGCCGCACCGACGCGCTCGTCCTGCGGAGCGAGACCAAGGCTCTGGCCGGGTCCGGACGGGCGGTGGCCGCCGTGGGTCGTTTCCGGGGGCGATCGACGGTGGAGCCGAACGGCAGCCGGGGCCACAGTACCGGCGAC
Organism: Kitasatospora sp. NPDC058032; assembly: GCF_042885845.1. NCBI lineage: Bacteria > Bacillati > Actinomycetota > Actinomycetes > Kitasatosporales > Streptomycetaceae > Kitasatospora > Kitasatospora sp. NPDC058032. The sequence goes on along the minus strand of NZ_JBHVRK010000012.1, from coordinate 61,854 downwards.
GTCCGGCCGGGCGACCGCCGGTCCGCCCGTCGTGCTGCGGTGCGTCGGGCCGACACCGATCAGGGGAGGGGCGCAGGCCCCGTCTCGGTGCCGGTGGTTTGCGGGCTCCTTCGAGCGTCGCCGTCAGGCGCTGATCACGTCCAGGGACAGGCGTCTGGCGCGGTCCAAATCGGTATCGTCGCCGAAGAGTTGGTAGCGGGTGTTGGCAGCGCGCAGGTAGGCGTCGATGCGGAAGGCGTCGTCGGCCGGGAAGCGGCTGCCGGCGGCGGACAGTTCGGACTCCAGCAGGTGCAGCCACTCGCGGACGAGGTCGCGGACCGCGTCGGCGACGGGGCCTTTGCGGCGGCCGTATTCGACCGAGGTCGTGGTGATGAAACACCCGCCGGGGAAGACGCCGTCGCGCAGGTAGGCGACCCAGTTGTCGAGCAGGGCGCAGAGCCGGGGCCGCCCCGGGGCGGCGGGCCACGACGGCTCGACGACGTGCCGCAGGTACAGGGCGCGGGCCTCGGCGACGGCGGCGACCTGGATGGCTTCCCGGTTGGCGAACACCGTGAGGATGCCGCTCTTGCTGTGCCCGGTCCGGGCGGCGAGCGTGCCGACGGTGATGGCGTCCAGCCCGTGCACGGTCGCGGACAGGGCTGCCTGCAGGGCGACTTCGTGCCGTGTCCGGTCGCCGCGGGCGCGGCGGCCGTCGGCGCGCGGCGCGGGGGATTCCGCGGCGGAGTCGGGGGTGTCCGGGGCCATGCGCCGATTGTATGCGATTGATCGGTCGTGTAGTGTGGCGCAATAATTACGATCGGTCGATCGCATAGTTGGGGGCGCAGATCATGGGTGTCGACGGCGGCGCCGGGCTGGACGGCTTTGCGCAACGCGTGCTCTCGCTGTCCGGGAGCGCGAAGACCGTCCATGTGGCCGGGAGCGGGCCCGCGGTGGTCGTGATGCCCGAGATGCCGGGTATCAGCCCCGACGTGGTGCGCTTCGCCGGGTGGGTGCGCGATGCGGGGTTCACCGTCTACGTGCCCTCGCTCTTCGGCGTCGACGGGGCGTATCCCACCGTCGAGCTTGCCGAGCCGATCCTCGGACGGGCCTGCGTCAGCGAGGAGTTCAGGGCGTTCGCGGGCGGTGGAACGAGTCCGGTGGCGGTGTGGCTGCGCGCGCTGGCCAGGACCGCGCACGACGAGTGCGGCGGACCGGGCGTCGGCGCGGTGGGGATGTGCTTCACCGGCAACTTCGCGCTGAGCATGACGCTGGAACCGGCCGTCATCGCCCCGGTCCTCGGCCAGCCCTCGTTGCCACTGGACGACCCGGCCGCCCTGGAGCTGTCGCCGGAGGACGGGGCCGCCATCCGCGAGCGGTTCGAGCGCGACGGACTCACCGCACTCGGCCTGCGCTTCGACACCGACAAGTGGTGTACCGGCCGACGCTTCGCCGCCTATGCACAACTGCTCGGCGACCGCTTCGACGGCCGCGTCCTCCCCGGCGAGTCCGCGAACCCCGAACCACCGCCGTTCTTCCGGGACGTGGTCCAGACCCCCCACAGCGTGCTCACCGCGCACCTCGTCGACGAGGAAGGCCACCCCACCGTGCAAGCCCGCGACGAAGTCCTCGCCTTCCTGAGCGCCCGCCTGCTGCCCGACCGCACGACGGCCTGACGGCCGGAAGCGGCTTGATCGCGACGGCACGCAGCCCGCCGACGCTCGTCCACGACCAACCCGTTACGCCGGATGCATTCATCCCAACACTGGAGGTTCCATGCCCAAGGGCTACTGGGTCAGCGTCTACCCCGCCATTTCCGACCTCGAGAGGCTGACTGCCTACAACACGCTCGCCGGTCCGGCCGTCCGCGCCGGGGGAGGGCGCCTCCTGACCCTCGACGGTCGGGTCGTCGCCCACGAAGCCGGAATCACGCAACGCGTCGTTCTGATCGAGTTCGACAGCTTTGAACAAGCCGTCGCGGCCTACGAGAGCGAGGCGTACCAGAAGGCGCTGGTGGCCCTCCCCGACGGCTACGAGCGGGACTTCCGCATCGTCGAAGGCACCGGCTGACTCGGCCGCCGCCGCCGCCGCCGTCCGGCCCGACCGGGTCCGGCGGCCGCGCCACGCTCGTGCGCCGCGCTGAAACCGTCCCGGCGGCGCCCGGCCGGGACGCATCTGCCCGGCCGCTCCCCGCCGGAGGGCCGCTGACCCGCGGTGACCCCTGCACGGACCACCTCGGTTGCGACGGCGCGGTGTTCACCGTGCTGCTGCCCGGCCCGCCGGGGACGACGGGGCCGCCCCGAGAGCCCCCGCCGGGGTCCTCATCCGGCGGGGACGGTGGCCGACGGTTCCCGTACGTCGTCCACGAGCTCCCGTACCAGCGCCGCGACCTGCGCCGCCTCGATGAGGAACCCGTCGTGGCCGTAGGGGGAGGAGATCACCCGGGCCCGGTCGGCGGAGGGGATGTAGGCGGCGAGCTCCTCCTGCTGCGCGAGCGGGTAGAGGCGGTCGGTGTCGACTCCCGCCACGAGGGTCCGGGCGGTCACCCGGGCCAGCGCGGCGCGCGTGCCGCCGCGTCCCCGGCCCGTGTCGTGGGCGTTCATCGCGTCGGCCAGCACCGCGTAGCTGGCCGCGTCGAACCGCCGGACCAGCTTGGCGGCGTGGTGGTCCAGGTACGACTCGACCTGGTAGCGGCCGCCGGCCCGGGGGTCCTCACCGTCCTGGGCGCGGTTGCCGAAGCGGACGTCGAGCTCCTCGGCACCGCGGTAGGTGATGTGGGCGATGCGCCGGGCGATGCCGAGACCGGCATGCGGACCCTGTCCGGGAGCGGCGTCGTGAAAGTCACCGCCGTTCCAGTGCGGGTCGGCGCGGATCGCGTGGAGCTGGGCGGTGGTCCAGGCGATCTGGTCCGCGCTCGCCACCGCCGTGGAGGCGAGCACGAACAGCGAGGCGACACGCTCCGGGTGGGAGACAGCCCACTCCAGCGCGCGCATCCCGCCCATCGAGCCGCCGACCACGAGTGCCCAGCGCTCGATGCCCAGCGCGTCGGCGAGCCCGACCTCGGCCAGCACCTGGTCGCGCGGGGTCAGGCGCGGGAAGGACCCGCCCCAGTGCCGCCCGTCGGGGCGGAGCGAGGCCGGGCCGGTGCTGCCCTGGCAGCCGCCCAGGACGTTGGGTGCCACCACGAACCAGCGGTCGGTGTCGAGGGCCCGGCCCGGCCCGACCAGCGCGTCCCACCAGCCGGAGGTCGGGTGACCGGGCCCGGCCGGCCCGGCGACATGGCTGTCGCCGGTGAGCGCGTGCAGGACGAGGACCGCGTTGGAACGGTCGGCCGCGAGCCGCCCCCAGGTCTCGTACGCCAGCCGCACGCCCGAGAGTCGACCGCCGGCCTCGAGCGGCAGGGGCGCCGTGCTGTCGTACCAGAGGCGGCGCCCGGGCGGGTCCCCCTCCCGCCACGCGCCGGTGGCGGGAGGGGGCGTCGCCTGCGGGGTGGTCCCGTCAGCGGCGTTCAGGACGCCTCCTTCGCCGCGCGGAAGCCGGCTTCGAGGTCCGCCTTGAGGTCCTCCAGGTTCTCGATGCCGACCGACAGCCGCAGCAGACCCGGCGAGGTGCCGGTGGCGGCGAGCTGCTCCTCGTCGAGCTGGCTGTGCGTGGTGGAGGCCGGGTGGATGATGAGGCTGCGCACGTCGCCGATGTTGGCGAGGTGGCTGAAGAGCTCGACGGCGTCCACGAACCGCTTGCCCGCCTCGGCGCCGCCGCGCAGCTCGAAGCAGAACACGGCCCCGGCACCGCGCGGGAGGTAGCGGCGCCCGGCCTCGTACCACTGGTTGGAGGGCAGCCCGGCGTAGTGGACGGCGGCGACCTCGTCGTGCTGCTCCAGCCACTCGGCGAGCGCCTGGGCGTTGGACGAGTGGCGCTCCATGCGCAGGCTCAGCGTCTCCACGCCCTGCAGCAGCAGGAAGGCGGAGTGCGGTGCGATGGCCGGCCCGAGGTCGCGCAGCAGCTGGACGCGCAGCTTGACGGCGTACGCGCCGGGCCCGAGGGCGGGCCAGTAACGCAGGCCGTGGTAGCTGGGGTCCGGCTCGTTGAAGTCGGGGAAGCGCTCGGCGTGGGCACCGAATTCGAAGGTCCCGGCGTCGACGACGACACCTCCGAGGGTGGTGCCGTGGCCGCCGAGGAACTTGGTCGCCGAGTGGACGACGACGTCGGCCCCGTGCTCGATGGGGCGCAGCAGGTAGGGGGTGGGGATGGTGTTGTCGACGATCAGCGGGATCCCGGCCTCGTGGGCGACGTCGGCGACGGCGCGGATGTCGAGGACGTTGCCACGCGGGTTGCCGAGGGTCTCCGAGAACAGGGCCTTCGTCTCGGGCCGGATGGCGGCCCGCCAGGCGTCGAAGTCGTCCGGGTCCTCGACGAAGGTCACCTCGATCCCGAACTTGGGCAGGGTGTGCCGGAAGAGGTTGTAGGTGCCGCCGTAGAGGGAGGCGCTGGAGACGATGTGGTCGCCTGCGCTCGCGAGGTTGAGGATGGCGAGCGTCTCGGCGGCCTGGCCGGAGGCGACCGCCACGGCGGCGACCCCTCCTTCCAGGGCGGCGATCCGCTGCTCGAAGACGTCCTGGGTGGGGTTGTGGATGCGGGTGTAGATGTTCCCGGGCTCGGCGAGCGAGAAGAGGTCGGCCGCGTGCTGGGTGTCGCGGAAGACGAACGAACTGGTCTGGTAGATCGGGACCGCCCGGGCCCCGGTGGTGGGGTCGGGCACGGCACCGGCGTGCAGTTGCTTGGTCTCGAAGGACCAGGCGGGGGCGGTGGATCCGGCGGACTCGCCGTCAGGCGTGCGGTCGGCGGTGACGGCGTCGGTCGGCTGGCTCATACTTCTCCTCGGACACGTGTGGAGCCCGGCAGACCGGGCAGGCGCCGATGCGAGCGGCGCGGGTGCGGGGAAGGGGCGTACGGGCGCTCCGGGCGGAGCGGGTACGCGGATCGCGGCTACGGCTGCGGAAGGATCACCAGGCGCCGCGTCAGCGGGCGGCGGGACAACTCGTGGTCGTGACGCGCGTGTAGTCCACGTGGCGCCGGGTCACGAGGATGATCATGGGCCCAGGGAACCACAGTCGCGTTGCGGACACCAACGCGTCCCATCATTCGGACAAATGGGGTCCGACGGGTGGATGCGCTCCACCTTCCTGCTGTGGCGCGCACGTTGGGAGCGGTACTGCGGTGGCGCCGTGCGAGCGTGCCGACCCGCTCGCGCAGCGCCCCGCCGTGCGTGCCCCGACCGTCCGACCGGCTGCCGTGCGCGGCGACCGGACGATGTCCTCCGCTCGCCGGGGGCAGGAGGGTGCTCCTCGTGGATCGGGCTGATCCTGCGGGGCCCGAGCGGCGAGGGCGGCGGGGGCGGCCGGTGCCGGTGGCCGGCTACGGTGCGGCGGTCAGGGCAGTTCGTCGGTGATCGCGTCGAGGAAGACGGCGAGCTCGGCCCTGGCGGCCGGGTCGCGGACGGCATCGGGCAGCGCCCGTCCCGCCAGGCGGACGTGTTCCCTGATCCGCGTTTCGAGCCAGGTACGGCCTCCGCACGCTTCGACCAGGGCGGCGACCTGCACGAGTTGATCGGGGTGGGGCTCGCCGGAGTCGTCGTAGAAGGCGGCCAGTTGGTCCCGGGCCGGGCCCCGGGAACGGAGTGCGCGGGCCACGAAGGCCCGGCTCTTGCGCCGGCGCAGGTCGGCGAGGGGGTCCTCCAGGGAGTCGCGCGAGCGGCTCCAGACTCCTTCCCAGTCGTCGAAGAACGCCATGGCCATCCCGGCGTGGTAGCCGAACCGCTCGGCCGCCGCCACCTCGGCGTCGGCGGCTCCGCGCACCACCGCGCCGACCAGGCAGACACCGGCGGTGGGCAGCGCGATGGTGCGCTCCAGCAGGTCGAGCGAGTCCCGCAGACTCATCCGCGAACTGCCCTCGGACTGCAGGTCCCGGATCTGGCCCGAGCAGCACTCCCGGACGGCGAGGGCGGCGCGGCGGCTCAGTTCGACGGCGACCCGTGGCTCCTCGGCGGCCAGGAGCTCGAAGGCGAGGCAGTGGAGGGCGACGCCCACCTGGATCGCGGCCGGGACGCCGAATGCGTTCCACAGCGTCGCTCGGCCCTTGCGGATCAGCTCGCGGTCGATGATGTCGTCGTGGACGGTGCCCGCCGCGGACATCAGGGTGCCCGCCACGGCGGCATTGCGGACGCCGTCCCACGCTTCCTCGGTGCTGCCGGCGCACAGCAGGGACATCAGTGCCGGACGACGACGGAACCCCACCGGGGTGGACGGTCGTCCGTCGGCGTCGACCCAGCCGAAGTGGTACTCCGTCATGTGCAGAACGGGTTCGCTGAGCCTGCTCGTGGCCTCCCGCAGCGCGGGTTCGAGGTAGGCGATCACGTCGTGGGTGATCTGCTGTGAGGTTCGTGCGGTCCGCAAGATGGCCTCCTGCGACGATGGGCGGGACCGGTGCGGGTGTGCGGTGTCCCGGCCGGACGCCAGGGTGATCGACCGGAAGCCCGTCGGAACTCTACGTCACTGAGGTGGCACGGGCCGTGTCAGTCAGTATCGGGGATCGGTATCGGCCGCCGCATGTCGGGAGCGTCATGTCGAGGAGCGGCGCTGCACCCTCGACGGCATCACCACAGCCGGCGCCGCCATCCGCGCGACCCGCGCCTTCGCCCCCGGCATTCACCCCCGGGGCGCGGACCGGCCCGCCGCCCACCCGCCCCCCGCGGGGATCCCGCCGTGGTCGAATTCCGGTGGGTATGCGGTTGGAGTGACTCACTGATTCGTTCCGGAACAAGTTGAGCCCCGAGTATCGCGCTCGCCGATCTTGGGCCTGGCCGCACCCCAGGCCGTCCGCAGGGCTGCCGGTTCGCCGGCTGCCGGGCGATCCAAGAACAGGACTAGTGCAATTTCACATTGCGATGTAAGTTTCCCCATCAAGATCGGCGGGTCTCCCCACAGGTGGCTACGGTCCCCTCCTGCCGCCGGTTCCAGCCCCCCCTCAGGAGAACCGTGTCGATTTCTCGTATCCCGCTTCCGGGCAGGTCCGTCCGGATGGAGGGCTACGCCCCCTAACAGCCGCCACGCCCCGTCAGCGGGCACCCCCACTCCCGTACGAGGACACCCCCCCGGCTGCTTCCCGTACGGTCCACGGCTCCGCGTCGGCTCTCGGCGCGGTCATCGGCCCCGGCCGCCAGTTCCCCCACGCCTCGGCGCCGGTGTCGCCGGCGCGTGCCGCCTCTCTCTCCTCCCTCGGCACGCGCCCGCACACGCACCACCAGACCACCCCCCCACACCCCCCTTGAGGAGATCTCGGTGCCTTCATCAGCCACCGTGCGCAACACCCTGCTCTCGGCAGCGCTGGCCGCCGCGCTCGCGGTCCCGCTGCTGCACAGTGCTCAGGCGTCCGCCGGGCCCGCGCCCGCCGCCTCGGCCGAGGCCCGCACCGCCCCCGTCCTGCCGCAGACCGGCGACCACCTCGCCCACCAGGGTGCCCCGGGCGGCGCTGCCGCCACCGGCCCGCAGGGCTGGCCGGGCACGGCGACGCGCCAGCCGACCACCGGCCTGCAGTCCGGCGACCCGGCCAACCCCGCCCTCCCGGCCGCCACCTCCGCCGCCTCCGCCAAGAGCGCCGCCTGCACCCCCGAGGTGTTCACCTCGCTCACCCCCGCGGCCCTCGTCGACTTCCTCACCGACCGCGGCCACACCTACCAGGACTGCCTGCGGCCCCTGCTGGTCAACTGGGACCCGCGGACCGCGAAGGTGATGACGCCCGAGCACGTGCGGGCCGTCGCGGCCGAGGTGAGCTCCCGCGCACCGTCCTTCGACAGCGCGAACAACCTCAACCAGCAGGAACTCTGGTACTACCTGCACATCGCCGTCTTCTTCGACTTCGGCCAGACCGAGATCGACCTCGGCGACGACACCACCGTCGCCGCCCTCGACCGCGCGATCCGCGACTACACGGCCAACCCCCGGGTGTTCGAGCCCACCACCACCAACGGCGACACCATGGGCGAACTGCTCCAGGCCGGCAGCGCCCCCAGACTGCGCCTGGCCCGCCTGCCGCTGGTGAAGCAGGTCATGAGGACGTTCGCGCCCGGCTCGCCCGTGACCGGCGACCGGGGCTGGAACTGGGCCGTCCAGGGCGCCCTCCAGATCAACTTCCAGGGCATCGAGAACGTCGGCGAGGACCCGCAGGGCCTCTTCCGTGCCGCCGTTGCCGCCGACGCCGACTACCGCGAGGCGTTCCGCGCCTACGCCGGCTACACCCACCTCAAGGGCACGGCCAGCGAGTGGGCGGCCGCCGACGCCATGCTGGAGTACGGGCGCTTCGCCCGGATCGACGCCCTCAAGCCCGAGCTGAAGCAGCGCATCGGCGCCCAACTGGATCTCGCCGCGGCGACCTTCGGCCGGATGAGCCGGCCGTGGGCCAACCTCATCGCCCCGGTCAACGACCTCGGGCTGTGCGGCCAGTACGCGGTCTGCCGCACCGACCTGGAACGCCTGGTGTTCCCCCACACCTACAGCTACGACAACGGCACCCTGATCGTGCGCACCGCCCTCGACAGGGCCACCGCCGACCAGCTCTATTACGCCACCAAGCAGGTCAAGGCCCAGTTTTTCCGGACCCTGGGCACCGACCAGCCCCTGGCCGGTGACGACCACCCCGTCCTGACCGTCCAGCTGTACGACACCAAGTCCAACTACCAGGCCCTGCAGTACGTCCTGTTCGGCATCGGCGACGTCCAGAACGGCGGGATGTTCATCGAGGAGAACTCCACCTTCTACACCTACCAGCGCACCACCCAGGAGTCGTACTTCAGCCTGGAGGAGCTGTTCCGGCACGAGTACACCCACTACCTCAACGCCCGCTGGGCGATCCCCGAGGAGGGCTACACCACCCGCTGGCCCAGCGACGCCACCTTCGCCATGAACGAGGGCACCGCCGAGTACTTCGCCGGCGCCACCCGCGACGGCGGCGTCAAGGCACGCAAGTACATGCTGCGCCAGATCGGCTGGGACGACCAGGCCGGCACCCCGCGCCTGAGCGTCGACCAGATCCTCCACGCGACCTGGAACGGACTGGGCTTCCGCGCCTACCCCTACTCGGCCGCCTTCTTCAACCTGCTCGGCGAGAAGCACCCCGACCAGCTCGCCGAGATGTACCGCCTGCTGCGCGCCGACGACCGCACCGGCTACGACGCCTGGCGGGACCGCCTCGGCAAGGACACGGCCCTCCAGCGCGAGTACACCGCCTACCTGGACGCCGAGGTCCCACGCGCGGACGACCTGTTCGTCCCCGACACCACCTACACGGCCAACGGTTCGCTGAACTACGCCTGGGCCTCCGAGATCCGCAACGCCTTCGCCGCCGCCACGCAGAACACACCCGACTGCAAGGACAACGGCGACTGGGACAACAAGATGCGCTTCACCTGCACCGGCCGCATCACGGCCAACCTGACCAACTCCGCCGACTCCGGCCAGACCCGCAAGGACATGGCCGCCACCGTCGACCACTTCCTCCTCGGCCGCGCCGGTGCGGCCGCCAACAACATGGCCGACATGAACTGCTGGTTCGGCAAGGTCGACGTCTGGCCCTCCGGCGGGGCCGGCACCGCCGACTACACCTGCGAGGGCCCGCTGCGCCGCTGACACCGCCGCCCGTGCACGACGCGCCCGGTCCACCAGGCCACCGGGCGCGTCGTGCACGCCGCCCTCGGCCGTCGTCACCGGGACCCAGGCTTCTCCGGCCGGCAGTTCGGCTACGGCCTCGCCCTGCTGGCCGTCATCGAACCCGGCGTGGCGACCGGCCACTTCCCACGTGGACCGGCACCTGGATCGCCCAGCTCGCCACCCCCTCCGCCGAACGCCTCACCGCCGGCGACCAGCAGATCCTCATCGACCACGCCACCGGCTCCCACGCCCGCACCCGCCCCGACGGCCACGGCGGCTGGACCGTCACCCAACGCGGCCCGCTGCGCCTGTGGGACCAGGTCGAGGACGCGATCGGGGTGTGGCTGGCGCCTGCCCCTGTGACACCGTCCCAAGGCGGACGGGCCCCCGAGGAACCCGCCGCGGCCGACTCCGCCGCTCACCGAGACCCGCCCGATCGAGGCGCCGCCCGCCGACACAGCGGACCGGGGGTCCTCGTCCGGTCCGCCCGGCGCCTGCGCCACGAGGTCCAGGGTCGCGAACAACTCGATGTGGATGAGGCCCATGTCTGTACTCCCGATCCGAGCCGGTGGTCCCTGTCGAGATGTAGACCCCCCGGGGCCGGAAATCTCATCGCCACGCCGCCACGCCGTCACCCCTTCGCCACCGCCACCGCCGGTGGCCCGGTGATCGGGCGTCGGGTCGGAAGCTAGTGCTGAAGATCAGTCAACTCAATGGAAACAGGAGGTTGTTGCATCCTGCAAAACATGTCCGGGCGGGCCTTGACCGCGGTGAACGCGAAACGATTCAGTGTGCGCCAACATCGTCCCCCACGGCGCCTGTCGGCCGACCCGGCCCCCACCGGGTCTGATCGGCGTGCGCGCGATGTACGAAAGGGAAACACGTGCTCAGAGCTCGTATGAAGGCAGCGCTGGCCGGTCTGATGGCAGCCGGCTCCCTGGCCGCCGCGGCCCTCGTGCCCAGTACGGCGTCCGCCGCCACCCCCACCCCGGCGGACGAATGCGCGATAGCGCCCAGCTGGTCGAAGGGCGCCAACTACCAGGCGCACGACATCGTCCGGTACACCGACGGCAGGATCTATGTCGCCCAGCGCGACAATCCCGGTTACGACCCCACGGTGAGCACGTACTACTGGTCGCCGTACACCTGTGGAACCGGTGGCAACCCGTACCCGAACAGCTTCGTGGTGAGCGAGGCCCAGTTCGACCAGATGTTCCCGAACCGGAATCCCGCCTACACGTACCAGGGCCTGGTGGATGCCATGAAGGCGTTCCCGGCGTTCGCGCACACCGGTGACAGCACGATGCGCAAGCAGGAGGCCGCGGCCTTCCTCGCGAACATCAGCCATGAGACCGCAGGGCTGTACTACATCAAGGAGGTCAACGAGGCGAACTACCCGCACTACTGCGACACCGGCCAGCCCTACGGCTGCCCGGCCGGCCAGTCGGCGTACTACGGGCGCGGCCCGATCCAGCTGAGCTGGAACTACAACTACAAGCGGGTGGGCGACTTCCTGGGCATCGACCTGCTGAACGACCCCTGGCTGGTGGAGAACGATCCGGCCGTCGCCATGATGACCGCCCTGTGGTACTGGAACACCCAGAACGGGCCGGGTCCGATCACCGGGCACGACGCCATGATCAGCGGCGCCGGCTTCGGGCAGTCGATCCGCTCGATCAACGGCGCGCTGGAATGCGACGGCAAGAACCCGCGCCAGGTGGAGAGCCGCGTCAACCGGTACAAGGCGTTCACGCAGATCCTCGGCGCGCCGACGGGCTCCGGCGTCTCCTGCTGACCCCTCGCGGCACACCGAGGTTGCGGGCCGGGCGTCCTCGCCCGGCCCGCAACCGTGCGGGTGGGGTCCTGGACGCAGTCCTGCGATGAACCGGTCGTGCGCGCACGCGCCGCGCCCGGCACCGCGGACCCCTCGGTGGTCGGTGTCCTGCCCGGCCGTGCTTGCCGACCCCGTGGCGGTGAACGGCCGGTTCGACGAGCCGTTGCCGCAGACCGACGGCCGGTTCCTCTCCACCGCGCGGCGCTGGTTGTTCGAGCGGGCCGAGGTTCGCCTTCGCCGGACGACCACCCCTTCCACGAACTCGCCGCCCTCCGGCTGCCGGGAGGCCGAACGGCCTGCGCGGGTCCGGCCGGATTCCCCGATCCGGGCCCACCGTCGGCGATGTTCTGACATCCTCACCGGAAGTTTCCGACGTGCGACACGGGGTGGGCTGTGCGGTACACGATCAGCATGAGCGCGTTCCGCGCGATCGCCGCCGTCGTCCGCCTGAGCCCGCGCCTGCGCCGGCGGACCCGGCCCGGCTCCCGCAACGACGAACCGGTCACCGTGCTGAGCGCCGTCACCCCCAGGGCGCCGCTCGCCGCCACCCCGCCGGGCCGGAGCATCCACCAGGCCGTCGAAGCGGCCGTCAGGGCCTTTCGGCCACCGCACCGAGCCGGCCGTGTCCGCCCTGCTGGAGGCCCCGCTCGCGGGCTTCGTCCATCCGATCGCCACGCACAACGCGTTCGGACGCCGGCCGGGCGGACACCCCACCCGGAACAGAGGACCCGCACACCCCTGGCAACCCGCCACAGGGGCCCGCGCGAGGCGACCGGCCCGGGCCGTCACCCCGCCTCCCACCAGCAGCTGACCACGAGCCCTGTCGCGGGGGCCGCAGACAGGAGGGTTCACCAGTGACCAGCCCGGACGAAACCGCGGCCCCCCGGCCCGCGGACGCCGGCCCGCGGGCCGCGCACCGCCCCGCCGCCTGGGTACGCACCCGGCTGCGCGCGGCCCCGCTCGCCGCGCTGCTCACCGCCGCCCTCGCGTTCGGCACCGTCTTCCTGGCGACGGCCTACCCCCGCCTGCTCGACCGGACCGCCGACCAGGGCCTGCGCGAGTTCCTGCGCGACCGGGGCCCGGCGGCCACCAGCGTCTTCGCCGTCTCCGACCGGGGCATCGACGACCGGGGCAGGGCCGACGGAGCCGAGGGCCCGCGCGTTGATGCCGCGCGCCTGGACGCCGACGCCGCCCTGCTCGCCGCCCGCACCGGCATCCTCGGTGTTGCTCCCGGCGACGTGGTCCACGGTTCCCGCAGCCGCAAGCCGCGCGTCCTCATCGACCCCGGCCTGACCCGGCCCGACGACGCCGACCCGACGATGGACCTGCTCTACGTCCAGGGCCTGCGCGACCACGTGACGCTCGCCGAGGGCAGCTGGCCCGGCACCCCGGTACCGGGGGAGCCCGTGCCGATCGCGATCAGCCGCGACGCCGCGGACACCATGGGCATCCGCCTCGGTGCCGTCCTCAGGACCGGTCCGTCCTCGCTCGAGGACGAGGCACCCCGGGCCGAGGTGGTCGGCATCCTCCGTGTCAACGACCACAACGACCCCTACTGGACCGACCTGCCCTGCCCCGACCGGGCCTGCCTCAACTTCCTCCGGCGCCAGGGCAAGCTGCCCGCCAGGTACTGGCGCACCGCCGGCCTGGTCGACGGTACCGCCCTCGAACAGGTGCGGACGTGGCAGCTCGGCGCCCAGGACTTCTGGCGCCTGCCCGTCGGCGTCGACCGCCTGCGCGCCGACCGCCTCGCCGAGACCGACCAGGCGCTCGCCTCCTACCTCACCGGGGCCACCGCCAACACCCTGGCCAACGAGACCCAGCGCCCCGGCCTGCGGATGACCTCCCCGCTGCCCGTGCTCTTCCGCCAAGCCACCGCCCGCAGGGAAGCGGCCGCGTCGCTCGCCACGATCGGCCCGGCCGGCCTCGCCGGCGTCGGCGCCGTCGTGCTCTGCCTGGCCGTCGCACTCACCGGTGACCGACGGCTCGCCGAACTGCGACTGCTCCAGGCCCGCGGCGCGTCCCGGACCGGCGCCGTGCGGCGACTGCTCGGCGAGGGCGCGGTGACCGTCCTGCCGGCCGCCGCCGTCGCCACCGCGCTCGCCCTGTGGCTGCTTCCCACCCCGCGCTGGGGCACCGCCGTACTGGCCGCCACCGCCGTCGCCCTGTTCAGCCTGCTCGCCTTCCCGCTGCGCGCCGCCCGGCTCTGGTCCCGCGCCCGGCCCGGCGGCCGCCGCCGACGCCTGGTCGCCGAACTCGCCGTGCTGGCCCTGACCGCCGCCGCTGTGGCGGAGGTCCGGCGGCGCGGCGTCGCCACCACCGAAGAGGGCGCCGACCCGCTGCTGGTCGTCGCGCCGCTGCTGCTCGCCCTCACCGGGGGACTGCTGCTGGCCCGTCTCCAACCGCTGCCGCTCGGCGCGCTCGGCCGGATCGCCGCCCGGCGGCCCGGCGCCATCGGCTTCCTCGGTCTGGCCCGCGCCGCCCGCGGCACCGGCGAACGCAAAGGCCCCTCCGTGCTGCCGCTGCTCGCCCTGCTGCTCGCCGTCACCACCGCCGGCTTCGGCGCCACCGTGCTGGGCGCCGTCGACAGCGCCCGCGTCCACGCCGCCCGGATCAGCGTCGGCGGCGACGCCTCCGTGCTCGTCCCGATCGGCGTCACCGTCCCACCCGCCTTCGCCGAGGCCGCCGCCGCGCTGCCCGGCATCCGGGCTTCCACACCGGTCTGGGCCGACACCGAGGTCTTCGTCCTCGGCGGCGGCGACGCCACCCGAATCTTCGCCGTGGTCGCCGAACCGGCCGCGTACGCGGAGATCTCCCGCTCGCTCGGCCGCGGCACCTTCGACCCCGTCGCGCTGTCCGGCGACACCGGCGGACCGGACGCGGCGGTGCCCGCCCTGCTCTCCACCGCGCTCGCCAAGCAGCTCGGCCCCGAGGCCACCCACCGCCTCCGACTGCCGAGCGGCGGCGAACTGCCCACCGCCACCACCGGCACCGTCGACGCCACCCCCGCCCTCCAAGGCGACGACCGCCTGTTCGTCGTCCTGCCGGCCGGCCCGGCCGCCGCCCTCGCCCCCGAACTCGGCCGCCCCAATCTCTGGCTGGCCACCGGCTCCGTCGACCAGGACGCCCTCCGACGCCTGGTGCGCGAACGCATCGCCACCGGCGACGAACGCACCGCGTCCACCCCCGACGGCCAGGACGCCCTACCGGACGGCTACACCGTGCGCACCAGCGCCGCCGTCACCGCCGAACTGGGCGACGACCCGCTCCAGGACTCCGCGGCCCGGCTGTTCTGGACGGCCGTCATCGGGGCGGGCGCCCTCGCCCTGCTCGCCGCCCTGCTCACCCTGGTCCGTGCCGCCCCCGAACGGGCCGCCCTGCTCGCCCGGCTGCGCACCATGGGCCTGCGTCCCCGGCAGGGCCTGGCCCTCATCCTGATCGAGACCCTGCCGCAGACCGTGGCCGCGGCGGTCGGCGGCGGCCTCGTCGCCGTGGGCGCCGTCGCCCTGCTCGGCCCGGCCTTCGAGCTGTCGATCCTGGTCGGAGCGGAGACTCCGCGCGGCCTGCCGGTCGACGTCCCGCCGGTCCTGCTGCAGACGCTCGGCCTCGCCGCGCTCGTCTCGGCGGGCGTCGTCGCCGAGGCACTCGTCGCCGGGCGGCGCCAGATCGCCACCGAACTGCGCGCGGGGGACCAGTGATGACAGCCCCGCCCCGGCTGCGCGGGTGGCAGCTCGGCTGTGGTCGATGCCGGGTGCGGCCTCGCGGGTCATCCGTAGGTTGGGCAGCCTTTCGTGCCAGAGCTCTCGTTCACCCGTGATTCTGAATCCGTGCCGCTGGTAGAAACGGACTGCGCTGTCGTTGTAGTCGGTGGCCCACAGGCATATGGGTGCGGCTCCGGCCCAGGCGAGGAACTCGGTCATCATGCGACCACCGAGTCCCTGGCCTTGGACATGTCTCAGCAGATACATCGGTCCGAGGGTGACCACCTCGCCGCGGCGCCCGCAGAGAACGCCGACGATCTCGGTGTGAGAACGGACAACACGACAGAACAGCAGGTCCGGTTCCTGGTTCGCTGCCTCGATGAACTCCCGCCACTGGTCAATGCCTTCCGTGGTGGCTGACGAGCCGCGATGCTCGCGGATCCACTCCTCGTCGATCCCCACCTCCGGGTTGGGGTATGTCTGCAGCCAAGCTGTCAGCAGCAACGGCCCCAACTGCGCGGAGTCGTCCGGGTGGGCAGCTTCGATCGTGTGGGCCATGGCAGCGATCCTCGTCGACTGTCCACTGCTTCGGGCCGCCCGGCCGGATGTCAGCCGGTTTTGGTGGGCTGCTCCGCTCGGGCCCTGGTGTCGAGGGAGCGGCCGCTCGCGGTGACGGGCCGTTGGTGAAGCACGGATCGACCACCCCGAAGCGCCGAAGTCGGTACCGGCACCGCAGGGTCACCGGCCGACGGAGCGCCCGGACTCCGCGCGGCGGAGCCCGGGCGCGGCGCCGGCCGCCGTCGACGGATCAGACCGACGGCCTCCGGACGGAGGCCGGCTCGGTGGTGAGGAGTGCCGTGATCTCATCGGCGAGGTGCGGGCCGAGCTCGCCCCAGCCGTCCTTGTAGCCGTAGACGCCACCCAGGGTGCGGGCCTCGTAGTCGCCGTTGAGGATCTCGATGTCGTTGGTCGTGATGAGTGCCGGGTGGGCGACACCGACGGCCGACGAGACCTTCATCAGCTCCTTGCGCAGGGTGCGCAGGTAGACGGCGGCCCGGGTGGCCTTCGAGGCCGGGTCGAGGCCGCGGGCCAGCCACGCGTTCTGGGTGGCGATGCCGGTGGGACACCTGTCGGTGTGGCACTTCTGCGCCTGGATGCAGCCGATGGAGAGCATCGCCTCACGGGCCACGTTGATCATGTCGGCACCCAGGGCGAAGGCGACCGCGGCGTTCTCGGGCAGGCCGAGCTTGCCGGAGCCGATGAAGGTCAGGTCGTCGGTCAGCCCCAGCTCGGCGAAGGTGCCGTAGACCCGGGAGAAGCCCATCCGGAACGGCAGCGACACCGAGTCGGCGAACATCCGCGGGGCCGCCCCGGTACCGCCCTCGCCCCCGTCGATGGTCACGAAGTCGACACCGCGGTCACCACGCGCCATCAGCGCGGCCAGCTCCTGCCAGAAGCCCATCTCGCCCACCGCGCTCTTGACCCCGACCGGCACGCCGGTCTCGGTGGCGAGCAACTCGACGAAGTCGAGCATCGAGTCGACGTCGCTGAACGCGGTGTGCCGCGACGGGGACGCGCAGTCCTCGCCGACCGGGATGCCGCGGATCCGGGCGATCTCCGGGGTCACCTTCGCGCCCGGCAGCATCCCGCCCAGCCCCGGCTTGGCGCCCTGGGAGAGCTTGATCTCTATCGCCTTGACCGGGGCGCCGGCGACCACGTCCTTGAGCTTGTCGAGGTTGAAACTGCCGTCGTCATTGCGGCAGCCGAAGTACGACGTACCGAGCTGGAGGACGAGGTCGCCGCCGTTGCGGTGGTACGGCGAGAGGCCGCCCTCGCCCGTGTTGTGCATCGCGCCCGCCAGCGCCGCCCCCTTGTTGAGCGCGGTGATGGCCGCGCCGGAGAGCGATCCGAAGCTCATCGCCGAGATGTTCACCACGCTCGCCGGCCGGAACGCCCTGGCGCGCCCGCGCGGCCCGCCCAGCACCTTGGCCGAGGGGAGGGGAGCCTGCGGGTCGTGCGTGTCGGGCAGAGCGCCGGCGAACGTGCGCTGCTTCAGGTAGGCGTGTCCCTGCACGTGCTCGACGTCGACCTCGGTGCCGAACCCGAAGTAGTTGTTCTCCTCCTTCGCCGACGCGTAGATCCAGGTGCGCTGGTCACGACTGAACGGGCGCTCCTCCTCGTTCGAGGTCACGATGTACTGCCGCAGCTCCGGCCCGATCCGCTCCAACAGGTACCGGGCGTGCCCGACCACCGGGAAGTTCCGGAGCAGTGCGTGCCTCTTCTGGATGAGGTCGCGGGCAGCCAGAAGTGTGACCGCTGTTGCGGCGGCTGTGCCGATCCTCCGGGCGTGCATGAACGTTCCTCCTCGATGCACGACTCCATCGCCGGGCGGTGGAGTCGCGTGGTGTCGTGTTGGGCGCTGGACGCGCGGCCGAGCGGGCATCAGCGTCCGTCGAAGAATGCGAAATGATAGTAAAAGGCCACGCGGACAGGGACGTGGCCAGGGCCTGGTCCCGGGTTCGGCTTCGTTGTCGGTGTTGCCCGGCATGATGCCCGCATGACCGACGACACCGCCCCCGCCCTCTCCACCGCGGCCGACTACACCGACGCTGTCGACCGGGCGGTGCGGGCCGCCGCCGCCTACTACGGTGACGGATCGACCCCGCTGGGGGACGACGAGTACGACGCCCTGCTGCGGGCCGTCACCGCCTTCGAGGACGCCCACCCCGAGCAGGTACTGGGTCATTCCCCGACCGGCAAGGTCGCCGGCGGCGCGGCCGGCGGGGACGTGCCGCACAGCGTGCCGATGCTCTCCCTGGACAACGTCTTCTCCGCCGACGACCTCACCAAGTGGGCCACCGGGCTGGAACGGACCCTGGGCCGCGAGGTGTCCGCCTGGTGCGTGGAGCCCAAGCTCGACGGCATGGCCATCGCCGCCCGCTACCGCGCCGGCCGCCTGCACCGGATCCTCACCCGCGGCGACGGCCTGGCCGGCGAGGACATCAGCCACGCCGCCGACGCCATCCTCGGCCTGCCCGCCGCGCTCACCGACCCCATCGACGTCGAACTGCGCGGCGAGGTCCTGCTCACCCACGACCAGTTCGAGCACGCCAACAAGGTGCGCACCGCCCACGGCGCGACACCGTTCGCCCACCCCCGCAGCGGCGCCGCCGGCACGCTGCGCGCCAAGGACCGCCCCTACCGCGTCGAGCTGACCTTCTTCGCCTACGGCGCCGTCGGCCTGGACGACGACCTCGGCCACAGCGCCCTGCTGGAACGGCTCGCCGCCCTCGGCGCGAACACCGCCGCCACCACTCCCGCCCACCCGCAGCGCTGCGCCACGCAGGAGGAGGTCCAGCAGCGCGTCGAGGAGATCGCCGCGCTGCGCGCCGCGCTGCCGTTCGGCATCGACGGCGTGGTCGTCAAGGCCGACTCCGCCGCCGACCGGCGTGACGCCGGGGCCGGGTCGCGCGCTCCGCGGTGGGCCGTGGCCCGCAAGCTCGCCGCCGAACACACGGTCACCCGGCTGCTCGACGTCGAGTGGAACGTGGGCCGCACCGGCATCATCGCCCCGCGCGCCGTCCTCGAGCCCGTCGACATCGACGGCGTCACCGTCACCTACGCCACCCTCCACAACCCCGCCGACATCACCCGGCGCGACCTGCGGATCGGCGACCAGGTCTTCGTCTACCGGGCCGGTGACGTCATCCCGCGCGTCGAGGCGCCGCTCACCGACCAGCGCACCGGCGACGAGCGGCCCATCGCCTTCCCCGACGCCTGCCCGCGCTGCGGCGACGCCATCGACACCACCGAGCAGCGCTGGCGCTGCACCCGCGGCCGCGGGTGCCAGGCCGTCGCCTCCGTCATCTACGCGGCTGGCCGCGACCAGCTCGACATCGAGGGCCTGGGCCGCACCCGTGCCGTCCAGCTCGTCGAAGCCGGCCTGGTCGCCGACCTCGGCGACCTGTTCACCCTCACCCGCGACCAGCTCCTCTCCTTGGACCGCATGGGCGCCACCAGTACCGACAACCTCCTCGCCGCGATCGAGACCGCCCGCAGCCGCCCGCTCAACCGGGTTTTCTGCGCGCTCGGCGTACGCGGCACCGGGCGCACCATGTCCCGCCGCATCGCCGCCCACTTCGGGTCCATGGCCGCGATCCGGGCCGCCGACGCCGAGACGCTGGCCGCCGTGGACGGCATCGGCACGGAGAAGGCCCGCGTCATCGTCGCCGAACTCGCGGACCTCGCGCCCCTCCTCGACAAGCTCGCCGCCCAGGACGTCGGCACCGCCGTCACCGAACCCCAGGTGCCGGCCGCCGGGGAGAACGACGCCGCCGACGAGAACACGGACGGCCCCGCCACGCAGCAGCCGACCGAGGGCGCGCCGCTCGCGGGCGAGGCGGTCGTCGTCACCGGCAGCATGACCGGCCCGCTCGCCGCCCTCTCGCGCAACGAGATGAACGAACTCATCGAGCGCGCCGGCGGCAAGGCCTCGTCCTCGGTGTCCGCACGCACCACCCTGCTGGTGGCCGGGGAGAAGGCCGGCTCGAAGCGGGCGAGGGCCGAGACGCTCGGCATCCCGATCCTCACCCCGGAGGAGTTCGCCGACCGCGTCGCCGCGTACCTGCCGTAGCGCGCCGGACGCCCTGCGAAGACAGGTGCCGGCTCGGATCGGATGACAGGGCGATCGCACCTTGGCCACGTCGCCGACGCGATCAACCGGTCCACCCGCAGGTCGCAACCGCCACCGTCCCGGTCGGCGGCCCGCCGCGCGCCTCAAGGGCGACGGCGTCCACCACGCCGTGCTCGGCATCGCCCGCCTGCACAACCTCCTCCAAGCCGCGTCGTCAAGCTGATCCCACGGCGGCCGGTCCCGACCGAACCGCCCGAAGACCAATGACGGGACAACCCTGCGGCCAGCAGGGCGTGCACCACGGTGTGCCGGGACCGGGCGCGGTCGGCGAACCTGAAGCCCGTCGGCCAGGGCGGGTCCGCGTTCTCCTTCCGCCCTGCGGCCTCGACGGGAATGGCTCGACTGGGCAACGGAGTTGCGGCACGCGGACACTGTCGGTGGCGGGTGACGGCCCGCTCGGCCGGGGTGTTCGCTGTCCACGGTGGCATCGCGGAGCGGATCGGCCGCACCCGGGAGGGAGCGGTGGCAGCCGGGAGCCGGTCGCCCCTGCGGGGTGACCGGCTCCCGGCTTTCGTCAGGTCCAGGAAGCTCGCTGCCCGGTGACGGCACTGCCACCGGCTGCCCGGCACGGAGACGCTCTCCACTGTCTCCTCGCCGCCGGCCCCGACCGTCACCGGCCGCGCCTCCTCGATGTGCTGGCGCTTCACCCGTGTCCTGTGCCCCGTGTCCTGCGTCCCGTGCCCTGCGCTCGTGGTGCCTGACGGACCGGGTCGGCGTGGTGTTCGTGAGCGCGGACCGGTTCCTGTGCGGCGTTCTCGGGTTCGCCGTGGCGGCCTGTTGGGCGGCTGTCGGCTGCGGGTGGGCCTCGGTCCGGGCACGGTCGGCGGGTCCCGCTGGTCCTCCTCACGTTCGGCCCGGCAAGCCCGCCGCGTCCGCGCCGGGGGGTGGGCGGTTTGCTGTGGGAGAGCGTTGTCGTCGGGTACTTGTACCCGGTCGGGCACGCTTCTTCATGTGCGACCGGTGGCTGGTAGCCGCCGGTGTCTGCGGGTGGTCAGCGGCACAGGGCCGCGTCGAGTGCGTCGGTGAGGTGTGTGGCGGTGGGTTCGTCGGGGACGGTGGTGAGGGTGATGTTCGCGGCGCGGCCGTCCTGGGTGACGGCGCCGCGGGTGCGGTGGCCGGGGGAGGTGCCGCCGTGGCCCCAGGCGAGGCCGCCGCAGGTCAGTGGCCTGCTCTGGATCCCCAGGCCGTAGCGGATGCCGGGGCCCAGGAACTCGGCGGGGACGGTGGTGAGCATCTGGGCGAGCTGGGCGGCGGGCATCAGACGTCCCTCCAGGAGCGCGCCGTAGAAGGTGTTGAGGTCGGTGTTGGTGGACACGACGGCGCCCGCGGCCCAGGCCATCGAGGTGTCCATCACGGTGTAGTCGACCAGCGGCGCGCCCGGGTCGGTGCGCAGGTAGCCGTGCGGGTGGGCCTCGTGGATCGTCATGTCCCCGGCTGCCGGGACGTACGTGTGGCGCAGGCCGATCCGGTCGATGACGCGTGTGGTGACCTCCTCGCCGAAGGGGCGTCCGGTGACCTTCTGGATGATCAGGCCGGCCACCAGGTAGTTGGTGTTGCTGTAGTCCCAGCCGGTTCCGGCGGGGAACAGCGCTTTCTGGGCCAGTGCCTCGTCGAGGAGTTCACGCGGCTCGAAGTACCGGTACTGGATGGTGGTGAAGTCGGCCAGCGCGGGGGCGTTCATGTAGTCGGGCAGGCCGCTGGTGTGCTGGAGCAGTTGGCGGACCGTGATGGTGCGGCCGTCGAAGCCGTCGCCGCGCAGGAGGCCCGGCAGGTAGGTGTCGACGGCCGCATCCAGGCCGACCTTGCCCTCGGCGACCAGTTGCAGGACGACGACGGCGGTGAAGGCCTTGGTGTTGCTGCCGGCCCGGATCTGCCCGTCGACCGGGACCCTGGCCCCGGTGGCCAGGTCACCGACCCCGGCGGTGTACGTGCGGCTTCGCCCGTCGCGGCCCTTGACGGTGGCGAGGGCGGCGGGCATCCCGTCCTCCTTCACCAGCGCGTCGAGGCGCTGCTGAACGACGTCCGGGCGCGGTACGGCCGAGGCCGGGAGCGGGGTGAGGGCGGTCAGGGCGATGCCGGCGGCGGCCGTGGCTGTGGTGGCGTACCGCGCGAGGCGCATGCGGTGCGCCCTGCGCTGCGGGGCGTGTTCGTTCATCGGGGGCTCCGATTCCGGGAAGTGAGGGGGGAGGTGCGGTGCGGTGCGCCCTGGCGGCAGGTGTCCGGGGGTCAGCGGCACAGCGCCTCGTCGACCGCCTGCGTGATGTGGTCCATGGTGTTGCCGTCCGGGATCGTGGTGACGGCGATGTTCACGGCGCGGCCGTCGTCGGTGGTGCCTCCGGCGGTGTAGTAGCCCGGGATCGTCCCGCCGTGGCCCCAGGCGGTGCCGCCGCAGGACAGCGGGCGGCTCACCAGGCCCAGTCCGTAGCGCACGGCGGTGCCGGCCGCCTCGGCGGGGACGGTGGTGCGCATCTGGGCGAGCTGGGCGGCGGGCAGCAGACGGCCCTCCAGCAGTGCGCCGTAGAACCGGGTGATGTCGGTGTTGGTCGAGACGACCGCGCCGGCCGCCCAGCCCCAGGACGGGTCCAGTTCCGTGTAGTCGCGCAGCGACCCGTCCGCGGCGCGCTGGTAGCCCTGGGGGTGGGCCTCGTGGATCGTCATGTCGCCGGGGACGGGGACGTAGGTGTGGCGCAGGCCGATCCGGTCGATGACGCGTGTGGTGACCTCCTCGCCGAAGGGGCGTCCGGTGACCTTCTGGATGATCAGGCCCGCCAGCAGGTAGTTGGTGTTGCTGTACTCCCACTGGGCGCCGGGCGCGAAGCGGGCCTTCTGCGCGAGCGCGGCGTCGAGGAGTTCGCGCGGCTCGTAGTAGCGCCGGGGGGCGTTGAGTATGACCTCCTTGTCCAGGTAGTCGGGCAGGCCGCTGGTGTGCTGGAGCAGCTGGCGGACCGTGATGGTGCGGCCGTCGAAGCCGTCGCCGCGGACCAGGCCCGGCAGGTAGGTGTCGACGGCCGCATCCAGGTCGACCTTGCCCTCGGCGACCAGTTGCAGGACGACGACGGCGGTGAAGGCCTTGGTGTTGCTGCCGGCCCGGATCTGCCCGTCGACCGGCACCTTGGCCTTGGTGGCCGCGTTGCCGACGCCGGCCGTGTAGGTGCGGGTGCGCCCGTCGCGGCCCTTGACGGTGGCGAGGGCGGCGGGCACCCCGTCCTGCTTCACCAGCGCGTCGAGGCGCTGCTGCACAGTGTCCGGCCGCGGGCCGGCGAAGGCCGCGGTCGGTGCCAGGACGCCGGCTGCCACGGCGCCTGCCACCGCGGCGGCGGTCACCGCGGTCACGGCCGCCGCCCGGCGTCGGCCGCCGCGCAGGCGGTTGGGAAGGTGGTACTGCGGTGCGTGCTCGTTCACGGGAAAGCCCCTTCGGGTAGGGCGCCGGAGCTCTTCTCGGCGCCCTCCAAGAGGACCATCTGATGGACCGTCGATCCGTCCGCGCGAAGGACGAGACGGCGCCCGGGAGCGTGCTCCGGGTCGGGGCCGGGCGCGGGAGCGTGCTCCCGGGGCCCACCGGGCGGAACACTCCGCCCGGTGGCCCGGGGTCCGGACCGGCCTCGGGCTCGGCGCATTCCCGGCCCGCGCCGCGCGTCCCGCCCCCGGAGTCGACCGGCGGCGCACCCGGACGACGGCCAGGGCCGCCGCGCCGCCCGCGTCCGGCCGATCCGCACCGCCAACACCCCGGGCTGCGCTCCGCGGCACAGGCGGGGTCCCCGAAGCCCGCCGCCACGAACTCACCCTTCACCGAGTGGGACAAGACCTTCGGCGACGCCCGCCTCTGCACGGCCATCGCCGACCGGATCACCTTCCGCTGCACGCTGATCCAGACCGGTACCGAGTCCTACCGCTATCAGGCCACTCAGGAATCCCTCTTCCCCACCCCGAACTGACATGCCGTCAGCAGCACGGACCCCACGGGTCCAGCCGGCGGCATACATGTGAGAGTGCTCGGCCACGCGCTGGTGAACGTGCACAAGTCCAGGACGACGCTCAGGGATTGATCCCAGTTGTCCCGCATATCGAGCGTCCACGACCGGACCCCGCACCCTGCCGCACGACAGCACGTTTGCCCGTGAGATGGTTCCTGTCATGACAGAGACTCCGGACAGCGAGTTTGTACTTGAGACGAGTCGCCTACTGCTCAGGCCTTGGCGGGTGGCCGAGGCTGTCGTCCAGCGTGAGCTGTGGACCGAACGTGATCCACGAGTGCCGCCGCACCGCCGAATTGACGCAGACGGACATCCCACGGTCGCGGAGCTCGAGGATTCGATCCGCACCAACCAGCTGTGGTCGACCGGTTTGCTGGCGGTCGAGCGGAAGGCCTCTCATGACGTCATCGGCTACTGCGGGGTGGTAGACACCGGGCGAGGAGCGGCAGGGGAACCGGAACTGGCATTCGAGCTGCTACGCCGGGTTTGGTGTCAGGGATACGCGACCGAGGCCTCGTTGGCGGTTCTGGAATGGGCGAGAGCGTCTGGATACGAACGTCTGTGGGCCACGGTCTGGGACTG
Source organism: Kitasatospora sp. NPDC058032 (assembly GCF_042885845.1). Taxonomy (NCBI): domain Bacteria; kingdom Bacillati; phylum Actinomycetota; class Actinomycetes; order Kitasatosporales; family Streptomycetaceae; genus Kitasatospora; species Kitasatospora sp. NPDC058032. The sequence continues at coordinate 37,393 of NZ_JBHVRK010000012.1, read as the reverse complement.
GAACACCGCTTCTCGCCGTGTTCTGGCCAAGGTCGGGTTCACCGAGACCGAGCGGAAGGAAGTGGACGCGGAGCGCGGGACCACCCTGTTCACGACGAGACGGCTCTGACACACCCGATGTTTGGCCTCGCGGACGGCTCAGTGCAGTTCTGGCAGGCGGCAGTTTCCCCATACAGTCGGCAGAAGCGGCTGCGGCACACGCTCGATGCCGGGGCGTTGGGAGCGGAACATCACGGCGGCCGCCGGACTGTTCTTATGGGTCTCGCTGAGTCCGGTGGTCGGATCGTGGTCGGTTGAAGCGTCGGTTCTGCATCCGCTCGTCTCAATCGCCGATCCGCACGACGCTGTGCACGTCTATCCAAAGTGCTGATGTCCTGCTCGCACTGGAACGTACGCGTCACCGTCCCGCAGGGCTGGCAGCACGTCGGCCTGCTCCCCGCCGGCGGCCCGCTGTTCGAGGACGGCAGGCCGCTGGATGAGTGGGGCAAGGGTCTGAAGGCCGTGTGGGCGGACCTGACCAACCTCTCCCGTATCCATGGGGATGAGCGGTAGCGGCAGGCGGCCTACCCCGCGTCCCGAGCGGACGAGTGGTTTCTGTTGGTGTTCCACGGGCGCGGGTTTGGCGAGTCCGTGGTGCCGGCGGCCTTCGTGACCACTGCTCTGCCGCGCCATACCGCCGAGGCCATCCGGCTGCGGCGGGCACGGGGCAGGCTGCCGATGGGCCGGGAGGTCACCGCCTGGCTGTATGAGAGTCTGACGCAGTACGCCGCCGGCCTCGGCACCGCGGTGACCGACGTGCCCGGGCCGTGCGACCCGGCGGACCGGACCAGGGCGGACGAGCACGCGCGCCACCTGGCCGAAACGGCCGAGGCCCGCCTCCGCAGCCGACGCTCCCACCGGGGCGGCCCGGGTGTCCCGGGCGGGTCGTAGGCTGCTGTTTCGGGTGGGCGCGCACCGCGTGGTGCCGCGGCGGCGGGACGCTGAGAGGAAGAGGAGCAGCAGGCATGCCACTGACGGACTCGCAGCGGATCGTGGAACTCGCCCGGTGGGCCGAGCCTGTGAGGGCCTCGGACGGGCAGTGGCTGGAGGACGCGAGGCGTCTGGTGGCCGGCGCGGTGGCGCGGCATCCGGCGTTTGCGGGCCTCGGGTTGTTGGTGGAGCCCGTCGGGTCGTGGGCGAACGGCACTCACCTTGGCAGCGCCGTCGATATCGATGTCCGGGTCGAGTTCGCCGAACGGACTTTCCACGGCGCGGTGGGCGGCATGTCGGCACAGGGCCTCGCCCGTCGGCACCGGGCGTACGGCGGTCGCTGGACGCCGCAGGAGTTCCGGTCCGAACTCGGTGCCGCGCTGAGTTCCGCCTGCGACGTCGTCGACACCGGCCGCTCGACCGCTCTTCGTGTCCCCGGTGTTCCGGGCGGCCGGCCGGGCATCCGGGTGGTGCCGTGCTTCGGCTACCTTCACCGGCCCGTGCTGACGGGCACCGAGCAGCGCGGCATCGTCGTGTTCACCCGCGACGGCAGGCACCTCGTCAACTGGCCGCGGCAGCAGTTGGAGAACGGGCGGGCGAAGGACGCCGCGACCGGCCACCGTTACACGTACGCGGTCCGCGCCCTCAAGGCGGTCGCGGCCGACCTGACCTCGACGGGCGCGTCCAGGAGCCTCCCGTCGTACTTCACGGAGTGCCTGATCCACTGCGTCCCCGACGGGACCCTGCGCACGGGATCGCCCGACGACGCGTTCCGCGGCTCCCTCGGCTTCCTGGAGTACCAGCTCAGCGTCTGGTCGATGTTCGCCAAGCCGGACACCCTGCTCGAACCGAACGGAATCAGGAGGCTGTTCGGGCCGGGCCGGCCGTGGACCAGGTCCGACGGGCACGCGCTCGTCACGGCGGTCCGCCGGCACCTGGGCTACCGGCGCTGACCTCCCGCACGGGGAGCACCCCTTGCGTCCGGCGACGCGGCGGGTGGCCGCCGCTGGCCGAGGCCGACCCGGCGCAACGCTGCACGCCGCCTTCGCCCAGTACCCCGACCGCCCCGACCGCACCCCTGGACGAGCACGACGTCGACCAGGAGCACGAGCTGCTCGGCGACGCCTGCGCCCGGGTCCGCCGCCGGGCGGCCGGGATGCTCCTTCTGGTGAGCTGTGCGCACCGGCACGGGCTTCCCGCTGGGGCGCGCGGGTGGGCACTGGCCACGAGGGCTGGCGTCGCTGTGGGCTCCGGTCGTTCGCTTCCGGCTCCTTATGGCTCGCGTTGGCGGTGTTGTCCGTCGTTGTCCGGGCGGGGGCGGGTCCGTGAGCGGAAGGTGCGGCGGTAGGTGTCCGGCGGGACACCCACCGTCCGGCTGAAGTGCCGGCGAAGCGTCGTGGCGGTGCCCATGCCGGTGGCGGTCGCGATGCTGTCGATGGTGTCGTCGGTGATCTCCAGCAGCTCCTGGGCGTGGCGGATCCGTTGGGCGAGCAGCCACTGCAGTGGGGTGGTGCCGGTCACCGCCCTGAAGTGGCGGCCCAGGTTGCGCGAACTCATCCGTGCCTGGCGGGCCAGGTCCTCCACGGTCAGCGGGTGGTCCAACCGTGCGATCACCCAGGGGAGGAGTCCGGCGAGCGGGTGGTTGTCCGGGGCGGGGACGGGGGTGGTGACGAACTGGGCCTGGCCGCCGTCCCGGTGCGGCGGCACGACCAGGCGGCGGGCGAGCGTATTGGCGATCGACGCGCCGTGGTCGAGTCGGACGAGGTGCAGGCACAGGTCCATGGCGGCGGCCTTGCCGGCTGAGGTGAGCACGCTGTCGTCGTCGACGTAGAGGACGTCCGGGTCCACCGTCACCCGGGGGTAACGCTCGGCCAGCTGCCGGGTGTGCGCCCAGTGAGTGGTCGCACGCCTGCCGTCCAGCAGCCCGGCGGCGGCCAGCACGAAGGCGCCCGTGCAGAGGGAGGCCACGCGTGCCCCTGCCTCGTGGGCCGCGCGTACCGCGTCGATCAGTTCGGCCGGCGGGTCCTGGTCGACATCGGCCCAGCCCGGGACGATCACGGTGTCGGCGTGCGGGAGGCGATCGAGTCCGTGGTCGGGCTCCAGCCGGAAGCGGCCGACCCGCACGGCGCTCGGTCCGCAGACCGAGAGGCGGTACCAGGGATCCGCCACCCCGGTCATGTCCGCTCCGAAGACCTCGCATGCCAGGGCCAGCTCGAAATGCAGCATGCCGTCGGTGACGGCCAGCGCGACAGCAGTCATGTCCGGAATTGTATGGAGCATGGCGTTCCGGACAAGCGCGGGGAGTGTCGGCCTTCGGCAGGATGTCCGTGACGGATCGCAGCGGATCATTCGAGTACGGGGGAGAACCCATGGGATCAGGCCAGACGGTGGCGGTGTTCGGCGCCTACGGGCACACCGGACGGTTCGTGGTGGCGGAGCTGAGAGAGCGTGGGTTTCTCCCGGTCCCCTCCGGCCGCGACGCCGACAAGCTGAAGGCGCTGGCGTACGGGACCGGTCTGGACGCCCGCCCGGCGTCGGTCGACGACCCGACCTCGCTCGACCGAGCGCTGGCCGGCGCGGCGGCCGTGATCAACTGCGCCGGGCCCTTCGCCACAACGGCCGCTCCCTTGATCGAGGCGTCTCTGCGGGCCGGGATCCCGTATCTGGACGTGGCGGCCGAGATCGAAGCCAACGTCGACACCTTCGCGCACTTCGCCGAACGGGCGCGGGAGGCGGGAGCGGTGATTGTCCCGGCGATGGCCTTCTTCGGCGGCTTCGGCGACCTGCTGGCCACCGCGGTGATGGGTGACTGGAAGGCGGCCGACGAGGCGCACATCGCCTACGGACTCAGCGGCTGGCACCCCACCGCAGGGACGCGCACGGCGGGCGCGGTCTCCCGGCAGCGGCGGGACGGCGGACGCGTCGTGTACACGAAGGGGCAGTTGGAGCACCGCCACGACGCCCCGCCCACCGTGGAGTGGCTCTTCCCCGACCCGATGGGACCCCGGCCCGTCGTCGCAGAGTTCACGATGGCAGACGTCGTGACCATACCCAGCCACCTGTCCATCCCCGAAGTCCGCACCTACATGACGGTCGAGGCAGCCCGCGACGTCGCGGCCCCTGACACGCCGACACCGGCCGTGGTCGACGAGCGCGGGCGGTCCGCCCAGACCTTCCTCGTCGACGTCGTCGTGCGCTCCGGCGGGGCCGAACGACGCGTCGTGGCCCGCGGTCAGGACATCTACGCCGTCACCGCGCCACTCGTGGTGGAAGCCGTCGACCGCATCCTCACCGGCCGGACCCATGCGCTCGGCGTCGCCTCCGCGGGAAAGGTCTTCGACGCGCCCGACTTTCTTCGCGCGCTGTCCCCGCACATCACCCTGGAACCGCGTCCGTAGCCAGCCGACCGGCGATTCCCAGTACCGGTCTTGTTCAGGTCGCCAATCGAGCCGCGCGGTGCAGGCCGGAGGCGGGGCCAGGTCATCGTCCATGCCGCGATGATGACTCGGCCGGGCGCCGTCCGAGCAGGAATACCGCAGAACCACCGGCCTGGCGCCGAGCGCGTGGGACGATGCCTCCATGACGACGCTCCCGGATCTGGCGCGGCGAGGGCGGCCCTGGATGAATGAGTCCGATGTCCGGGCTGGCCGCGACCATGACGAAGGGTGCCCGTTGGTTGGTTTGTGAAGACGAACCTTGGCACCCTTCTGACGGCGCTGTACGTGTTCGTCGGCGACAGGGGCTTTGCCGGAGCCGCGTTCGAGGCTTTCGTCACCGACGAGCTCGGTGCGCACCTGGTACGGCCCGGCCGAAAGGGGGAGCCTGCCCGCCTCGGCAGGCTCGCCTGCGTCCGCCAGTGGATCGAAGCGGTCATCGACATCCTGAAGGGTCGGCTCAGTCTGGAACAGCACGGTGCACGAACCGAGGCCGGCGTCTTCGCCCGTACCGGTCAGCGCTTGCTCGCCCTCGCTGCCGCGATCTGGCGCAACTGGACCACTGGCGCCGGAATCAAGCGCTCACTCATCGCCTATGACCACTGAGGACATCGGACTCATTTATCTAGTCTGATTCTCCTCGTCTCCGTGTTGGGTCACGCCTGCGGCAGCCGGGCGTGGGTGTGGTTTGTCGGTGTGGTTCTCGGTTCTGTCGCGGTGGCGCCGAGCCAGTGATGCCAAGGGCGATCCCGCTCTGGGGGTGGCCGGGTTCGGCGCGGTGGCGGGCGGCGGTGGTCGTGTGGAGGGATGCCGTCGCCGGGCTGTCCGCCGTGTCTACGTCGCGGCGCGGCCGGGTGTCGGGGCGTGGACGCCGTCCAGGGCGAGTGCGAGCAGGCGGTCGGCGCGCGCCTCGTGGTCCGGTTCCGGCGCGGTGGTGGTGAGGGCGATTCCGAGGGCGAGCTGGAGCAGGTCGTCGGCGGCCAGGTCCGGGCGGGCCGTGCCGTTGCGTTGCGCGCGGGTGAGGACGGCGGCGGCGGCGTCCTCGATCCGTCGGTGGCAGTCCGCGTCCGGGGCGTCGGAGGCCTCCAGCAGCAGTGCGCCGCCGAGACCGTGGTGGGTGCGGGCGTGGGTGATGAAGGCGCGCAGCCACTCGGCGAGGGCCTGATCGGCGGGGCGGGTGGCGGTCAACTCGTCGGCGCGGGCGCAGAGTCGTTCGACGCGTTCCTCCAGGACGGCGGCCAGGAGGGCGGCGCGGGTGGGGAAGTGCCGGTAGAGGGTGCCCGGTCCGACGCCGGCCCGCCGGGCGATGTCGTTGAGCGAGGCCTCGGCGCCTGTCTCGGCGAACGCCTCCTGGGCGGCGGCGAGCAGGCGCTCGTGGTTGCGCCGGGCGTCGGTGCGCTGTGTCGGGGGCATGGGCGGGGTCCTCGCGATCGGTGGGCGGTGGTGGTGGTCGGGCGGTGGTGGCTCGACGGCTCGGAGGTGATGGCTCGGCGGTGGCCAAGCGGAGAGGTTCTCCGTATTGTAGGCCGAGGCTAACCGGAGAACCTCTCCGGATGGGCGGGCGTCGGCGTGTCCTGCTGTGCCCTGCCCATGACGACCATGGACAAGCTTCGAGGAGCACCGATGACGGACACCGCGCGGACCGGACTCGGCAAGGTCGGGATCTGGACGTTCGCCTTCGACGCCCAGCCCGCCGGCCGCGTCCGGGAGGCCGCCGCCGAGATCGAGGAGCTCGGATACGGCGCGATCTGGTTCGGTGAGGCGTTCGGCCGGGAGAGCGCGGGCCAGGCTTGGTTGCTCCTGTCGGCGACCCGGCGGATCACCGTCGCCTCCGGCATCGCCAACATCGCCTTTCGCGACCCGATCGCCACCGCGACCGCCTCCCGCGCCCTCGGTGAGGCCTTCCCCGGCCGCTACCTGCTCGGCCTCGGCGGCCACCGGGTGGACGACACCGTCCACAAGCTCGACGGCTACCCGATCCCGGCCCGCGGCCGGGCGGTCGCCACCATGACCGCCTACCTGGACGCGATGGACGCCGTCCCCGCGCACAGCCCCGTACCGGACCCGGCGCCCCACCGGGTGCTGGCCGCACTCGGCCCCAGGATGCTCCAGCTGGCCGCCGAACGTACCTGGGGCGCGCACCCGTACTTCGTGCCGGTCGAACACACCCGTCGTGCCCGGGAGTTGATGGGCCCCGATGCCTTCCTCGGCGTCGAACAGGCCGTCGTCCTGGACACCGACCCTGCCCGTGCCCGCGAACTCGCCACCGCCCACGTCGCCGCCTACGTCTCGATGGCCGCCCACCAGGAGGCCAACGTCCGCCGGTTCGGCTTCGGTGACGAGGACATCGTGGGCGGACCGAGCCGCCGCCTGGTGGACGCGATCGTCGCCCACGGCGACGCCGACGCGATCCGCCGTCGCGTCCGCGAACACCTCGACGTCGGTGCCGACCACGTCTGCATCCAGGTCTTCACCGCCGACCCGACCGCCCTCCCCGACCGAGAATGGCGCGAACTGGCCCCGGCGCTGCTCCGCTGAGGCCCGGGCATGAGGCCGCCCGTGCGGCGGATGTCCGTGCCGGCCGCTCGCGTGACGGGGAAGCCGGCGGGGGAGGAGGTGGCCGGCTCGCGGGAGTGTCCGCCACGTCGGTGAGCGGGTGGAAGTCACTCTCACTGAAGCTGTCCAGGCGCACCGCGCTCGTCCCGCTCCACTTCGCTCACCGGGCCGCGTGGGCGTCCCCGCGACTCATCGCCTCACCAGCCGCCTGGAGGAGCAGCGGTGCCAGCGCGCACCGTCCTGGAACGTCTGCCTCACCCTCATTGTTCACCCTGGATGCCACATGATCCAAACCAGGCGGAACCTGAAGGAAGTTGACGACTTCTGTCGAACTTCTGCATTAAATTACTGTGAAATGACAGCCAGTTCGTATGACCGACAAGTAGACGCTACGGTCGCAGCCCATGAGGATCCTGCACACCTCGGACTGGCACCTCGGCCGCTCGTTCCACCGTGAACCCCTCCTGACGGCCCAACGCGCCTTTCTCGAGGACATGATCGACGTGGTGAAGCGCGAACACGTGGACGCGGTAGCCGTCGCGGGCGACGTCTACGACCGGGCCATCCCACCACTGGAAGCGATCGACCTGTTCCAGCACACCCTCGCGCAACTCGCCGAGCTGAAGATCCCCCTCGTCATGATCAGCGGAAACCACGACTCGCCCCGCAGGCTCGGCGTGAACTCCCGACTGATCGAACACGCCGGCATCCACCTGCGCACGGACCCCCACGACCTGGCCCGCCCCGCACTGCTCCAGGACGCACACGGCCAGGTCGCCTTCTACGGCCTGCCCTACCTCGAACCCGCTCTGGTCCGCGAGAGCCTCCACGCACCGACCACCAGCCACCACGCGGTCCTGAGCACCGCGATGGACCGGATACGCGAGGACCTGGCCACCCGACCCGGCACGCGCGCCGTCGTCCTGGCCCACGCCTTCGTCACCGGCGCCGAACCCAGCCCCAGCGAACGCGACATCACCGTCGGCGGCGTCGCGAACGTCCCGGCGAGCCTCTTCGACGGCGTGGACTACGTCGCCCTCGGCCACCTGCACCGCAGCCAGCGGATCAACGACCGCATCCGCTACAGCGGATCACCCCTGCCCTACTCCTTCACCGAGGCGGACCACTCCAAGAGCATGTGGCTCGTCGACCTGGACGGCGACGGCGCCGTGACCGCCCGCTCCATCCCCTGCCCCCGGCCCTACCACCTCGCCCGCCTCCAGGGCCACCTGGACGACCTCCTGACGGACAGCCGGCACACCGACCTCGAACAGGCCTGGCTCCACGTCACCCTGACCGACACGAGCCGCCCCCACATGGCCATGGAGCGCCTGCGGCAGCGCTTCCCCCACGTCCTCAAGCTCACCCACGCCACCGCCGGCCCCTCCGCCGACGACCTGCCCTCACGCGAACGCGTGGAAAGCCTCACCGACCACGAGATCGCCGTCGGGTTCCTGCGCCACGTCACCCACGCCGACGCCACCGAGCCCGAGCGGGACCTGCTGCGCCGCGGCATCGATCACGTCCGCGTCGCCGCCCAGGGAGAAGCCCTCTGATGCGTCTGCACACCATGGCCGTCACCGCGTTCGGCCCGTTCGCCCGCACCGAGAACGTCGACTTCGACCAGCTGTTCAGCGCCGGCGTCTTCCTCCTCAAGGGTGTCACCGGTGCAGGGAAGACCAGCGTGCTCGACGCGGTCTGCTTCGCCCTGTACGGCACGGTCCCCGGTCACCGGCCCACCACCAGACTGCGCAGCGACCACGCCCCGGACACCCTGCGAACCCGTGTGGAACTGCAGTTCAGCGTCTCCGGCCGCCGCTTCAAGATCACCCGAACCCCGGCACAGACCTACCGCAGCCTGCGGGCCAAGGACGGCACCGCCACCGCCCAGGCCACCGCCCACCTGCACGAACGCATCACCCACCCCGACGGCACCACGGCCTGGGAGCCGGTCAGCGCCCACATCCAGGAAACCGGCACCCAGGTCACCACACTCCTCGGCCTGACCAAAGAACAGTTCTGCCAGGTCGTACTGCTCCCACAGGGCGACTTCGCCAAATTCCTGCACGCCAGTGCAGGCGACCGGCGCGCACTCCTGAGCCACCTGTTCACCACCCACCGATTCCAGGACCTGCAGAACTGGCTCGCGGCCCACAGGAACACCCTCAAAGCCGATCTCCAACAGGCACAAGGCATCATCGACCACCTCAGCGGCCGCATCGAACAAGCGGCAGGCCCCCATCTCACCGAGACGACACCACTCACCGAGACGACACCACCCCCCGGCACACCCCACCGCACCACCCTGCTGCCCTGGACACAGAACCTCCTCACACGCGCCACCGCCGCCTTCGAAACAGCCCGCGCCGCCGAAGCGAAAGCCGACCAGGCCCACCAGGCGGCCAAAGCCGCCCTTGCCACCGCCGTCGACCTCGCCGGCCGCCAGCAGCGCCACCGCGAAGCACTGGCCCGCCGTACCACCTTGGACGGTGGTCGCGAAGACAACCAGCATCTGCGAACCCGCCTGGAGCACGCCCGCGGCGCCGAACACCTGCGCCCGCTCCTGGCAGCAGTACGCACCAACGCCGACCAACTCGCCAAAGCCAAGGACGCCGAGCGCGACAGGCGCAGTCTCCTGGACACGGCGCACACCCACGCGACCGTCCCCGAACTGGAACAGGCCCACCAGGACCTGCACGCCGCCCTCGGACGCCTCGAAGCACTGCGCCCCCGCGAGGAGCGCCACACAGAACTCGCCCACCGGATCGCCACGATGGACGAGAAGGAGAAACTCGCCCAGGAGGAACTGGACGACACCCAGGAGTGGCTCGACAGCTGGCCCCGGACCCATGCCGCCGCCACCGAGCGCATCACCGTGCTGCGCGGCGTCGCCGATCGGATCCCCCAGCTGGCGAAGGACGAGGACGCGCTCGCGAAGCAACTGGAGTTCGCCGAGACCCGCGATGCGCTGGCCGCCGAACTCGACAAGGCGACCAGGACCGCGGCCAGGCGTGGCGACCAGGCCCGCGCCGCCCAGCAGAAGTGGCTGGACCTGCGCGAACAGCGACTGAACGGCATGGCGGCGGAACTGGCCGGTGACCTGAAGGACGGTCGGCCGTGCGTCGTGTGCGGATCACCCGAACACCCGAGCCCGGCCCGGCCCTCCGCACAGCAGCCGACCCGCGCGGACGAGGAGAAGGCCGCCCAGGCGTACGAGAAGGCCGGGAAGCTCCACGAAGCCGCCGACCGGACCCGCGCCGACCTGGCCACCCGGCACGCGCAGGCAACGGGCGCCGCGGGCGAGGAACCCGTCGCGGAACTGCGCACCCGCCTGGAGCAGGCGTGTACGGCGCACACCGAAGCCCAGCAGGAAGCCGCCGACCTCGTCGAGGCACAGCAGCACCTGGAGGAACTGCAGACAGAGCACGACCGGCGGACGCATCAGCGCGCCCAGGCCCAGAAGCAGGTCACCGAGGCCCAGAGCCGGGCCACGACACTGCGACAGGAACAGCAGCAGATCGTCCGGGAACTCGAGGAGGCGCGCGCCGACGCTCCCACGCTGGAACAGCGCATCACCACGCTGACCGGGACCAGGGACCGGCTCTCCGACGTCATCGAGTACGCCCGACGGACCGCGGCGGTAGCCGCCCGCCTCGCCGACTCCACTTCAACCGCCCACGACAGCGCTGCCGAAGCGGGGTTCCCCACCTTCGAAGAAGCCGGCGACGCCCTCCAGCCCCCCGCCGCCGTGCAGCAGTGGCAGAAAGAACTCGAGCAGTGGGACAAGGACGACGCCGCCGTCACTGACCTCCTGTCCGCTCCCGAACTCGTCGAGGCGGGCCAACTGCCCACTGCCGAACCGGCCGTGGCGCAGACGGTCCTGACAGCGGCCGAGACAGCGGTCAAGTCCGCCACCAACAACGCCCACGAGGCTCACACCCGCGTGATTGAACTACGGCACCTGACGGACGAACTCACCCCTGCCGAGGCCGCCCTGGAGGGCCTGCGCGCCGACCATGCCCTGGCAGACCGCCTCGCCGAAGTCGTCAACGGCCGCAGCACGGCCAACACCCTCAGCATGGAACTCGAGGCATACGTCCTCGCCGGTCGCCTCAAGGAGATCGTCACTGCGGCCAACACCCGCCTGACGGCCATGACTTCCGAACGTTTCCAACTGGTCTACAGCCAGGAGAAGGAGCCCGGAAGGGGCCGCGCCAAGGCCGGCCTGACCCTGCGCATCCTCGACAACTGGACCGGGCTGGAACGCGAGACCTCCACCCTCTCCGGAGGAGAGACCTTCACCACTTCCCTGGCCCTCGCGCTCGGCCTGGCCGATGTCGTCACGGGCGAAGCCGGCGGACGCCCCCTGGGCGTCCTGTTCGTCGACGAGGGCTTCGGCAGCCTGGACGAACAGAGTCTGACCGACGTCATGGACGTCCTTGACCAACTCCGGGCCGGTGACCGCGCCGTGGGCGTGGTCAGCCATGTCGGAGACCTCAGCGACCGCATCCCGACGCAACTGCACATCCGCAAGGAACGCAACGGCTCGACCGTCCACCCCGTGCTCGCCGGCGCCTGAAGCTTGTTGCGGAAGCCTGGACGTGGGCAGGTCTGTGTGTCCTGACCTGTGAGTTCACATGGTCCGGGCGAGGTTGTCCATGGGGGCGACGGCCTGCACCGCGTGGTGCAGGCCGTCGCCTTTCTGTCGGCAGGCGCGAAGGGATCCTGTAGTTCTTCCTGCGGGCGAAGGCGTGCCCGACACGGGCGCGGACGCGGCGGTGTTCGGCGCAGAAGTCGGCGGAGTCGAACGCATCGTAGTGGGGGTCCTGGACGCAGGCCGGCAGTGGCCGGTCCAGTACCGCCGGCGCCTCGGCGGCCGGGCCGGACGGCGCCAGCCACGGCACTGTGCCTCCCAGACTTTTCGCCGCGGTCTTCGGGGCCTGGCCCGCGGTCCTGTCGTCCATACCGGGAAGTCTTCAGGACGGCATCGTGTCCGAAGCAGCAGAGTCCACCTCCACGGAGAGCGCGACAGTGCAGGAGAAGACCGGAGGGCGTCGCCCAAGCCGCCCACGTGGCGATGGCCGACGCTGTCCGGCGCGGCGGGGCGGCCAACGCCCCACAGGTCAGCGGCGGAACGCCGGAGAGTCGGGTGCTCGCTCTCAAGCTTCGCCGCTGGGGGCGGGTACGTCGTCGGTGCTGGCTGCGATCATGTCCCCATGATCGGGACATCGCTTCGTTGTCGTCCTCGCCCGCCGATGCCGACGCCGTTGCTGTGCAGACAGCCGCCGCGTACTGCACCGACGGGGCCACGCCGCTCGGGGCCGACGAGTACGACGAGCTGGTGCGGGTGATCGTGGTCTACCAGGAGGCGCACCCGGGTGAGGTGCCGCCGGATTCCCCCGGGGGGAAGGCCGCCGGCGGCGCGGTCGCGGGCGACCTGCCGCACAGCGCGCCGATGCTGTCGCTGGACAACGTCTTCTCGGCCGAGGAACTGGACGCCCGGGCGGCCGGGCTGGAGCGCCGTCCGGGCCGCCCGGCGGCCGGCCGGCGTGTGGAGCCGAAGCTGGACGGCCTGACGCCGGCCGCACGCTACCGCGCCGGGCGCCTGCACCGGCTGATCACCCGTCTCGACGGCCTGGCCGGCGAGGACACCAGCCGTGCCGCCGACGCCGTGCCGGGCCCGCCACCGGGTGCCGCCACCACCGCCACCACCATCGCCGGTCCGGCGCACTGCGCCGGCATCGACGAGGTCCAGCAGCGGGTCGAGGAGAGCGCCGCCCTGCGTGCGGCGCCGCCGTTCGGCACCGACCGTCAGGAGGGTGGATGTGAGCGAACACGGTGAGGCGAATGGCCGGGCATGGTCAAAGGAGAAGGAGCACCCGTCCGGGGACCCGCGGACTCGTTCTCGCCTGCGCGGCCTGCTCCGGCTGTTGGGTGTCTGTGTCGTGATCGCCCTGCCGGTGAACGCCTTCGTGGCTCGCCCGTTCGCGGTGCCGTCGAGCTCGATGGAGAACACTCTGCGACCGGGCGACCGCCTGATCGTGAACAAGCTGGCGTACGCCTTCGACGGCCACCCCCAACGCGGGGACGTGGTGGTCTTCGACGGGAGGGGCTACTTTGTGCGAGGGTCGGCCAAGCGGACCGATGCCTTGGAGGGACTGCGTTCGCTGGGACGGGACTTGGGCCTGACATCGGCCGGGGACACGATCTACTTCATGCGCGTCATAGGCATCGGCGGGGACCGAGTGACCAGCACCGGCCCGGGCGGGCGGATCACTGTCAACGGCGTGCCGATCGACGAGTCCTCCTACCTGGCCGAAGGTGACGAACCGTCGAACGTGGTCTTCGACGTGGTGGTGCCGGATGGAAAGCTGTGGGTGATGGGGGACCACCGCAGCGCCTCCCACGACTCGCGTGACCACCTGGGCGATCCTGGTGGTGGCTTCGTGCCCGAGCGCCGGGTCATCGGACGGGCGGAGTGGGTGGTCTACCCGTTCGGACACTGGACCGTCCTGGACCGGCCGGCGGCGTTCACCGCGATAGCCGGGGGACGGACGGTCACGGAGACCAGAGGGAGAAGTCGGCCGGCAGACCGGCTCACCGCAGCCACGGAGCGCGAGGCAGCGTAGGAGAAGCCCGAAGCCGCCACCCCGCAGGTGACGGCCTCCAACGCTGTCTCAGGGCCTCGGCGGGCAACGAGACCAGCCCGACGGCGGCCCGCTACGCCCACTCCACGCCGTGCTCGGCGAGCTGCGCCGGCGTGACCTTCGCCCGGCGGCCTCTGGGCTGTCGAGTCAGGTGCCGAGCGCGAACTGCGACACCGCTGTCTGCTTCTCACCTTCGGGACCGGCATCCGCGGCCTCCACCCGTTCCTTCACGCGAGCGGGGGACCTGGGGATGCCGCTCCCGTTCGCGGAACTGGGCGAGCGCGGCCAGACCCTGCTGGAACCGGTCGATGCGGGACATCTTCGGCTTCGCCTCGGCGGCGGCCTTGACGGTCACCAGCTCTTGGTCGGCCTCGATGCCGATCGCCGTCAGCAGGTCCCGCCGGTCCTCCTCCAACCCCGGCCGTCCGGCCCGCTGCGCGAGCACCCAGCGGCCGAGCTGCTCACCCTCGAACACCGTGTCCAGGGGCAGGGCGGTCCAGCCGACCCGCCCGTCGGACTCCAGCCACCACAGGCGGGCGGTGGTGTAGGCACGCTGCCAGGTGACCGGCCACACCGGGCACCACCACGGGTCGATCTCCTCCCGCGCCCGCCGCCGCTCCGGAGACAGCGCCCCTGCTTGATGATCGGCGTGTGGGTTTCAGTTGGTTCGGTGTTGTTGTTCACCGGGGTCCGAGCGGCTGACTTTCCTGTTCATGAGGGTTGTTGTGAGGAGTAGTGATGAACGGGAGGGCGGCGGATGGCGGTGAAAGATCACGCTGAAGTGCGGTGAACGGCAGCTGCGGATCGTGGTCACGGCAGTCTGGCCGGGGCTTGCCGGGGACGGCTTCGCAGACGCGATGGTTTCCCCGAGGGCCTTGGACATGGGGGAGCGTGCGGTCCGTCGGATCGGGAAGGATGGCCCGATGAGCTTCCACCGTCAACGTCACCGGTTCCCGCCGCACCCCGGTGGTGGCGCGAGCGTCTTGGAACGCGGCCGGGGCGTTGCACCGTGCTCGGTCGCGGTGGGGCAGTGACGTGCTGCCGTACGTATACCGGATCACCAAGTACGACCCTGCGGACCGTGACGAGCGGGGCGTCTGCACGGGGGCGCAGGAGACGGTCAGTGACCACGGGCCCGTCGAGGCCGCCTACCTCGAGGCGGTTGCCGCCTTCGCCGAGGACACCGGTGTGCGGCACCTGGCTGTCCGCGAGCCTCAGGCCGCGCTCGGCTTCGCGTACGTCGGCTCGGAGCCGGCAGCCGAGGACGATGGTCTCGCAGGCCCCTTCCCGTCCGACCTGACAGGCTTCCATGACGGGGCGCAGGTATCGGTGCCGCTCGGCCTGGAGTTGGTACGGGCGATGCTGCGCGACACCGGCGCCTGGTGTCGCCTGGAGGTCGAGGACACCTTCGCCGTGCACGTCGGCTGGGACCAGTACGTGTACGTGGGCAGCAACGTGCCCTGCGAAGCGGCACTGGCGCGTACCAGCGAACTGGGGCTCTTCCCCGAACCACTGGACGCCTCCCCGTACGAGGCGGTGTTCGACGAGCCGGTTGAGCAGCGCCTCGCCGATGACGTCTTCTGGGCGCGGGTGCGCTGGTGCGTGGCGACGCGTGAGGCGGCGCTCCTGGAGGAGACGCACGTCGGCAACGCTTCCCGCTGGCACCGGCTCGCCGATGGCACGCTCGATGCGGTGCGCGCCCGGCTGACCCTGCGGGCCCGTCTGGCCGTCTGGCCGGACCTCTCCACCGATGTCGCCGCAGTTGTCGCCGGCCTCCCGGCCGAGGGCCTGGTCGAATCCGTGTGGGAGGACAAGGGGGGCCGGATCACCGGTACGGTCGCCGACGAGACCCAGTTCACGGCACTGGCCGCCCAGGTCCGCGGCGCCCGTGCCGCCGTTCTGCCGATGGACGTCGACGGACGCAGCCCTCTGTTCACGGCCGTGCTGCCCGACGGGGACGGCGTCCTTCGCGCCCGGTGGCGTACGGAGCCGACCCCGAGTGACCGGGACTGGGCCTTCCTGCAAACCCTCCGCCGCGGCCAGACCGTGACCGGCACCGTCACCGAGATCGCGAGCTTCGGCGTCACGTTCGTCGACATCGGCGGTTTCACCGCGATGATCAACATTCCCGAACTGTCGTGGCGCCCCATCGGTCACCCCTGCGATGTCGTCGCGGTCGGCCAGCGGATCACGGCGGAGGTCCTCGACGTCGACATGGTGCGGGAACGGGTACAGCTGTCCCTCAAAGGACTGCAGGACGACCCGATCCTGCAAATCGCGCAGCAGGTGGGCCGGATCGTCACCGGAGAGGTCACCAAGCTCGTACCGTTCGGCGTTTTCGTCCGCATCGAGGACCGGGCGGACGGCTTCGAGGGGCTGGTGCACAACACCGAACTCGCGCAACCACCCGCAGGCCGACCCGAGGACACCGTCCGGGTCGGGGACAGGCTCACCGTGGTGATCACCGACGTGGATCCCACGCGGCGCCGGATCACGCTGTCGCACACAGGAGCCCTCCGGCCAGGCGCGGAGGAACACCACCACGCCTGACACATGGAGCCGATGGCCGCCGCGCCTGTTCGGGGCTCTGCGTGCGGACGTTCTGAGTGCCCGGGCGGGCCGGACCACCGTGCGTGCTCCCGAGACGTCCCGGGCCCGGGGGTCATCCACGGGCAGCCGGGCGGAACCGACACCTTCAAGGCATCGAAAACCTTAGAATCCATTACCTAATAGTCCATAAAGTCAAATCTTCCCATTGCTACAGTTCTCTCATGACTTCCTACGGCGGGGACCTGGAGCAGGTCGAGAAGGAACTCCGAGCGGCCCAACGGGAATGGGACCTGCTCGGAGCACGGATCGAGGGCCTGAAGGCACAGCGCGAGGCCCTCCGCAAGCTCGCCCGGGCCCCTTTCGTCCCGGGGGAGGAGATCCAGGACCTGACGAAGTCGGACGCGATCGTCACGATCCTGCGGGCCTCGCACAAACCGATGACCCTGGGAGAGATCGCCCGGGCGATGACCGACGCCGGAAAGAAGACCACCAGCAACGGCGCCTCGGTGTACATCGACACTCTGCTGAAGGCCGGCCGCGTCGTACGCGTCCAGCGTGGCCACTACCGCGCGGCCTGACACCGCAAGGGGAGGGACAGGGAGATGACCGGAATCCCGCCGCACGCCCACGAGGCGATCGATGCCCTGCTCGGGGCCGGCCCGCGCCGCCCGGTGCCGCTGCCCGAGCCGGCCGAGCGTGCACGCCTGCGCACCGAGTACGGGCTGACCAAAACAGAGACCGCCAAGGCCCTCAAGGTGAGCGCGAGCACGTTCACCGCCTGGGAGAGCGGACAGCGTGACCCCCAGGGCGAGGGCCGGGCCGCGTACGCGAAGCTGCTGGAGGGCATCGCCGCCCAACTCACCCCCGCACCACCCGAGCCCGACCCCACCCCCGCGGTGTCCGGACTGCAGACCCCGGCCGCTTTCGCCCCGGCACCGCAGTTGGTGATGCTGGACCAGAATGCGGACGGGTCGCTGGTGATGGCTCCGGCGGCGCCGTGTGTGCGGTGCGGGCAGCCGTCGGTCTACCGGGCCCAGGGGCACCCGATGCACCTGGGCGGGTTCTGCCGCCCCACCGCCGTCCCGGCCGCTCCGCAGCAACCCGCCCCCGCTGACCAGACCGCCGCAGGAGCGCCTGGCCGGCTGGAGCCGGCCGGGCCGTCGCGGGCCGCGCTGGAGGCGCTCGCCCAGCACCCGAACATCGCCGCCGCGCCGGCCGTCCCCGCGGCCGGACCGGAGCCCGCGTCGCGTCGCGTGGCCTCGTCGCGTCCCGCGGCGTCGTCGCGGGCGCGGAAGGCTCCGGCGCGCAAGCCGGCCGCCACGGCTGAGGGCCCGTCGGACTGGGAGACGGCTGCCGCCACGCGCTTCCCGGCCGGACCGCTCGCGGTGCTGGACGTCGCCCCGACCGGACGCGGCCTGGTGGCCTACCTCGCCGACGGCACCCAGGCGCCGACCCCTCCGACCGGGCGGACGCTGGCGGCCGTGGTCGAGTGGGCGCTGGAGTCGCGCCTGGGCTCGCCCCGGCTGCACCGGCACGGCAAGGACGGTGATGCCTTGGTCGTCGTCTCCGACGCCGCCCTGGCCGAGCTGGGCCTGCCGCCGCTCGGGCGGGACGAGAAGAAGGAGTTCGTGCAGCGCCTCGGTGCGCTGCCGAAGACCCACAAGGCCGTGAAGGCGTTGGAGAAGGCGGGCTGGCTGCTCACCCAGCGTGGCCTCGGCCCCTGGGCTCGCATCTACCGCACCCCGGAGGACGGCAAGCGGGTCTGCGTGCAGCTGTGCATCCCCGGCTGGGGCGCGCTCGCGTCCGGGGGCTGGCAGATCCCCGACGGCCTCGACGCGGCCGGCCTGGCCCGCCTGCTCGGCACCTACGCCACCCGCGTCCTCACCCCCCGCGGCTCCACCGCCGTGACGGGCCTCGAACTCGTCACCGCGCTGCGCCCGCCCACGAAGGCGGTGCGCATCGAAACGAGCTGGACGTCCGGCCCGGTGGAGGGCTCCCGGCCGAAGGACGCGTTCGACCCGGCGCCGCCGGAGGTCCCGGACGTCCACCCGCTCGCGGAAGGCCGCGGGCCGGGCGGCGAGCTGGTGACCGAGGCGTGGGACTGGTTCCGCGAGCTCAGCGACGACGAGAAGAAGACGGCGCTGTACGGGGTCGGCCTGGACGTCAACATGGCGTTCCTCGCGGCCGCCGGGCGCCTGACCCTGCCGCTGTCCGGGCCGGTGCACGAGCTCAACCCGGTCTTCGACAAGACGGTGCCCGGCTCGTGGCTGGTCGACCTCTCCCACGTCGACACCAACCCGCTGCTGCCCTCGCCGTTCACCGCGGACGGCTCCCGTCCGACCGGGCCGGCCTGGTACTCCACGGTGAAGGTCGCCTACGCCGTCGAACTCGGCGCGACGGTCCACCCGACCGAGGGCTGGCTGCGGCACGAGCACGGCCCCTACTTGGATCCGTGGCACAAGCGGCTGCGTGCCGCGTACCTGGACACGATGGCCGCCCTCGGCGTCCCGGGCGACCTCGCCGACCAGGATCCGCTCGCGTTCCTGGACGCCATGGCCAACCTGAAGACCGCCGGCGACCCGGCGGAACTCGCGGTGCTCACCGCGATCAAGCAGACCGCCAAGGGCACCATCGGCAAGATGCGCGAACGCCCCCGCGGCCACGGCTACAAGCCCGGCGAGCGCTGGGCGGCCCTGGACCGGCCGACCTGGGACCCGCTGATGCGCGCCCTGGTCATCGACACCGCCACCGTCAACCTCCACCGCAAACTCCGCCGCATGCACGCCGACACCGGCCTGCACGCCTTCGCCGTCCTCTCCGACTGCGCCGTCTTCGCCGCCCCCGGCCCCGGCGCCCTGGACATCCTCACCAAGCCCGACGGCACCCTCACCACCTCGCTGCGCCTGGGCGTCAGCCCCGGGCACGTGAAGTTCGAGGGCTCCCGGCCGATGCCGGAGATCGCTGAACTCATCGCCGACGACACGAACCCGGCCCGCCACATCAAGACCGGCGGCGTCGTCTCCGCCGACGAGTAGCCCCCGCGCGGCCCGCCGGTACCCGCCCGGCGGGCTGCCCGCTCCACCACCGCACGAACACGAGTCGCCCCGGCCGGGGCGGGGAAGGACCTGATGCCCCGTGGGGGAGATCGACGAGGGCCTGGAGCGCGCCGAGCGCACCCGCCCCATCCCGGTGCACCTGAACACCCGCGTGCGCTTCCTGTGGGAGAAGGTCGCCAAGGCGGACACCGCCCGGCTCGCCCGCGCGGCCGGCGTCTCGGTGCGCACCGCGCAGCGCTGGGTGCACGCCCTCAAAGCCGCCGCCGAGGGCGAGCTGAAGGGCGACATCCCGATGGCCAAGGCGAACGCGGCCAAGGTCGAGCAAGCCGTGCGCGCCGCCTGGCAGCCGCGGGTGAAGAAGCGGGTGCGCCGTGACGCCGAGCAGCGCGGCTTCATGCTCCACATCCAGGCGACCTTCGGTTACAGCGCGGCCGGCGGTACCACCGACGACCCCCGCCCCCGGATGATCACCCAGAAGATGCCCGGCTCCGTCGCCAGCGCCCTGTACGAGGCCCGCGACGCCGGAGCCACCCAGGCCCAGCAGGAGCGCATCCTCGCCGAGGCCCTGCGCGAGGAGTACTTCAAGGACGGCGGCCGTCGCGCCCAAGGGCTCGACGTCGAACTCAACGACATCGCCTGGATGGACCTGGAGCTGTAGACCGGCCCCGGCACCCCTCGTGTCGCTGAAAGAAAAGTCCCGACCGCCTTCCGGCGGTCGGGACTTTTCTATTTCTGCAACCCATCGCGTGAATTCACCGGAGAAATTCGGAGAACCGGACGACCACCGGCCCGCGCCACCGGAAGCGCGGGCGAGCTCGGCGCTCGTTCGCGGCCGCGCTCGCCGCGACGCCGACCAGGTCGACGCCGAGTGCACCGCGGCCGCCGACCGGGCCGCCGCTCCTACCGGCTGACTCTGCCCGCCGCCCGCCCGCCCACCGAGGGCCTGCCCCATACCGGGGGCGGGCCCTTCTCCATGCCCCGCAGCGAAGGAGACCTGCGTTGCCGACGCTCCACTACGCCCCCGCCGCCGCCCGCACCCTGACCCGCCTGGAGCGCGGCCGCCGCGCCGACCGCGCCCGGCTGCGCCGGGTCCGCCGCGCCCTGGAGCGCCTGGCCGCCGACCCGCGCCACCCCGGCCTCTGCTTCCACCGCTTCCCGGAGATGCCCGGCCACCGGACCGCCCGGGCGTGGACGTCGTACGTCGACCAGGGCGCCGGGGCCTGGCGGGTGTGGTGGAGCTGGGGGCCGGCCGCCGACGACCACGGCCAGGAGCACGCGGCGGTCACCGTGCCGGCGATCGGCCCGCACCTGTAGAGCGGCCGACTCTGTCCACAGGCCACCCGCCCGAAGCTGGTCCGGCAGGCCGGGAGACGCCCGGCCGTCGAAGGGAGCGCACCATGCCCAAGCTCAAGGCACTGAGCGGGGAACACCTGCCGCACCACCGCTACGTCGCCCAGGTCGTCACCGGCCGCGAAGAGAACGGCCGCGCGTGGGCCTGCGGCGGCGGGAACGCGCGGCGTGCTGCATCTCGGCCTCGGCCACCTGCTGACGCCCCGCGGCCAGGTCCTGGCGGACCCGCTCCTCCACGGCGGTGAACACCCGGTAATAGGTCTCGTCGTACGCCTCGATCAGCTGGTGGGTCCACATCCCCGGGACGACGTCCCGGCCGAGGAGCTCCCGCTCGACCCCGTCGGCCTGCTCCCCGTGCCCGGCCCGGCGCAGCGTCCCCACCGCCTCGGCGAGCATCCGGTCGGCGCCGCCGGTCATCTGGTGCACCGCGTACAGGCGGCCGCGGGCCCGCTCGGTGTACTCCAGCGCCTTCGACAGCATCCCCAGCGCCTCGACGGTCGCGTCGTCCACCCCCGCCGGCCGGCGGTGCGCCTCGTCCGGCTCGTCCGCCCGGCTCCCGCCATCCCCGGCCTCGCTCACCGCCGCCTCCCGCCGCACTCGGCGGTCCGATCTGCCGGATCGGCACGTGAAATGGTTTGTCTGTCCCGGCCGTTAGGATTCCAGGGCCCGCACCCGCGTTCCGTGGAGCGAGCACCTCCACGAGCAGCGGTGCGGGGCCGTGGATTCATTTGCGAGAGCCCATGAGACGGTCCGCAGGTCGCGGGCCGTCCGCGACCAGTGGAGTTCGAACAGCATGAGACCTGGACGTCTGCGCCCCCACATGTACATAGGAGCCCTCCTCACAGTCGGGCTCCTGGCTGGCTGCTCCTCGTCGGACGGGTCGGCCGAGCCGACGCGTCCGGAGTCGTCGTCCGGCCGGCCCGCGCAGGGGAGCGCCGGCCCGAAGGAGTCGTCCCCTGCCTTCGCCACCCCGGCCGAGTGCGACGGTCTTCAGCTCAAGGGCGGTACGACCTTCGCCGGTTCGGCCCTGTCGAAGTGTCTGGTGGCCGCCCTGAAGGCATACGGATCGGGAACGGAGTCCGTGCAGTCGGGGGACGAGGCGGGGACCTCGCGGTTCGTCTTCGGGGACGATCCCGCGCTGGCCGGCTCGATGACGGGGCCGGAGGGGGAGAAGGCGTACGTCTTCAAGGGCGAGGACGAGTGGATCAAGACACCAGGGCTCGGCAAGTGGGTCAAGGGGGACAAGAACAGCAGTGACCCGCAGGAGCAGATCGTGGCTGCCACGGGGAAGCTCTACCGCGCGCTCGCCGATCCGGAGGTGACGGCCCAGATGGTCGCGTCGGCGCCGGAGTGGACCGTCGAGCAGGAGCGGCCTGTGATCTCCCTGGAGAACGGGGAGGACGTCACAGCGTGGCGGATCGTGAACAAGAAGCCGTACACGTTCCTGGGCACGGCCGTGCGGGAACACATTCTCTGGTTCGGGGACGACTTCACGCCCTACGGCAGCCAGGCCGAATCCCGGACGGGCGGCATGCTGAGCACGACCACGCAGCACTTCTACGACCTGGGCAAGCCGGTGACGATCGAGGCGCCTGAATAGGCCCGCGGGCCCGCGAACCTGTCACGTCCTGCGTCCTGCGTCCCGGGGCGCCGGACGCCGGCGGACAGGCTCCTACAGCGGGACGACGACGAGGGCCGTATCGTCGTCGGCGCCCGCCGCCGGCAGCCGGTCCGCCAGCAGGGCGTCGGCGGGCGCCTCGTCCCCGCCTGCTCAGTCCTGACGACGAGGACTTCGTCGTTCAGACGGCCACCACCCGCCCGGCCAAGCTCGGGCAGCCTTTCACCCGCTGGTCCATCCGCAAACTGCTGGCCTACCTGCGTCGGGTTCACGGCCAGGTGATCCGGATCGGCCGTGAGGCCCTGCGCTGCCTGCTCACCCGGCGTGGTGTCACCTTCCAGCGCACCAAGACGTGGAAGGAGTCCACCGACCCCGAGTACGACGTCAAGCTCGATCGGATCGAACACGTCCTGGACCGCTTCCCGGACCGCACCTTCGCGTTCGACGAGTTCGGCCCGCTCGGTATCCGGACCACCGCGGGCAGCCGCTGGGCCGAACAAGGCAAGCCGAACCGGCTGCCCGCGACCTACAAGCGGACCCACGGCGTCACGTACTTCCACGGCTGCTACTCCATCGGCGACGACACCCTGTCGGGCGTCAACCGCCGCCGCAAGGGCACCGCGAACACCCTGGCCGCACTCAAGTCGATCCGCGCCGCCCGCCGGGACGGCGCCCCCATCTACGTGATCCTGGACAACCTCTCCGCCCACAACGGCAAGAAGATCCTCCGCTGGGCGAAGGACAACAACGTCCACCTCCGCTTCATCCCGACCAACGCCTCCTGGGCCAACCCGATCGAGGCCCACTTCGGACCACTGCGGCAGTTCACCCTCGCCAACTCCCATCACCCCAACCACACGGTCCAGACCCGCGAACTGCACGCTTACCTGCGCCGGCGCAACGCCAACGCCCGCCACCCCGACGTCCTGGCCGCCCAGCGCCGCGAACGCGCCCGTATCCGCAGCGAGAAAGGCATCCGCTGGGGCGGCCGTCTCCCGACACGTGCCGCGTGATCAGTCACGTCTGCGAGGAACAGGACAAAACGCAATGGCGAGGCCGCCCACCTCATGCTGGAGTGGGCGGATGGATCACGAAGAAGTGCTCGCCCTGTTCGACCGCCAGATGAGGCGCGACGCGCAGCCCGACGGTGCCGGAGCCCGCGTCGAGCGTGACGGCGACGTCGTGCGGCAGGTCGGCGAGGATCACGACTGGAACGGCGTCCTCTGGTCGGACCTCGACGATGCCACGGCGGATGCGGCGATCGCGGCACAGGTGCGCTACTTCGGCACGCTGGGGCGCGAGTTCGAGTGGAAGGCATACGCCCACGACCGGCCCGGCGATCTCGGGAGGCGGCTGCGGTCGGCCGGGTTCACAGCCGAGCCCGAGGAAGCGGTGATGGTCGCCCGGATCCAGGATCTGCCGGCCGACATCGCGCTGCCCGAGGACGTCCGCCTGCTCTCGGTGACCGATCCCGCGGGAGTGGATCTCGTGGTGGACGTCCACGAGCAGGCCTTCGGCACCAGCGGCGCCGGTCTGCGGCAGCGGCTGCTCGCCCAACTGACCCAGGACTCGGAAACGGTCAGCATGGTCGTGGCGATGGCCGGCGACCTGCCCGTCTGCTCGGCGCGGATGGAACTGAACCCGGGCACGGAGTTCGCCGGCCTTTGGGGCGGCGGCACTGTGACCGCCTGGCGAGGCCGGGGTATCTACCGGGCCTTGGTCGCCCATCGCGCCCGGATCGCCGCCGGCCTCGGCTACCGCTACCTCCAGGTCGACGCAACCGACCAGAGCCGCCCCATTCTGCAACGACTCGGGTTCGCCATCCTGAGCACCACGACTCCATACGTCTACCCGCCCCAGCGCAACGACCGCGGAGCGTAGCGCGGCAACGCTGCCATCGGGCACACCCGGTGAACCTTCTCGGTCACAGCACCAGCCATGTACGGCGGACCTTCCTGCCGACGACGTCCTCGATGGCCTGGGCAGGTTGAGCAGCGGCCCAGGACAGCGGAGAGGCCCTCCTCGATCGCGGTGCGCAGTTCCCCGGTCAGCCGCCGGGCCTCGGCCCGCGAGGCCGGGCCCCCGAGCAGTGCAGCCGCGCTATGTCCTCCCCAGGGCGGTTGGTCTCCCACCGGCCGGGAGTCGCGGAACACCCCCCTTGCTTCCCCGGGGACCCGGCCGCTGTGCCGCTCGCACGCTGCGCTGGCGTTGGTGGGCCGACACCGCCAGGATCCCGGCGGTCAGGACGGTGCGGTGCTCACCGTGCTGCTCGGCCGCCCGCACCTGCCGCTGTAGGCCGCCGAGATGGTCGATGAGCTGCTGCATCGTCTTCCTTCTCCTGCCGAGGTGTTCGGCCAGGGCGTGTTCCAGGGCGAACAGCGAGTGCGCGACGGCGACGGTGGTGGACTTGTATCGGTAGTACGAGTGTCGGATCTGCTCGTGGGAGGTCTCCAGCACGCTGACCACGTAGGCGGGCGCGTGCTCAGGCAGGACCAGCGCGGCGACCAGGCTGTGCATGTCCGAGTAGTGGCCGACAAACAGGCGTGTGCGGGAGTCCGGCACCGGCCAGGGGAGTGGTCCGGGCAGGGGCGGCAGGGTGTCCATCCGCGCAGTCTCGCGGCCCAGCCCGCGCCGGTGCCAGCGAATTCGCAGACTCCGCGAGGTCCGGTGGGCGGTGAGTCCGCTGTCAGGCCGCCTGTTCCTGCGCTGCGTCCGGCCGGGTGGCCTGCTTCAGCCGCATGAGGGCCTCGTGGCGGTTGCCGGCCTCGGCCCAGTGCGCGTGGGCGTGCAGCTCGGCGCCGATGGCGCTCGTCTTCGTCGTGGGGGAGCGCGACCAGGCCGTCGCCGCTGTCCGCGCGGCCGACAGCGAGCTAGCTGAGACGATCGCCCTGGCGGTGGCTTCCGGCGTGCCGCCCGACAGGCTCGCCGCCGTTCTGAAGCCGCTGGTGCCCCTGACGTCGTCGCAGGACCTGTTGGCCGGCCTGTTCGTGTTGGCGTTGTTCAAGGATGGGACGGGCTCCGCCCGGCGTACCGCAACCCGGTCCTCGACGCTGCCCCGCTCGTTGGCGTGTGCTCTGTCGGGGCTTTCGCGGACCTGTGCTCGTTGGGCTTGGTCGGCTGCGGTCCCGGTGGTCAGCGGGCGCTGCTTCCGCCTGGTGGCCGGGGGCAGCGGAAGAAGAGTTCGGGATCCCCCTCGTCCAGGCCGTTGATCAGCCCGACCGGATGCCAGCCCGCCTGGTGCAGGAGGCGCTGGACGGGCTGGTTCGAGACGTTGGTCGAGGGGTGTCCTGTCGCGGTGTATGGCCGGAACGTCTCGGGCGGGGCCCGTGCCTGTCGGGCGGGTCGTGTTCAGTGTGTGTCCAGCTTTTCGCTCAGCTGGCTGCGGGAGGTGATTCCGAGTTTCGGGAAGATCCGGTACAGGTGTGTGCCGATCGTCCGGGGTGACAGGTGCAGCTGCCGGCCTATCTCTTTGTTGGAGAGTCCCTGTACCGCCAGCTGGGCGATCTGGACCTCCTGGGGTGTGAGGAGGTCCCGGTCGGGGCGGCCCTGGCTCGTGCTGCCCTCGCCGGCGGAACGGAGTTCCTGGGCCGCGCGCTCGCGCCAGGGTTCCACGCCCATGGCGGCGAAGGAGTCCCGGGCGATCCGCAGCGGAGTGCGGGCCTCCATCACCCGGCGGCGCCGGCGCAGCCAGGTGCCGTAGGCGAGCATGAGCCGGGCGCGGACGAAGGGTGTACGGGACATGTCCAGGTCGAACGCCGACCGGTAGTGTTCTTCGGCGTGTTCGTCGTCGGCGAGCAGCGCCTGGGCGAATCCCAGACTCACCCGGATCATCTGGACCTCGCTCGTCCCGGCGGACGTGAGGAGTTGTTGGAGGGCGGCCTTCGCTGTGGCGCGCTGGTCGTCGCCGGTGGCGGCCTCGGCCAGTTCGGTGATGGCCATGGTCTGCATGACGGGTGGTAGGAGGGGTCGGCGGGGTCGAACACCCGCCGGACGCAGGAGAACGCCTCGGCGAAATGGCCCGCGGCGAGGCCGATCAGGCCACGGGTGATCTGGATGTAGGCGAGTCGAACTCCGCGCGTCCGGTGAAGTCGACCGCGTGGAACTCGGCGTCGCCGGTGAAGGTGGCCGATTCGAACTTGGCGTCGCCGGTGAAGGTGGCCGATTCGAACTTGGCGTCGCCGGTGAAGGTGGCCGAGTAGAACCGGGCATCGCCGGTGAAGGTGCTCTCGGTGAAGTCCGTCCGACCGAAGCGGGGATTTGTCGTCGAACGGTCGGTGCAGGCGGCGCGGATGCTGGACAGCAGGGTTTCGTCGATGGTGGCGCCACGCAGGTCGAGGTCGCTACCGGGCGCGAGCGCGGCTAGGTAAGCGACGGGGTCCGAATCCGGAAGATGGGCAAGGCACCGACCGTCTGACCCGACACGAATACCCCGGCAACCCACTAGGTCAGCGGCGGTGACCCCTTGTCCGCAATGATCCCAGGATGGCGCGGTGATGTTGGATGCGGCGTTCATGAACGGTTTCTAACGGCTGCCCAGTCCACGCATGGAGGAGATACGCAAGCTGTGACAGAGCTGGTGTAGAACCCCGCCACCGACCCGGAAAACGTGTCCTAGGCACGCTCCTGAGGCGGGCCGCGACAGCTACCGCCGGGCCGGACCGGGCCGGACCTGGCTCTGTTCACGTCCACTCCACCCCGTGCTCGGCGATTCGCCCGGGCACCTCGCCCTTGGTCGTCGTCGTTGTCGTAGCCGTCCTCGTCGTCGTCCTGGTGGAGGTCGGCCACCTCGTAGGCGATGGTGGCGTAGGCGTCCAGGTCCCGCGGGTGCAGCCGGCGGCCGCCGATCGTCTGCTCCGACCGAAGCAGCCGCCCCCTGAGCTTTGTGACCTGTCCCTTCAGCTGGTGACCTGGGCCTCGCGGGGTTGGGGATCTCTCCGGCCTGACGCATCGGCGTTGGTGCTGCCAACGGGGCAAGCCTCTCGTCGATGCTGGCGACCGCACGGCAGGAGCCGAAAGGCCGCCACCCGCAGGTGCAGGTACCACCCTCGTACAGCTCCTTGTCGCACTCGTCGTGGTGCTCCCGCCTCGCCTCCGGCGCGGGCGCGACGCTACTGCTGGACGTACTACGGGATCGGCGGCTGATGGATCGCCGGAATGGCGGCAGGCGTGGGATCGCGTCCTGGAATTGGTCTCTCCGCATCGACGGCGTCGACCAACATCGTCCCGATCACCGGAGCCGCTGCCGTGCCGTTCCTGCGCAACACCGGCTGACCGGTCAGTCCCGCACACGCGACAGGCCCGCGGCTTCGCGCAGTGCGAAGCCGCGGGCCTGCGGGGCTGGGTCAGTGCCGGGCGGAACGCCGACGGCGGACGGTGAACAGGACGCCACCACCGACCACCACGAGCGCGGCGGCGATACCCGTGATCACACCAGCGCCGCTGCTGCCGGTCTTGGCCAGTGCGCCACCGGGCGTGGGCGAGGCCGACACGCTCGGGGTGGCGGAGGACGTTGCCCCGCTGGTGGGCGAGAGGGACACGCTCGGGCTGGCGGAGGAGGTCGCCCCGCCGGTGGTGGAACCCGTTGCGCTCCCGCCGGTGGTGCCGTTGGTGGGCGAGGCCGACACGCTCGGGGTGGCGGAGGACGTTGCCCCGTTGGTGGGCGAGGCCGACACGCTCGGGGTGGCGGAGGACGTTGCCCCGCTGGTGGGCGAGGCCGACACGCTCGGGCTGGCGGAGGAGGTCGCCCCGCCGGTGGGCGAGACCGAGACGCTCGGGCTGGCGGAGGGAGTCGCCCCGCCGGTGGTGTTCCACCGCGCGACGGCCTCGGCACTCCTCGTGGCCCCGCTCGGCGCCACGAGGACGATCGACTGAGCGTGGTTCGCCGCGGTGGGCGTGCCTCCGGGCGCGGTGGGAACCGAGACGACGTGGCCGCTGAGCGTCGAACCCGCGGCCGTCGCCGTGATCGTTGCGGTCCCGGACTCGCTCGTGCCTCGGAGATCGAGGTACAGGGCCTGGCCGTCAACGATGGAAGTCGGGTCGAGAACAGCCCCATTCGCATCGGTCAGCGTCGCCGCGGGGTCGACGGAGACGCTCACCGTGGGTCGATTGGTCGTCACAACGAACGGGCCGACGATCGTTCCGGCGTCCTGCGGGGTGCTCGGCGCGGAGATCGAGATCGTGGTCGCGGCTTCCGCCGGCGTCATTCCCGTGCTCGCGTTCGCACCGGCGAGGAGGTGGTAGTAGGCGGTTTTCGAGTCGGCGTTCTCCCAAGGCCAGGCCCCGTCGTGGTCGAGCTCGGTGTACCGCCAGATCGCGTACTGCGTCGCCTCGATCGCGTCATTGCGTGAGATCCCGGGCACTCCTGCCGCGGTTCCGAACTCTTCGAGGCTCAGGGCGGGATAGCTGTGCGCCAGCACCCACAGGACCTTGCTCTGGACCGTCGGATCGGTGAAACGGTTGGCTCCGAGATAGCTCCCGAGATCGCCCACCGTGCCGTTGATTCCCGTCAGTGCGTGCACGTCATGCTCGATGCAGTACGCCCAGAGATCCGGCGCACCCGGCTTGCCGGGGTCCGCCGGCGCATGTGCGTAGACGGGGAAGAGTCCGGTGCCGCCGTATCCCTCTCGGGCACCGATGTACACCGTGCCGCCATTCTGCGGAGACGCGGCAACGTCAGCGAACGCCGCAGCCGTTCCAGGCGCGAAGAGCACGACGGACGCGAGGAGACCCATCGTCACCGCACGCACCACCCGCCTCGATCGCCCCAGTGCCCTACTCGCTATCCTCACGGCCAGTCCTTTCGTTCCACGGAGAGCCACGTCGGCATGTCATCAGTGCCGCGCCCGCCAACACTTGCCCTGCCGCGACGCCTGGTACGTGCAACTGCAAGGCAGCGGACCGCCCTCGTGCTGGACGTACTCGGGTGGTTCGCCAACGCGGCAGATATGCGGACCAGGCGTCGCGGCAGGGCAAACGCTGGCGGGCGCCTAGCAATCGAAGGGCCCATGCCATCGGCTCCTGCGAACACGATATCGATCCGGCTTCTCAAGGCTTCATAGGACACGCTTGGACGGCGGCGGTCGATCCCCGCACCTCGGACTGGCCACGGCCGCCAGGTACGGAACGGGCCCGCGCCGCCTCCTGACGGTCGACGAGTGTGAGTGGGTGGGTTGGGCGGCAGCGTGTTGGTCGAGAGGAAAAGGGCTCCTGATCTCGGTTTCTACGTCGATGGGGCGTTCATCGTGGCTGTCATGGCTTGCGGATTGCGTCTAGCACACCGGGACCGTGGCTGACACGGGGTTGCTCATTCCTCTGTGCGTGTGGCCGCAGGCGGGGCAGTGCCGGGTGCAGCGCGGTGTCGTCCTGCCAGTGCTTCACCCGTGCCGCTCGGCTGCTGAGCTGGGGCCTTGCCCGGGACTGCAGCACGGTGTCGCGGTGCGCTGCACGAAGATGTCGCCGTTGTGCTGCACGAAGGTGTCGCTGCTGTGCTGCAGCACCGGCGCTGCTGGGTGCCGCAGCAGCGGGGGGTGTTCGGCGTGGCGGACCGGCCGCGGCCGTCAGCGACGCCCGGGCGCTCGCGGCTGGCCGGCAGGCAGTCGTCAGCGTCCGTGGGCGGCGCCGGCGACCGCTGCTGGCCGGCACGCAGCCGTCAGCGGCCCGGTGCGGCGGGGGCTCCCGCGGCCGGGGAGGGCGCCGCCAGAGTCCTTCAGCGCGGGAACCGCCGCCCGTGCTGCTGGTGCTGGGTCAAGCCCCGCACCCACAGCGCCGCCCGGGCGGGATCCGGTGGGCGCGCCGCTCCGGCGCCCCGGGGCCGCCGGAGCGGCGCGCCCACCCAACGCGGCCCGCTGCCCGGGGGCGCCTAATGCCTCCGGCTCACCCGCTGCTCTGGCGCCCCTCGGCCCTCGGCCCGCATGGTGATCGCCGGCACCGGTCCGGGAACCCCCGCGTCAGCCCGCCCTGCTGCCCCAGGCACCCGCGACCATGCCTCCCATCCCCGGCCCCGCCCCGAGGCCGCCAGCCGGGCAAAGCCCGCCCCCCGACACCCCGGACCAGCACTCCCTCCGCTGCGCCGTTGCCGCAGAACACGGCAGCCTCCTGCGGATGCCGCTGGCCCGGGTCTCCGCAGGTCTGCGCCCGGCCCTCGGTCCCGTCCCTGGTGGCGGGAACCTCGGGCCGCCACCGGCGTCAGTCCGTACGCCAGCGCCGAAGCACCTCCACAGCAGCCAAGGTGTCGGGGTGGTCTTCACCGAGGATTCGTTCGCGGTCGGTGGTCACCCGCTTCAGCAGGGCGATGGCCGCCTCGGTGCGCCCCGGCCTCGTAGTAGGAGAAGGCGAGATGGACGTGGGCGCCCAAGGTGTCGGGGTGGTCGTGGCCGAGGATTCGTTCGCGGTCGGCGATCACCCGCTCCAGCAGGGCGATCGCCTCCGCGATGCGCCCCGCCCGCCGGTAGGCGGTGGCGAGGTTGCTGCGGGCGGTGAGGGTGTCGGGGTGGTCGTGGCCGAGGAGGCGTTCGCGGTCGGCGGCCACCTGTTCCTCGATGGCGATGGCTTCTGCGGTGCGCCCCGCCTGCCGGTAGGAGGCGGCGAGGTTGGTCCGGGCGCTCAGGGTGTGGGGGTGCTCGGCACCGAGGAGGCGCTCAGCGTCGGTGAGGACCTGCTCCTCGATGGCGATCGCTTCTGCGGTGCGCCCCGCCTGGTGGTAGGAGACGGCGAGGTTGTTGCGGGCACCCAGGGTGTCGGGGTGGTCGTGGCCGAGGATCCGCTCGCGGTCGGTGAGGACCTGTTCCTCGATGGCGATGGCCTTTTCGGTGTGCCCCGCCTCGTAGTAAGAGGTGGCGAGGTTGGCGCGGGCGGTGAGGGTGTTGGGGTGGTCGTGGCCGAGGACGCGCTCGAAGTCGGCGACCACCTGTTCCCCGATGCCGGTCGCCTCTGCGGTGCGCTCCGCCTGCCGGTAGGAGGTGGCGAGGTTGCTGCGGGCGGTGAGGGTGTCGGGGTGGTCGTGGCCGAGGAGGCGTTCGCGGTCGGCGGCCACCTGTTCCTCGATGGCGATGGCTTCTGCGGTGCGCCCCGCCTGCCGGTAGGAGGCGGCGAGGTTGGTCCGGGCGCTCAGGGTGTGGGGGTGCTCGGCACCGAGGAGGCGCTCAGCGTCGGTGAGGACCTGCTCCTCGATGGCGATCGCTTCTGCGGTGCGCCCCGCCTGGTGGTAGGAGACGGCGAGGTTGTTGCGGGCACCCAGGGTGTCGGGGTGGTCGTGGCCGAGGATCCGCTCGCGGTCGGTGAGGACCTGTTCCTCGATGGCGATCGCTTCTGCGGTGCGCCCCGCCGCGTAGTAGGAGTGGGCGAGGTTGGCGCGGGTGGTGAGGGTGTCGGGGTGGTCGTGGCCGAGGTGGCGTTCGGCAGTGGTGGTGAGGTGCCGCCAGTGAGTGGTGGCGGCCTGGTGGAGGCCGGCGTCGAGGAGGCTGGTGCCCGCCCGGTCGAGCAGGTCGTGCCTGTCAGGGTGCCAGAGGTGGTCGTCGGCGTGGGTGGTGAGAACAGTGGTGTTGGTGCGCAGGGCGGCGGCGAGGGCCCGGTCGTGGTGGTCTGCGGCGGGCCAGGCTTCCAGCAGGGCGTCGGCCGCGGCGCGCACGAGGGGGCCGCGCTGTGCGCGGGCGGTCGGGGTGTCGCGAACGGCGTGCTGGACGAGGCGGTGGACGTGGACCGTCCCCCACCTACCGCCGCCCCGGCCGTCGCTGCCCTGGTCGCTGCTGGGGCGCTCCTCCCGCCCGGCGCCGGGCGGGGCGGGGGTGTGGTCGAGGAGGTTGAGGCGGTCCAGGACGCGTAGGGCGTCCTCGGCGTCCGCGACGTCGACGGGCTCGGGTCCGGTCTCCTCGGCCGCGTGTTCCCCGCTTGGCGCCGTCGAAGTGCCGCTTGCCGATGGCCGGGCCTCGCCGCCGGGCCCGCTGCCGGGGGCGTTCGGCCGTGTGGTGTGGGTGAGGTGGGTGCGGGTGGCCTTGGTGGTGAGGACGGTGTCGGGGATCTGGTCGGGGTCGAGGACGGCGATGAGTTCGAGGAGGGGCCGGGCGAGGCCTTCGGGGCGGGTGCGGTCGGCTTGTTCGATGGAGATGTCCCACAGGGCGGCGACGGCCAGGTGCTGCTGGTCGGGCAGACCGGTCTGGTCGGGCAGGCTCTGGCGCAGGGCGCGGGTCCGGTCGGCGAGCAGCGTGCGGTAGCGGTCGATGGTGCGGGCGGTGTCGGTGAGGTACGCGGCGGCTTGGGCGAGCGCGATGGGCAGGTGCCCGAGGTCTGCGGCCAGCGCGGCGAGGTGCTCGTCGCTGTCGTGCAGGTGGGCGCGGTCGGGGTGGTCGAGGGCGGAGCGGAGGTAGGCGAGGGACTGGACTGGGGTGTAGACGGCGACCTGGAGGAGGGTGCGGGTGGAGGTGGTCCAGGCGGCATGGCGGCTGCGGGTGGTGACCACCGTCCGCCCCGCGGGCACCTCGGGCGGCCACAGCCCGGTCAGCGCGGCAGGGTCGGGAACGTTGTCCAGGACGATCAGCCACCGCCGTCCACTGCCGCGCAGCCAGCCGAGGAAACCGAGGGCCGCCTCCTCGGCGTCCTGCCCGTCGTACCGGCCGGGCACCACCTCGCGGGCGGCCTGGGCGTACGCGGCGGTGACGGCCCCGGCGGTGGTGGCGTTCACCCACACCACCAGATCCACCGTCACCGGCAGCGCCTCCGCCGCACTGCCGGCCCCGACGCCCCCGACGGCCCCGGCGGGGCTCACGCCGCGCGGGGGGCCAGCGGGGGAAGGGCCGCCCGGACCCACCGGCCCGGGCCCTGCAGCGGCAGCCTCCGCTGCCGGGCCGCCGCCGGCCGCACCGGCAACACTGGCCTTGCTGGCCGTACCAGCCTCGCTGGCGGTGAGGGATACCTGCCAGGTCTGGTGGGCATGGTGGGCGGCGAGCTGGGTCTTGCCGACACCGCCAGTGCCGGTGACGACCTGCCCCAGCACCGCGGTCCTCGCACCACCATCGGCGAGCGCGGCGTGAAGCATCGCGGTCTCGGGGCGGTTCTGGAAGTGCCCGGCCAGGTTCGGGACCGGACCGAGGAGGACCGGCCATCGCACCTCCGGGGCGGGCGCCGCGTGGTGGTGGACCTGGTGGACGGTCAGGTCGCCGCCGACCCCGCCGACCTGGAACACGCTCCCGCCGACCGTGCTGCCCTCTACCCGGTTCGACACCTCGCCGGCCACGTCCCTGCCCCCGCTCTGCCTGGTCGTGCCGGTTGCACGGATGCCGCCGGGTTCGCTGTCCCCGGCCGAGCCGGGAGCGGCCGGTGCGGTGCGACGTTCGTTCTCGGCGGGCGGCTCGGTCTCGGCACCGGGGGACGGGGTCATGGCCTGCTCCGTCGCGGGCCGACGGCCGGACGCTGGTCTCCACCGGGCCTCGCGGCCGGGGTCGCGCCCTTCGCCGCCGGCGGGACCACCACCGCCCCGGGGCCCGTTTCGGCTGCCGGGTGCGGTCCGGCCGCTTGTGTCCGTGCTTCTCGACGCATCCCGCGCCCCCGCCTCGCTGTCCCGCCCCGCGTGCGCGGGACTACCCCCGCGCGTGGAGGGGATTCTTCCACCCGCCGCCCACCCGCGCAGGGCAAACACCGAACCCCGAACCCCGGCGCTCGGAGCGTGTTGCCCGCACTCCGCGAGGCCGCCGGCGATGTCGCGGCTGCCCGGGGCGCTACTCCGGCAGCACCAACCGGCCCGCTGCGGTGGCGGCCGGGGTGACACACTGCGGCGGCCCCGGCGCGCGGCCGTCCGCCAGGAGCCGAGCTGGCCTCCCGGCGACCTGGTCCTGCCGCTGCCTCCGACCGCCCCCGTGGCACCAGCCCGGCAGCGGCGCCGCAGACAGGCTCCCGGCGGCTGGCACACAGCCGGGACCCGCGGACGCAGCCGATCCCCCACCCCGGGCGCAGGCGGAAGAGCCTCGCAGGGCTTCGCGGGACCCCGGCACCCGGGGCCTGTCTACGCCCACTCGACGCCGTGCTCGGCGAGCTGCGCGAGCTGTCCCGGTGTGAGCTTCGCCCGGCGGGCCTTCTGGTTGTTGAGCCAGGTGCCCAGCGCGAAGTGCGACACCACCACCCGCTCCTCCCCTCCGGGGCCGGCCTCCACGGCCTCAACCTGCTCCTTGTGCGGGCGGGGCACCCGGGGGTGGCGTTCCCGCTCGACGAACTGGGCGAGCGCGGCCAGGCCCTGGGCGAACCGGTTGGTGCGGGACACGGTCGGCTTCGCCTCGGCTGCGGCCTTCGCCGCGACGAGCTCCGGGTCGGCCTCGATGCCGATCGCGGTCAGCAGGTCCCGCTGGTCCTCCTCCAGGTCTGGCCAGCCGGCCCGCTGCGCCTGCACCCAGCGGCCGAGCTGCTCGCCCTCGAACACCGTGTCCAGGGGCAGGGCGGTCCAGTTGACCTGGCCGTCGGTGTCCAGCCACCACATGCGGGCGGTGGCGTAGGCGCGCTGCCAGGTGACCGGCCAGGCAGGGCACCACCACGGGTCGATCTCCTCCAGCGCCCGCCGCCGCTCCGGCGCCAGTGCCCCCTGCTCGCCCGCCGGCACCTGCGCCGCGGCCCTCAGCTCCGAGAGCCACGTGCCGATGGCGTAGCCGCCGACCGAGGCTCGCGCCGGCGCCGCCAGAGAGCCGCCGTGGCCCTTCGCCCAGACCCGGGCCCAGTCGAGGCCGGCCTCGAACCGGGCGTCGCTCACGGACCAGATCATGCCGAGCGCGTCGAGCATCTCCACCCGGTATGGCGCCAGCTCACCATTCGCATTCTGGCTACGGCGGTCCGACAGCCACTTTCCCAGCGGGTAATTCCCCATCTCCCCGACCATTGCGGAATAGGGGACATCGAGGCCGCCGGTCTCCTCGAACCACCGCCGCGCGTGACCGATCCCCTCACGCCACAACTGCGTCTCACCGACCAGGACCCTGGAGGCGATGAACAGCGCGAGCACGTTCTCGTCCACCGGCGTCTGGAACCGCACCGGCAGCGTGAACGCCCCCGACCCGCCACCCGCACCGACCATGCTCTCACCAGGACCGGAAGCAGCCTCAGCGCTGCGTCCCTTGGTCCGCTTGCCGGACTTCTGCGGCACCGCAAGAGCCTCCACCACCTTGGCATCGTGGCTGCGCAAAGCGGTCAGGATCTTGACCAACGGACCGTAGGAATCGGACTCCAGAATGTCTCCGGGCTCCTCTCCCGGCTTCAGGAAGACCGGCACGACCAGGCTCGCGGTCTTTCCCTCTCCGGGCTGCATGCGCAGGGCCCGGCCGATGGCCTGGACGATATCCACCATGCTTCCCCGGCCTTGCAGAAGAATAGAATCAGCGTTCGGCATGTCGACGCCTTCGCCCAGGACTTTGCAGTTGCTGAAGACGCGGTGCTTGAGACCGTCATCCTCCTCGCCCTTCCCGAAGTCCCCGATCAGCTCCTTCCGGTAGTCGATCTCGTGCTCACCGGAGAGCCACTGCGCCCAGAATTCCGGCGGGTATTTCTGCGGGTTCTCGAAGTGCAGCTTCTCCACGGTCTGGTTCAGCGTCTCGGAGAAGTAGCGGGCCTCGATCGTGCGGCTGTGGAACGTGATGCACCGCTCCAGGCTCCGCTCGACCACGGTCTTGACCAGCCCGGCCTGGATGGCCGCGATCCGTGCGGCTGGCACCTCGTCCTCGCTCCCGTCCTCGGCCTCGCCGACACCCGGCCCCCACGGAACCCCCTGCTGCTCCGCCTTGTCCCGGTCGCCGAGCGGGTCGCGCAACTCCAGGACCACGATCTCGAACGGCGCCAGCAGCTTGCGGTCGATGGCCTCGGCCAAGCCCAGGGAGTACACGTGCGGGCCGTAGACCCGCTGGTCGTCCATGGACACCGCCAGCTCCTCTGGCAGCGGCTGGTAGGCCCCCTCACGGTTCTTCACCGGGCGCCTGGGCGGCGCCCAGATCCGGGGGGTCGCCGTCATGTAGAGCCGGCGCTCCGCCGGGATCGCGCCCTGGTCGTGCACCACGGTCCACGTCTTCTCGACACTGCCGGAGGAGCGGTGCGCCTCGTCACAGACCATCAGCCCCAGCGGCGGCAGCACCTCGCCCTGGCGCTCCGCCCAGTACTCGTAGGCGTCCTTCACCGCCCCGACCGAGGTGTAGGTGGCGAACAGAGTGGTCGGCCGGCGGTGCCTCGCGGCATGCTCCAGCCACCTGCCGATCATCAGCGGACTGGTGCTCGCCACCACCCCGAACGGCAGCTCACGGTCCACCAGGGAGCAGATCGCGTGCATGTCCCCGGACCGGCCAGCCGCCCGCCAGGCGCCGATCATCTGCACCAGCAGGTCCAGGGTCGGCACGACCACCAGGACCACGCCGCGGGGCACCAGCTTCTGGCCGGCCGCCGCCCCGACGTAGCTCTTGCCGGAGCCGGTGGCCATCTGCACCGTCACCCGCAGCCCGTGCGGCGCCGGATGCCCCGGACGGGGCGTCAGGCCCCGCACGATGGCCTCCAGCGCCTCCTCCTGGTGCCCGCGCAGCGAGATGCCGGCGGCGGACTGAGCGGCCTTCAGACCAGGCTTTACGACGTTCACGAAGACGTGTCTCCCCTCACCCATTCCCGGACCCACATAAGGGATCACGCGGGAAATGCTGACAGTGCCCTACTGATACATTCGACGGGTCGCCCCGAGAATCGGGGCGACCGGAAAACCTGCGCGACAGAAGCGACTATCCGGCAGGATATCAGTCCCCGGTGGCGAATTCTGGCGAACACCCGAAAAAAACGGGGCCGGACCCCGCTCACGGCGGGATCATCTGACGCTCATAGACTGATACACTGGAGACCGCTGCTCACCCTCTGAGGGTAGCGCACCCCGACCCGTCGTGAGACCGAAGTAGTGGTCTAGACCGTGGACTAGACCAATCCGCCGGGAGTGAAGCCGACCCGCACGCGCCCCCGGCGCGCTACCCCTCCTCCCAGTTAGCCTGTTGTAAGCTCAGCCAAAAACCCAGTTCAACCATGTGATTAGGCCTCAGCCCACAGGCCTCATGGAGCGAAGCGGAGTGAGGCCGGCCAAGGCGCGGAGCGCCGGGCCCACCCGGGCGAAGCCCGGGTGCGGACACGCGGAGCGGGTCCGCCGCCTGACCGAAGGTCAGGCGCGAACCTCGGGGGGTCGTACGAGTATAAACATATAACAACCCACCAGAAAGAAGTTGA
>NZ_JBHVRK010000011.1:248593-278184 GCF_042885845.1 Kitasatospora sp. NPDC058032 | reverse complement strand
ACGCCCGGTTACATTCCGAACCCGGAAGCTAAGCCTCACAGCGCCGATGGTACTGCAGGGGGGACCCTGTGGGAGAGTAGGACGCCGCCGAACAATTCTTCTGAGAAGCCCCTGCCGGGGATACCGGCAGGGGCTTTTCGCATTTCCGGGTCAGAGTGCGAGCTTGAATCCGATGTGCGAGGGAACGAAGCCGAGGCGCTCGTAGAAGCGGTGCGCGTCGGTGCGGGTGGCGTCGGAGGTGAGCTGGACCAGGTCGGCGTCCAGTGCGCGGGAGCGGTCGATCGCCCACCGGATCAGGTCGGTGCCGAGGCCGGTGCCGCGTTCGTCGGCGTGGATGCGGACGGCTTCGATGACGGCGCGGGTCGAACCCTTCCGGGCGAGGCCCGGGACGACGGTCAGTTGGAGGGTGCCGATCGTCCGGCCGGCGCGTTCCGCGACCACGAGGTGCTGGTGGGGGTCGGCGTCGATGCGCGCGAGAGCGGTGCGGTAGGGGGTCAGGTCGTCGGGGCTTTCGCGGGTCGCGCCGAGGGGATCGTCGGCGAGCATGGCGACGATGGCCGGGAGGTCGTCCTCGGTCGCCCGGCGGATGATCAGATCGTTCATGGGCACACCCTAGAAGACCCCTGGAGGCCCCTTGGGCGTGATCCGGCGTCAT
This sequence comes from Kitasatospora sp. NPDC058032, assembly GCF_042885845.1. NCBI lineage: Bacteria > Bacillati > Actinomycetota > Actinomycetes > Kitasatosporales > Streptomycetaceae > Kitasatospora > Kitasatospora sp. NPDC058032. Next base: position 277,529 of record NZ_JBHVRK010000011.1, on the reverse strand, counting down.
GTGCCGGTAGGCGGGCTGGTGATGACCGCGAAGACGGCTCCCTGCGGGTCGATGAGCTGACCGAGGCGGCCGACGCCGTGGACGTCCATGGCGGGGATCCGGACGGTGGCCCCGAGGCGCTCCGCGGTGGCGAGGCGGGCATCGACGTCGGGCACCTCGAAGTAGGGGAGCCAGTGCGAGGAGGTGCCGGCGGCGGTCTGCTCGGGGCCGAGCTGCATGATGCCGCCGTGAGCGTCCTCCGTGCCGCCGCCGGACGGGGTGAGGACGGTGTACTGGAGCTCGCCGCCGACCGGGACGTCCTGTTCCTGCCAGGCGAAGACCGCGCGGTAGAAGGCCTTGGACGCCTCGGCGTCGACGCTGTAGCACTCCGCCCAGCAGAGGCTGCCGGGCTCGGTGACGGTGTCCAGGCCGTGCACGTCCTGCGGCTGCCAGACCGCGAAGTCGGCGCCGGTGGGATCGGTGTAGCCGGCCATCCGGCCGCTGGTGAAGACGTTGAACGGGGCGAAGCGGACCCGGCCGCCGGCCTCGCGGACCAGGGCCGTCGTGCGGTCGGCGTCCAGGGTGCAGAAGTAGACCGTCCAGGCGGGGGCGGCGTGGGTGTCGGTGAACGGCCCGAGCGCGGCGACGGTCCGGCCGTCCTGCTGGAAGAACCCGTAGCCGCCGGCCTCGGGACCGGCCGAGGCGTAGGTCCAGTCGAAGACCGAGGTGTAGAAGGCGACCGAGGCCTCGGTGTCGGGGCTGGTGAGGTCGAGCCAGTTGGGTGAGCCGGGACGGAAGGCGGTGGTGAGCATGGTGTGCTGCCCTTCGACGACGTGCCTGGCCCCTCCCTGGTCCTTCCAGCGTGGCACTCGGGCCCCCGGTGTCGCACCCGGACGGTACGGTGCGTAGCAGAAGTCGTCCCGCACGGTGAAGGGGGCCCGGTGGCCAGGCAGACAGGGGCACGGACCGCCACCGGCGGCACCGCGCAGGCGGCCGCGCCGCCGCGCCAGCTCGCCCAGGTCGAGGGGGTGCTGGAACGGATCACCTACGCCAACGAGGAGACCGGCTACACGGTGGCCCGGGTGGACACCGGGCGGGGCGGCAACGATCTGCTGACGGTGGTGGGCGCGCTGCTCGGCGCGCAGCCGGGCGAGTCGCTGCGGCTGCACGGCCGGTGGGGGTCGCATCCGCAGTACGGGCGGCAGTTCGTGGTGGAGAACTACACGACGGTGCTGCCGGCGACGGTGCAGGGCATCCAGCGGTACCTGGGGTCGGGGCTGATCAAGGGGATCGGGCCGCGGTTCGCGGAGCGGATCGTGGAGCGGTTCGGGGTGGACACCCTGGAGGTGATCGAGAACGAGCCGGGCCGGCTGATCGAGGTGCCGGGGCTCGGTCCCAAGCGGACCAAGAAGATCGCGGCCGCGTGGGAGGAGCAGAAGGCCATCAAGGAGGTGATGGTCTTCCTGCAGGGGGTCGGGGTCTCGACGTCGCTGGCTGTGCGGATCTACAAACAGTACGGGGACGGCTCGATCGGGGTGGTGAAGAACGAGCCGTACCGGCTGGCTTCGGACGTCTGGGGCATCGGCTTCCTCACCGCGGACCGGATCGCGCAGGCCGTCGGCATCCCGCACGACAGCCCGGAGCGGGTGAAGGCGGGGCTGCAGTACGCGCTGTCGCAGAGCAGCGACCAGGGGCACTGCTACCTGCCCGAGGAGCGGCTGATCGCGGACGGCGTGAAGCTGCTCCAGGTGGACGTGGGGCTGGTGATCGACTGCCTGGCGGAGCTGGTGGCCGTGGAGGGGGTGGTGCGCGAGCAGGTGCCGGGGGACGACGGCCAGTCGATCACGGCGGTGTACCTGGTGCCGTTCCACCGGGCGGAGATCTCGCTGGCGAACCAGTTGCTGCGGCTGCTGCGGACGGACAGCGACCGGATGCCCTGGTTCGCGGACGTGGACTGGCCGGCGGCGCTGGCCTGGCTGGCGCGGCGGACGGGGGCGGAGCTGGCGCCGGAGCAGGAGCAGTCGGTGCGGCTGGCGTTGACCGAGAAGGTCGCGGTGCTGACCGGCGGGCCGGGGTGCGGCAAGTCGTTCACGGTGAAGTCGATCGTGACCCTGGCGCTGGCGAAGCGGGCCAAGGTGGTGCTGGCGGCGCCGACCGGGCGGGCGGCGAAGCGGTTGTCGGAGCTGACCGGGGTGGAGGCCTCGACGGTGCACCGACTGCTGGAGCTGCGGCCGGGCGGGGACGCCGCGTACGACCGGGACCGGCCGCTGGACGCGGACCTGGTGGTGGTCGACGAGGCGTCGATGCTGGACCTGATCCTGGCGAACAAGCTGGTCAAGGCGGTGGCGCCGGGGGCGCACCTGCTGTTCGTGGGGGACGTGGACCAGCTGCCCTCGGTGGGGGCGGGCGAGGTGCTGCGGGACCTGTTGGCCGAGGGCGGGCCGATCCCGTCGGTGCGGCTGACCCGGATCTTCCGGCAGGCCCAGCAGTCGGGCGTGGTGACCAACGCGCACCGGATCAACGAGGGCCTGCCGCCGCTGACCGAGGGCCTGCCGGACTTCTTCCTGTTCGCCGAGGACGACGCGGAGCTGGCGGCGGGCCTGACGGTGGACGTGGTGGCGCGCCGGATCCCGCAGAAATTCGGTTACGACGCCCGGCGGGACGTGCAGGTGCTGGCGCCGATGCACCGCGGCCCGGCCGGGGCGGGGAACCTCAACACGCTGCTGCAGGCGGCGGTGACGCCGGCCCGGGAGGGGCTGGCGGAGCGGCGGTTCGGCGGGCGGACGTTCCGGGTGGGGGACAAGGTCACGCAGGTCCGCAACAACTACGACAAGGGGCGGAACGGGGTCTTCAACGGCACAGTGGGAGTGGTGACGTCCCTCAGCGCGGACGACCAGCGCCTGACGGTGCTGACGGACGAGGACGAGGAGGTGCCCTACGACTTCGACGAGCTGGACGAGTTGGCGCACGCCTACGCGGTGACGATCCACCGGTCGCAGGGGAGCGAGTACCCCGTGGTGGTGATTCCGGTCACCATGTCCGCGTGGACGATGCTCCAGCGAAATCTGCTCTACACGGCGGTGACCAGGGCCCGAAAACTGGTCGTGCTGGTGGGATCACGGAAAGCGATCGGGCAGGCGGTTCGCAGTGTCAGCGCAGGTCGGAGGCATGCGGCGCTGGATCACCGGCTTGCGTCTGGATGATTCTCCAAGGGATGGTTGCCTCTATTGTTCTCTTGACGTGAAGAGATTTACGACAGAGCCTGGTGGGGTGCCGATCTTGTCCGGTTCGTACCGGCAGCGGCGGCAGGTTTTGTAGGGGCGGGCCCTTTCGGGTCACCCCGGGTGCGCGGCTGTCCGCCGGATGGGGGATGGTAGAGACAGTCAGGGCACCTTGGAAGAGGATTCATTTCGTCGGTGAGGAAGACGTGAGCGACAACTCGGTAGTACTGCGGTACCAGGACGGCGAGTACGAATACCCCGTCGTCGAGAGCACTGCGGGCAACGCCGGCTTCGACATCTCGAAGCTGCTCCCGCAGACCGGCCTGGTCACCCTGGACAACGGCTTCGGCAACACCGCCGCCTACAAGTCCGCGATCACCTTCGTGGACGGTGACAACGGCATCCTGCGGTACCGCGGTTACCCGATCGAGCAGCTCGCCGCCAAGGGTGACTTCATCGAGACCGCGTACCTGCTGATCAACGGCGAGCTGCCGAACTCCGATCAGCTCGCGCAGTTCAACCGCGAGATCACCCAGCACACCCTGCTGCACGAGGACGTCAAGCGCTTCTTCCAGGGCTTCCCCCGGGACGCGCACCCGATGGCGATGCTGTCCTCGGTGGTCGGCGCGCTGTCGACGTTCTACCCGGAGAGCCACAACCCGTTCGACGCGGCCCAGCGCCACCTGTCGACGGTCCGCCTGCTGGCGAAGCTCCCGACCATCGCCGCGTACGCGTACAAGAAGGCGATGGGCCAGCCCTTCGTCTACCCGCGCAACGACCTGAGCTACGTCGAGAACTTCCTGCGGATGACCTTCGCGGTCCCGGCCGAGGACTACGAGCTCAACCCGGTCATCGTCAACGCGCTCGACAAGCTGCTGATCCTGCACGCGGACCACGAGCAGAACTGCTCGACCTCCACCGTGCGCCTGGTCGGCTCCAGCCACGCCAACCTGTTCGCCTCGATCTCGGCGGGCATCTCGGCGCTGTGGGGCCCGCTGCACGGCGGCGCCAACCAGGCCGTGCTGGAGATGCTGGAGAGCATCCAGAAGGACGGCGGCGACGTCGACGCCTTCATCACGAAGGTGAAGAACAAGGAAGCCGGCGTCAAGCTGATGGGCTTCGGCCACCGGGTCTACAAGGCGTTCGACCCGCGTGCCGCCCAGGTGAAGCTGCTCGCCCACGAGGTGCTGGGCCAGCTCGGCAAGTCCGACGAGCTGCTCGACATCGCGCTCAAGCTGGAGGAGCACGCGCTCAAGGACGACTTCTTCGTCTCGCGCAAGCTCTACCCGAACGTGGACTTCTACACCGGTCTGATCTACCGCGCGATGGGCTTCCCGACCAGCATGTTCACCGTGCTGTTCGCCCTCGGCCGGCTGCCGGGCTGGATCGCCCACTGGCACGAGATGATCAAGGACCCGACCAGCCGGATCGGCCGTCCGCGCCAGATCTACACCGGCACCGCGATCCGCGACTACGTCGAGATCGACGCCCGCTGACGCCGTGCACCCGCACTGACGCCATGCGCACGCCCTGACACCGTGCCACGAGGGCCCGGCCGCACTCCTGCGGCCGGGCCCTCGTGCTTCTCCACCTCAACGTCCGGCGCACGACTCCGGGGGCGGCGGTGGACCGGGAACGGCCGCTCAAAGCGTTCCCGGTCCCGCCACACCCCGGCGTCGTGCGCGAAGGCCGCCAACCGTCGGCGACCGACCCGGGGCCCGCCGGAGCCCCGTCGGCGGCAGCGGTGGTCATGCGTCGACGCTGTGCCGTTCGCCACGTCTCCGCCCACCGAAAAACTGCCGCACTACCAACCTAAGACGTATCAGCGTGTGAGAAGTTACGCCGGGGGGGTGTGAGCTGCCTCTCGCCACGCTCCGTGTGCATGCCGTGCCGCCCCCATACCACACCTTCCACCGGCGGCGACGTCACCCTCCCCGCAGTCACGGCAACCGAGCGTGATAGGAATCGTGGCATTCCGGTACGGGCCGTCGCGCACCTTGCAGCGTGGCGGCGGAGCTGGGGAGGGAGTGCGCAGATGACCAGGAACGTGGTTGTCACCGGCGGTGGCACGGGGATCGGGTACGAGGTGGCACGGCGGTTCGCCGAGGCGGGCGAACAGGTCGTGATCGTCGGCCGACGGCGAGCGGTGCTGGAGGACGCCGCCGCGGCGCTCGGACCGAACGTGACCCCGCTGGTCTGTGACCTCGCCGACCCGGACGCCGTGGAGGCCGCGCTGGCCGACCTGCCGGAGCGGATCGACGTGCTGGTGAACAACGCGGGCAGCCGGGAGACCGTGATCGGCGCCGGGCCGCACGCCCTGCTGGCCCGCTGGCGCGGCGACTTCGAGCGCAACGTGCTGACCGTGGTGCTGCTCACCGAGTCGATCCGCGACCGGCTCACCCCCGGCTCCGGCCGGGTGGTCACCATCAGCTCGATCGCCGCCCTGCGCGGGGCCGGCTCGTACGGGGCGGCGAAGGCCTCGCTGCACGCCTGGAACCACTTCCTCGCCGCCCAGCTCGGCACCTCGGGCATCACCGCCAACATCGTGGCGCCGGGGACGGTGGCGGGCACCGAGTTCTTCGGGCCGCGGCTGGACGAGGCGGAGGTCTCCCGGCGGTCCGCCCGGACGCTGCTCGGGCGGATCGGGGAGACCGGCGAGGTGGCGGCGGCGGTGCACTTCCTGGCCTCGCCGGAGGCCGGGTTCATCACCGGCGAGATCCTGCACTGCAACGGCGGCGAGCTGCTCGGCCGCTGAGCCGGGGCAGACGCCCGCGGGGCCCGTACCGCACGTGCGGCACGGGCCCCGCGGGCTTTCCGGGGCGTCCTGGGTCAGGCGGCCCGGAAGCGGCGCAGTCGCAGGCTGTTGGTGAGCACGAAGACCGAGGAGAAGGCCATCGTGGCACCGGCGATCATCGGGTTGAGCAGGCCGGCGGCGGCCAGCGGGATCGCCGCCACGTTGTAGCCGAAGGCCCAGAAGAGATTGCCCTTGATGGTGCCGAGGGTCCTGCGGGAGAGCCGGATGGCGTCGGCGGCCGAGCGCAGGTCGCCGCGGACCAGGGTGAGGTCACCCGCCTCGATGGCGGCGTCGGTGCCGGTGCCCATGGCGAGGCCGAGGTCGGCCTGGGCGAGTGCGGCGGCGTCGTTGACGCCGTCGCCGACCATCGCGACGATCCTGCCCTCGGCCTGGAGGATCTCGACGGTGGCCACCTTGTCCTCGGGCAGCACCTCGGCGTACACGTCCTCGGCCGGGATGCCGACCTCGGCGGCGACCGCCTCGGCGACCAGCCGGTTGTCACCGGTGAGCAGCACCGGCCGCAGGCCGAGGGCGCGCAGTTCGGCGATGGCCTCGGCGCTGGTGGGCTTGACCGCGTCGGCGACCTCCAGGACGGCCCGGGCCGCGCCGTCCCAGCCGACCGCGACGGTGGTCCGTCCGGCGGCCTCGGCGGCGCGCTTGGCCTCGGCGAGCGGGGCGGGCAGCGGCAGGCCGTGCTCGGCGAGCAGGGACTCCCGGCCGGCCAGCACCCGGCGGCCCTCGACGTCGCCCCGGACGCCCAGGCCGGGGATGTTCTCGAAGCCCTCGACGGGGGGCAGGGTGCCGAGCCGCTCGGCGGCCGCGGTGGCGATGGCGGCGGCGATCGGGTGCTCGGAGGCGTGCTCCAGGGCGCCGGCCAGGCGCAGCGCCTGCTCCTCGGTGACGCCCTCGGCGGTCCGTACGGCGAGCAGGGTCATCCGGCCGGTGGTGACGGTGCCGGTCTTGTCCAGGACGACGGTGTCGACCCGGCGGGTGTTCTCCAGCACCTCGGGGCCCTTGATCAGGATGCCGAGCTGGGCGCCGCGGCCGGTGCCGACCATCAGGGCGGTCGGGGTGGCCAGGCCGAGGGCGCACGGGCAGGCGATGATCAGCACCGCGACGGCGGCGGTGAACGCCTCGGTGGCGCTGTCGGCGGTCAGCAGCCAGACGATCAGGGTGCCGATCGCGATGAGGATCACCACGGGGACGAAGACGGCGGAGATCCGGTCGGCCAGCCGCTGGGCGGCGGCCTTGCCGCTCTGCGCCTCCTCGACGAGCGCGGCCATCCGGGCGAGCCGGGTGTCGGCGCCGACCCGGGTCGCCTCGACCACCAGCCGGCCGCCGGCGTTGACGGTGGCACCGGTGACGGTGTCGCCGACGCCGACCTCCACCGGGACCGACTCGCCGGTGAGCATCGAGGCGTCGACGGCCGAGGCGCCCTCGACGACCACGCCGTCGGTGGCGATCTTCTCGCCGGGGCGGACCACGAACCGCGTCCCGACGGTGAGGTGTCCGACGGGCAGCCGCACCTCGCGGCCGTCCTGCAGCACGGCGACGTCCTTGGCGCCGAGGTCCAGCAGGGCGTGCAGGGCGGCCCCGGCGCGGCGCTTGGAGCGGGCCTCCAGGTAGCGGCCCAGCAGGATCAGCACGGTGACGGCGGAGGCCGTCTCCAGGTAGAGCATGGACGAGGCGTCGGTGTCGCCGACCGAGAACGAGAACTCGTGCCGCATGCCGGGCATGCCGGCCTCGCCCCAGAACAGGGCCCAGAAGGACCAGCCGAAGGCGGCCAGGGTGCCGAGCGAGACCAGGGTGTCCATGGTCGCGGCGCCGTGCTTGAGGTTGGTCCAGGCGGCGCGGTGGAACGGCAGGCCGCCGTAGACCACGACGGGACCGGTGAGGGCGAAGGCCAGCCACTGCCAGTTGGTGAACTGGAGGGCGGGGACCATCGACCAGAGGACCACCGGGAGGCTGAGCACGGCGCTGACGAGCAGCCGGTCGAGCAGCGGGTCGGCCGGCTGCGGCTGGGCGGCAGCGCCGGCGGGGGCCTCGGTCGCGGCGACGGGCACCGGCGGCGGGGGGAGTTCGGCGGTGTAGCCGGTGTTCTCCACGGTGGCGATGAGGTCGGCCACGGTGACGTCCGGCGTGAACTCGACCCTGGCCTTCTCGGTGGCGTAGTTGACGGTCGCCTCGACGCCGGCCATCCGGTTGAGCTTCTTCTCGATCCGGGCGGCGCAGGCGGCGCAGGTCATGCCGCCGATCTGGAGTTCGACGCGCTCGCGGACCGCGGTGGGGTCCTCCTGGCCGGCTATGGCGGTCGCCGCGTCCGGGGAGGTGGAGCCCGAGGTGGAGGTGCTCATGTGCTGATCAGCTCCTAGGGGAGGGCACGGCGGGGGCGGGGTTCGCCGGGCCCCCGCCGCGCGGCGGGGGCTCTCAGGCGGCGCGGCCGACCAGCTCGTAGCCGGCCTCGTCGACGGCGGCGCGCACCTGCTCGTCGTCCAGCGGGGCCGCGGCGAGGACGGTGACCGTGCCGGCCTTGGCGTCGGCGGAGACCTCGGTGACGCCGTCGAGGGCGGAGAGCTCCTTGCTGACCGAACTCTCGCAGTGTCCGCAGCTCATGCCGGTGACGGTGTAGGTGACGGTGCTGGACATCCTGGCCTCCGGAAGGTCGGTACGGCCGCGAGCGTACGCCCGGGCCCGGCTGATAACCACACCATACCCCTAAGGGGTATTCCGTAGGGATACGGATCGTGTGGTGTGGATCGCATTCCGGTTGGCGCTCGGGTGTCGCCCGGACCTCGGCCGGTGCGCGCTCCGAGAGCAGAGCGTAGGCGCCCGGACACGCCGCGCTCGAAACCGCGCCGTGACATGGGCGGATTCGACTGCCGGGAGGGTCCGCGAGGGGCCCGGGAGCGCGAACGGGCCGGGGGTGCACGGGTGGGCGTACTGCCCGTCCGTTATGTTCGATATGTGTCACCGATCCGCCGCCGCGCCCAGTCGCCGTCCGTCCCGACCGGCGTCGGGCAGCCACCGGCCAGGCGGCGCAGCGCGCTGCTCGCCGTCGACCTGCTCGGCCTCCCGTTCTGGCGCCGGGCCACTCCCGCGCTGATCGCGATCGTGCTGGTCGGGATCGCCGACCTGTACTCCGGCCAGGACCGCTACCTCGCGCCGCTGATGACTGTCGTCCCCAGCATCGCCGCCCTCACCCTGCGGCCGCTCGAACTGCTCGGCGTCTGCTCGGTCGGCCTGCTCACCGTCTTCGGCCTCAGCCACTACGACCAGGTCGACAACATCAACGACGCCCGCTTCCTGTGGGGCGCGATGGTCAGCTACGTGCTGCTCTCCGTCTTCTCCGCCTGGGTCGCCAGGATCCGGATGCGCCGGGCCGCCGCCTACGCGGCGGTCAGCTCCGTCGCGGAGGCCGCGCAGCGCGCGCTGCTGCGGCTGCCCGGACCGGTCGTCGGGCCGCTGAACCTCGCGGTGCGGTACGTCTCCGCCGCCGACGCCTCCAGGATCGGCGGGGACCTCTACTCCGTCCTGGAGACGCCGCACGGCACCCGGGTCGCGGTCGGTGACGTGCGTGGCAAGGGGCTCGGCGCGGTGCAGACCGCCGCCGTGGTGCTCGGCGCCTTCCGGGAGGCCGCGTACGACGAGGCAGGGCTGCGCGGGGTGGCCGCCCGGATCGAGGCCAGCGTCGAGCGGCACGTGCCGGACGGCGAGTTCACCACCGCGCTGTTCGCCGAGTTCCGCCGGCCCGGCGTGGTGCAGCTGCTCCAGTACGGGCACGTGCCGCCGATCCGGGTGGACCCGGACGGCCGGGTGCACGTCCTGGAGGCGCCCGACCCGTGGGTGCCGCTCGGCCTCGGCCGGCTGGCCCACGGCGAGCCGAGCACCTGGGACCAGCCGTTCGGGACCGACGACGTGCTCGTGCTCTGCACGGACGGCGTGATCGAGGCCAAACACCGGCACAGCGGCGTGTTCTACCCGCTCGCCGAGCGGGTCGGCCCGCTGGTGCGGGGCGCGGCCCGCTCCGCGGCGGAGCTGGAGGCGGCGGTCGGGCGGGTCTACGCCGACCTGCTGGCGCACACCGGCGGCGAACTGCGGGACGACGCGCTGCTGCTGCTGATCACCCGCACGGACACGGCCTGAGGCGCACGCCGGCCTCCGGCTCAGAGCGCCCCGGAGGCGAGCGGGCGGCCGGCGGCCTCGGCGAGGGCGCGGAAGAGCAGGGCGGTGGAGGTGGCGCCCGGGTCCTGGTGGCCGGTGCTGCGCGGGCCCAGGTAGGAGGCGCGGCCCTTGCGGGCCTGCAGCGGCACGGTCGCCAGGGCGCCCCGCTCGGCGCCCTCGGCCGCGGCCGCGGTGGCCTCCGGCAGGCCGGCGCCGGTGGCGACCGCCGCCCGGTAGGCGTCCAGGGCGGGCGTCCAGGCGTCCACGATGGTCTTGTCGCCGGGTTCGGCCTTGCCGAGCTCCCGCACCGCCCGCAGGCCGGCCGCCAGCGCCTCGCCGAGCCCGGCCGCGTCGGCGGGTGCCTCGCCGGGCTGCGGCAGCGCGGCGCCGATCGCCCGGAACGCCTTGCCGTAGAGCGGGCCGGAGGCGCCGCCGACCTTGGAGATCAGCGTGGTGCCGGTCCTGGTCAGCAGTGCGCCGGGCCCGGCGGGGGCCGGGGCGTCCGGCGCGTCCAGGGCGGCCAGCACGGCGGTGAAGCCGCGCCGCAGGTTGCTGCCGTGGTCGCCGTCGCCGATCGCGGAGTCCAGCTCGGTGAGCCGCCCGTGCTCCCGCTCGACGGCGGCGGCCAGCGCGCGGACCCAGGCCTCGGCGAGGCGGGTGTCGACGTCCATGTCGGTGCTCCTGTTCGGCCGGGTCAGCCGCGCTTGAGGGCGGGGGTGTCCACCGGGGCGTCCCACAGCTCCAGCAGCGGGCCGTCGGCCTTGGTGAGGGTGAGCGAGAAGCCGGCCATGTCCAGGCTGGTCACGTAGTTGCCGACCAGGCTGCGGGCCACCGTGATGCCCTGCTCGGCCAGCCGGGCGGCGACCTCGCCGAAGACGATGTACAGCTCCATCAGCGGCGTCGCGCCCAGGCCGTTGACCAGGGCGATCACCTCGTCGCCGGCGGTCAGGTCATGGTCGGCGAGGATCGTCTCCACCACCTCGGCGACCAGTTCGCGGGCCGGGCGCAGCCGCTCCCGGCGCCGGCCGGGCTCGCCGTGGATCCCGACGCCGACCTCGATCTCGTCCTCGGCCAGCTCGAAGCCTGGCTTGCCCGCCGCCGGCACGGTCGCCGCGCTCAGCGCGATGGCGAAGGAGCGGGAGGCCGCGTTGACCCGCGCGCCGAGGGCGGCCACCTCGTCCAGCGGCGCGCCGCGCTCGGCCAGCGCGCCCGCGATCTTCTCCACCAGCACCGTCGCTCCGGTGCCGCGCCGTCCGGCCGTCCAGGTGGAGTCCTCCACGGCGACGTCGTCGTCGACCAGCACCGTGCGGACCTCGACGCCCTCCTCGGCGGCCAGCTCCGCGGCGAGTTCGAAGTTCATCACGTCGCCGGTGTAGTTCTTGACGACGAACACCACGCCCGCGCCGGAGTCCACGGCCTTGGCGGCGGCCAGCATCTGGTCCGGGACGGGGGAGGTGAACACCTCGCCGGGGCAGGCCGCGTCCAGCATGCCGGGCCCCACGAAGCCGCCGTGCAGCGGCTCGTGCCCGGACCCGCCGCCGGAGACCAGCGCCACCTTGGGCGCGGCCGGCCGCACGGCCCGGGTGATCACCCGGTTGGTGAGGTCCACCGCCAGCTCCGGATGGGCGGCGGCCACCCCGGCCAGCGCGTCCTCCAGGACGGTCTCCGCGTCGTTGATGAGCTTCTTCACGGCGTACGCGCTCCCCTCGGCAGACGGTGCTGCCCCGACGCTACGCCAGACGGGGGGTCGGGGCACGGAAACCGACACGCCGGGAGTGACTCACCCGGGTGGAGCACACGCTCTAGGGTCGGCGGTATGAGTGGACACGTGGGCATCGTTCTGGTCTCGCACAGTGCGGCGCTGGCCGGCGGGTTGAAGGACCTGCTGGCCGAGCTCGCCTCGGACGAGGTGCGGGTGGTGGTGGCCGGTGGGACCGAGGAGGGCGGGCTCGGGACCAGCTACGAGCTGATCGCGCGGGCCGTGACCGAGGCGGACGGCGGGGCGGGGGTCGCGGTGCTGCCGGACCTCGGGAGTTCGGTGCTGACGGCGGTGACCGTGCTGGAGGACGAGCCGCGCCCCGGCGTGGTGCTGGTCGACGCGCCGTTCGTGGAGGGGGCGGTGGCCGCGGCCGTGACCGCCTCGACCGGGGCCCCGCTGGCCGAGGTGGTGGCGGCGGCCGAGGAGGCGCGCGGCTTCCGCAAGCTGTGACGGCTCATTTGGCGTCGGCGTAGCACTCCACCACGGCGGTGCTGAGCGGGAACCGCACCGGGGTGTCGCCGAAGACCAGCCGGCGGGCCTCGTCCGCCGCCGCGTCGACCAGCGCCGCCACCTCGTCGGCCAGGTTGGCCGGGGTGTGCACCATCACCTCGTCGTGCTGGAAGAACACCAGGTGCGGGCGGTCGGCCGCGGTGGCCACCGGGAGTTCGGCGAGCCGGCGGCGCAGCGCGGCCAGCAGGGCGAGCGCCCAGTCGGCGGCGCTGGCCTGGATGACGAAGTTGCGGGTGAACCGGCCGCGGGCGCGGGCGGACCGGCCGCCGGCGTCGCCCGCCGTCTCGGGTGCCTCGGTGAGGTCGAGGAAGTCGGCCGAGGCGGGCGGGCAGGGGCGGCCCAGCCGGGAGGCGACCACGCCGCCGTCCTCGCCGGTGCGGGCGGCGGCCTCGACGTAGCCCATCGCGGCCGGGTAGCGGCTGCGCAGGGTGGCCAGCAGCGGGCCGATGTCGCCGCTGGTCTGGCCGTACATGGCACCGAGCAGGCCGAGCTTGGCCTTGTCGCGGTCGCCGTGGAAGGCGGTGGCGGCCAGTGCCTCGTACAGGTCGCCGCCGGCGGCGGTACGGGCCAGCCCGGCGTCCCCGGAGAGCGCGGCGAGCACCCGCGGCTCCAGCTGGGCGGCGTCGGCGACCACCAGCAGCCAGCCCGGGTCGGCGACCACGGCGCGGCGCAGGATGCGCGGGATCTGCAGCGCGCCGCCGCCCCGGCTGGCCCAGCGGCCGGAGACCACGCCGCCGACCACGTACTCGGGGCGGAACCGGCCGCCGCGGGCCCAGGCGTCCTGCCAGGCCCAGCCGTGCGCGACGTGGATCCGGGACAGCTCCTTGTAGCGGACCAGCAGCCGGGCCGCCGGGTGGTCGATCGTCTTCAGCTCCCAGGAGCGGGTGGAGCCGAGCGGGATGCCGGCGTCGGCGAAGGCGCGCAGCACCTGGCTGTGCGAGTCGGGGTTGAACGGGCGCCCGCCGAGCGCCCGCTGGAGCTCGACGGCGAGTTCGGCGAGCAGCCGGGGCTGGGTGCCGGGGACGGTGGGGCGCGGGCCGAGCAGCTCGGTGAGCAGCCGGTCGTGGACGTCGACGCTCCAGGGCAGGCCGTCGTGGGCCATCTCGGCGGCGGCGAGCGCGCCCGCCGACTCGGCGGCGGCCAGCAGCCGGAACCGGGCGCGGGCGGCCGGGTCGGTGATCGCGGCGAGCCGGCGCTGCTGTTCGGCGTGCACGGCGACCACGGCGGCCAGCGGGTCGGTGCCGGGCGGCAACTGGAGCCGGTCGGGGGCGAACAGGGTGTCCTGGCCGTCGCCGGCCTCGGCGGAGCCGGGCTCGGGCAGATCGGCGGGGACCGGCAGACCGCGCAGCCGGGCCCAGCCGGCGCCGAGCGAGCGCGGGGCGCCGAACCGGCCCTCGTGGGCGAGCAGCAGCGCCTCGACCAGCCGGAGGTCGTGGCAGCGGGCGAGCCGGTCGGGCAGCCGGGGGAGCAGCGGAGCGTACCCGGAGTCGGCGGCGGCCCACACCCATCGGGGGTGCTCGGCGGCCTCCCGGGCGGCGACGGCGGCGGCGAGGTCGGCCGCGGGTTCGGACGGGCCGAGCGGGGCGCCGGCGTCGTCGAGCGGCTGGAGCCGGCCGCCGGGGCCGTGCGGATCGGGGGCGAGGGCGATCCGGGGTGCCATGGGGGGCTCCTCCTCCCGTGCGGGCGCTGTTCGGGCTCGGTGCGGACTGTGGGTGGGCTCTGCGTGCGGACTCCGGTGCGGACCGTGGCCCGGCCGGGCCGTCCGGGGGCGTACGGTCGGCCGGTGTCGACGGTAGCGGGAGGGTACGACAACCGGAGCCGCGCCGTCCGGAGCGGGCCGCGGGACGCCCCCCGGCGCGTGCCGCCGCGGGTGCGCCGGACGGTGCCGGAAAGGGTGTGGGCAGCGCCGATGACAGCGCGTAAGGTCGGCGAAATGACCGAGAACCCGTTCTTCAGGCCCAGCACCCTGGCCTACGAACTGCCGCCGTTCGCCGAGATCCGGCCGGAACACTACCTGCCCGCCTTCGAGCGCGGGATGGCCGAGCAGCTCGCCGAGATCGCCGCGATCACCGCCGACCCGCAGCCGCCGACGGTCGAGAACACTCTGCTCGCGCTGGAGCGCTCGGGGAGGCTGCTGCACCGGGTCAAGGTGGTCTTCGAGAACCAGTCCGCCGCCGACACCACCCCCGAGGTCGACCGGATCGACGCCGAGATCAGCCCCCGGCTGGCCGCCCACCGGGACGCGATCCACCTGGACGCCGCGCTGTTCGCCCGGATCGAGGAGCTGCACGCCGGCCGCGCCGAGGCGGACCTCGACCCGCAGACGCTGCGGCTGCTGGAGCGCCGCCACACCGCGTTCGTCCGAGCCGGTGCCCGGCTGGGCGCCGAGCAGCAGGCCCGGCTGCGCGCGATCAACACCGAACTGGCCGCCGCCTCCTCGGAGTTCCGGCAGAACGTGTCCGCCTCCTCGCAGGCCGGGGCGCTGGTGCTGGACTCCGCCGAGCAGCTGGCCGGCCTCTCGGCCGACGAGATCGCGGCCGCCGCCGAGAACGGCCGGGCGCTCGGGCACCCGGACACGTACGTGCTGAGCCTGAAGAACTTCTCCAACCAGACCGAACTCGCCTCGCTGACCGACCGCTCGGTGCGCGAGCGGCTGCTCGCCGCCTCGCTGGACCGCGCCGCCGACACCAACGGCCCGCTGGCGATCCGGATGGCCGCGCTGCGCGCCGAGCGGGCCCGGCTGCTCGGCCACGACACCCACGCCGCCTACGTGGTGGCCGACGAGACGGCCGGCACCGTCGAGGCGGTGGACGCGCTGCTCGCCCGGCTGGTGCCGCCGGCCGTGGCCAACGCCCGCCGGGAGGCCGAGGAGCTGGCCAAGGTCGCCGCCGCCGACGGTGTCGAGGAGATCGCCGCGCACGACTGGGCGTACTACTCGGAGCAGGTCCGGCAGACCTCGTACCAGGTGGACGCGGCGGCGCTGCGCCCCTACTTCGAGCTGGAGCGGGTGCTGCGGGACGGCGTGTTCTTCGCCGCCGGCCTGGCCTACGGGGTGACCTTCACCGAGCGGCCGGACCTGGTCGGCTACCACCCGGACACCCGGGTCTTCGAGGTGTTCGACGCGGACGGCTCGGCGCTGGGCCTGTTCCTCGGCGACTTCCACGCCCGGGCGTCCAAGCGCGGCGGCGCCTGGATGGACGAACTGGTCAGCCAGTCCGGTCTGCTGGGGCAGCGGCCGGTGGTCTACAACAACCTGAACATCGCCAAGCCGGCGCCCGGCGAGCCGGTGCTGCTCTCCTGGGACGAGGTCCGCACGCTGTTCCACGAGTTCGGGCACGCGCTGCACGGGCTGTTCTCGGACGTCCGCCACCCGTACGTGGCGGGCACGGCGGTGCCGCGGGACTTCGTGGAGTTCCCCTCGCAGGTCAACGAGATGTGGATGGTGTGGCCGGAGGTGCTGGCCAACTACGCCCGGCACCACGAGACGGGCGAGCCGCTGCCGGCCGAGCTGGTCGAGCGGATGGCCGCGGCGGAGTCCTTCGGACAGGGCTTCCGGACCGTCGAGTACCTGGCGGCGGCACTGCTGGACTGGGCCTGGCACACCCTGCCGGAGGGTCAGGAGATCGGGGACGCCCGGGAGTTCGAGGCGGCAGCGCTGGCCGGGGCCGGGCTCGCGGTGGCGGCGATCCCGCCGCGCTACCGGACCACCTACTTCGGGCACATCTTCGCGGGCGGGTACAGCGCGGGCTACTACGCGTACATCTGGTCGGAGGTGCTGGACGCGGACACCGTGGAGTGGTTCAAGGGCGACGGCCGGAGCGTGCGGGAGAGCGGCGAGGTGTTCCGGCGCGAGCTGCTGGCGCGCGGCGACAGCCGGGACGCGCTGGACTCCTTCCGCGCGGTGGTCGGACGCGACCCGGAGACCGGGCCGCTGCTGGCCCGTCGCGGGCTGGTCTGAGCCCGGGCGGCCGGTCCGGCTCTCGGGGGCGGGTACGGCCCGGCGGCACGGTCGGTGCCGCCGGGCCGCGCCCACGCCTCAGCGCGGCTCGACGGTGACGGTGACCGGGGTGCCCGGGCGGGCGTGCGGCAGCCGGACCCGGACCCGGCCGGCGCGCTCGCCGCTCGGCTGCCCGACCTCGGCGAGGGCGCCGTCCGGTCGGACGGTGACCCTGGCCCCGGTGGGGAACCCGGCCGCGGGCAGGGCGAGTTCGGTGGACCGGCCGGTGCCGTCGGCCTGCCAGCGGACGGTGTGCCGGGTGCCGTCCGCGCCGGTGCGGACGGCGCTGCCGGCGACCGCGACGGGGTACGGGCCGAAGGCGGGTCCGTCGCCCGGGGCGGGGCGCCCGGTGGGGTCGAGCACGCAGTAGCCGCCGTTGCCCCGGCACCAGTACCACATCGTCCAGCCGGCCGCGAAGCCGTCCATCGCGTCGACCTGGCGGCGCACCAGCAGGGTGTTGCCGGGGGTGCGGGAGTCGGGCGGGCCCCACTCGCCGACCAGCACCGGCAGCCGGTGCGCGGCCGGGTAGGCGGTGACGGCGGCGGTGTAGCGCTCGACGAAGCCGCCGGACGGGTCCCAGTCGGCGCCGGACTCGACGGCGGTGTCGTAGAAGTGCGGTGCGTAGCCGAGCCGGGGCGCGCCCGGTCGCGGGTCGGTGAAGCCGGGCAGCCGGGTCGGGACGCCCTGGCCGACCAGGACCGTCGGTTCGACGAACAGCCAGGCGCGGGCGTCCGCTCGGCGGACGGCGGCGATCAGCCGGCGGTACATGGCGGCGAGCCGGCCCTGCTCCAGTTCGGCGGCGGAGCGCTCCAGCACCTGGGGGTCGGCCGGGTCGCCGTCCACCGGGCCGAACGGCTCGTTGAACAGGTCGTAGCCCAGCAGCGAGCGGTGGCCACGCAGTTCGCGGGCCAGCCGGGTGTAGAAGTCGGCCTGCCGGGCGCGCAGGTCGGGGTCGTCGTAGAGGTGCCGGAAGGCGGCCTGGATGGCGGGCTGGAAGTAGCCGGCGAACCAGTCGTCGGGGTCCGCCTCGAAGGGCAGGCCGTCGTCGCGGGTGGCCCAGGGCGGGATGCCGTTGCTTCCGCCGACGAACCGCGGGCCGAAGACGTCCTGGTGGAAGTCGACCAGGACGAGCACGCCGTAGCGGTCGGCCCAGCCGAGCAGCGCTTGCAGCCTTCGCAGTTCGGTGGGGTCGAGGGGGCCGCGGACGGGCTCCAGCCTGGTCCAGGAGACGGGCAGGCGGATCAGCGTGAAGCCCTGGGCGGCGATGGACCGGACGTCCCCTTCGGTGGCCTCGGCGTACTTGTCGAGGTTGAAGCCGCGCAGCTGGAGCCGGCGGCCGGCGGCGTCGGTGAGGTCGGTGCGGCCGTCCGGGGCGGTGGCCGTTCCGGTGGGGAACGCCGGTGCGGGGGAGGGGGGTTGGGCCCGGGCCGGGACGGTCGGGAGGGCGAGGGCGGCGGCGAGCAGGAGGGTGGCGGCGGTGCGGCGGGGGCGCATCGGGACCTCCGGGGCGGGCGAGGGTGGGGCCCGATGATGCCGGGGCGGGCACGGCCGCCACAAGAGCGCGGCGCCGGGCGGCCGTTCGAAGACCCGCCCGGCGGCCCTGGGCCGGTGGCCCTCAGTCGGTGGACTCCGGCGCCGGGCCGGCGGGCAGGACGGCGCTCGGCAGGTCGGCGGCGGCGGCCAGCCGGCCCCAGAGCAGGTCGGCGAGGGCCTGGACCATCCGGGTGCGCGAACAGGGCCGGGACTCCAGCCACCAGTCGCCGGCCGCCAGCACCATGCCGGTGATGGCCCGGCCCCAGGCCTCGGCGAGCAGTTCGCGGTCGGCGCCGAGGTCGATCTGGGCGGCGACGGCCCGGGTGATCTCCTCGGCGATCTGCTGGAGCGCCGGGGCGAGCGCGTTGCCCGCGCCGCTGGGGTCGCCCGGCTCGGGGTGGGTGAGCAGCCGGTAGACCTGCGGGCGGGCCTCGATCCCGGCGAGGTAGGTGTCCAGCACGTGCTCGACCCGGTCGCGGCGCTCCAGCGGTTCGGCGAGCGCGGCCCGGACGGCGGCCAGCAGCCCGCCGGTGTGACGCTCGGTCAGGGCCCGGACCAGGCCGTTCCGGTCGCCGAAGTGCCGGTAGAGGATCGGCTTGGTGATGCCGGCCTCGGCGGCGATGGCGTTCATGCTGGCGCCCGGGCCCTCGCGCTGGA
This sequence comes from Kitasatospora sp. NPDC058032, assembly GCF_042885845.1. Classification (NCBI taxonomy): domain Bacteria; kingdom Bacillati; phylum Actinomycetota; class Actinomycetes; order Kitasatosporales; family Streptomycetaceae; genus Kitasatospora; species Kitasatospora sp. NPDC058032. The sequence goes on along the minus strand of NZ_JBHVRK010000011.1, from coordinate 258,918 downwards.
TGACCCGGTCGGCGGCGTTGAGCAGCTGTTCCCGGCGGGGCTCTGGATCCATGCGCGGTTCCCTCGTTTCGTGCGTACGGGCGTTGACACCGGTTACCAAGCAGTAGCAGACTCCGACGATGTTACCGGTGGTAACACCCCGGTCGGTCGCACCCTTCCTCGGAGGCCCCCACCCATGAGCACCTTCTCGCTGGACCCGGGTCCGGACCAGATCGCCGTCCGCGACTGGCTGCACGGCTTCGCCGCCGACGTGCTGCGGCCCGCCGCCGCCGAGTGGGACGAGCGGGAGGAGACCCCCTGGCCGATCATCCAGGAGGCCGCCAGGATCGGCGTCTACTCGCTCGACTTCTACGCCCAGCAGTACTTCGACCCCTCCGGCGTGGGCATCCCGATCGCCATGGAGGAGCTGTTCTGGGGCGACGCCGGGCTCGGCCTGTCGATCGTCGGCACCACCCTCGCCGCCGTCGCGGTGCTCGCCAACGGCACCGACGAGCAGATCGGCACCTGGGCGCCGCAGATGTTCGGCACCCCGGACGACGTCAAGGTGGCCGCGTTCTGCTCCTCCGAGCCGGACGCCGGCTCCGACGTCTCCGCGCTGCGCACCCGGGCCCGGTACGAGGAGGCCACCGACGAGTGGGTGCTGAACGGCACCAAGACCTGGGCCACCAACGGCGGGATCGCCGCCGTGCACGTGGTCGTCGCCACCGTCGACCCGGCGCTCGGCGCGCGCGGGCAGGCCTCCTTCGTGGTTCCGCCGGGCACGCCCGGCCTCGGCCAGGGCCAGAAGTTCAAGAAGCACGGCATCCGGGCGTCGCACACCGCCGAGGTGGTGCTGGACTCCGTCCGGGTGCCCGGGCACTGCCTGCTCGGCGGCAAGGAGAAGCTGGACGAGCGGCTGGCGCGGGCCCGCGAGGGCGTCCGCAAGGGCGGGCGGAACGCCGCGATGGCCACCTTCGAGGCCTCCCGGCCGGCCGTCGGCGCGCAGGCGATCGGCATCGCCCGGGCCGCCTACGAGGTGGCGCTCGACTACGCGAGGACCCGGGTCCAGTTCGGCCGCCCGATCATCGACAACCAGGGCGTGGCCTTCCAGTTGGCCGACATGCGGACCCGGATCGACGCGGCCCGGCTGCTGGTGTGGCGGGCCTCCTGGATGGCCGCCACCCAGCAGCCGTTCACCGCGGCCGAGGGCTCGATGTCCAAGCTCTACGCGGGCGAGACGGCGAAGTGGGTCACCGCGCAGGCGATGCAGATCCTCGGCGGCAACGGCTTCACCCGGGAGTACCCGGTCGAGCGGATGCACCGGGACAGCGCGATCTACTCGGTCTTCGAGGGCACCAGTGAGATCCAGCGGCTGGTCATCGCCCGAGCGATCTCCGGACTGCCGATCCGCTGACCGCCGCCGCTCCTGCGGGCCGCCGCCGGCGGGTGACCGCTGTGGGGTGGCCGCTGTCGGGTGACCGCTGTCGGGTGACCGTTATCGGGCGGCCCAGAAGGTGAGCCCGGCCGAGAGGGCGCCCACCGCCGTGCCGACGACCGTCTGCGCGACGGTGTGGTCCCGCAGCACCACCCGGGACCAGCCGATCACCGCGACCGGCGGGAGCAGCAGCAGCCACCACGGCCCGAGCGCGACGGCCAGGCAGACCACCGCGCCGCTCGCCACGGCGGTGTGCACGGAGACCTTCCACCAGGCGGTGATCACCAGGATCGGGACGAGCGAGGCGAACATCGCCAGCACCACCGCGGTGAGGTCGCGCGGCGCGTGGGCGAGGAACATCCCGGTGAGGCCGATCGCGACCGAGACCATGATGAGCGGGAAGAGCGTCAGGCGCCGGCTGCGGCTGCCGACGTGCCGGTCGTCCACGGTGCCCCGGCGCATCCCGTACTGGATGAGCAGGGTCGGGATCACGGCGGTGAAGAGGGCGGCGAACGCCGCCCAGGCGAGGCCGGTCCAGCCGTAGCGGGCCCCGCCGAGCAGGAGCAGCATCGCGATGATGACGTTCTTCGGCTCCAGTCCGTCGGTGATCCGGCGGGCCCAGGACGTCGCGGGCGTGGGGGCGGTCATCGCGTGGTGCTCCAGGGGATGGCGGTGGGTCGGTCGTATTCGATCGGGTGATCGTACCGACCTGCCCTGCGCCGCCGTCCCCCGGTGAGGGCTCGGAACGGATGCGGGCGCGGAACGGACGAGGGTTCAGAACCGGGGCGGGCGGCGTTCGAGGAAGGCGGCGAGGCCCTCGCGGACGTCCGGCGTCTCGCGCGAGCGCCGCTCCCAGGGGGCGAGCGCGGCGGCGGCCTGCTCCGGGGGGACGGCCAGGGCGGCCTTGACGGCGCCGATGGTCTGCGGCGAGCGGGTGGTCAGCAGCCGGGCGAACTCCAGGGCCGCCGCGTCCAGTTCGGCGGCCGGCAGGACGCGTTCGGCCAGGCCCAGCGCGGCGGCCTGCGGCCCGGGCAGCAACTCCCCGGAGAACAGCAGGTACTTGGCGCGGGCCGGGCCGACCAGCCGGGCCAGCCGCAGGGTCGGCACCGCCGGGTAGACCACGCCCAGCTTGGCCGGGGTGATGCCGAGCCGGGCGTCCTCGGCGACGAACCGCAGGTCGCAGGCGAGCGCCAGCTGGCAGCCGCCGCCGACGCAGGCGCCGTGCACCACGGCGAGGGTCGGGTGCGGGAACGCCGCCAGCGCCTCCTCGGCGGCGACGTTGACCGCGTGGTAGGCGTCGGCGCGGTCCGGATCGCCGTAGACACCGGCGAGTTCGTCGATGTCCGCGCCGGCGCTGAAGGTGCCGCCGGCGCCGGTGACCAGCAGGGCGCGCACCCCCGGTTCCCCGGCGAGCCGCTTCAGCACCTCGGGCAGCGCCTGCCAGATCGCCAGGGTGACGGCGTTGCGCCGGTGCGGGCGGTCGAACTCCAGGACCGCGACGCCGTCCTCGCCGACATGGGCGTTGAGGCCGTCGGTCCCGGTGGGCAGCGGGGCGCGCTCGCGGGTCAGCAGCGGCCGGGTGGCCATGGGCACCTCCGGGAGGGTGTGGGTGCGGACACTCTCGCAGAGCGCGGCGGTGCCGGTCAGGGCCGGGTGGCGCCGTAGTCGCCGAGTCCGCGCTCGACCAGCGCGAAGGCCCGGTGGGCGTCGGCGAGGGCCTCGGGCAGGACGTCCGCGGCCCGCTCGCCGGCCAGCATCCGGCGCTGGTTCTTCTCCGTCAGCATCAGCCGGATGCCGAGCAGCTGGGAGGCGGCGGCCTTGGCGGTCAGCGGGTCGTGCTCCGGGTCCTGGGCGAGCAGTTCGGCGGCGAGTTCCGCACGGGCCTTGGCGTCGAAGCCGGCGGACGCCCGCAGCGCCAGCACCGGGGTGCGGTGGATCAGCCGGATCACGTCGATCACCTGCTGCTGGTCGCTCAGCCCGGTCGCGGGGTCGAAGGCGGCGAGCGCGGCGACGTAGTGGGCGTGCAGTGCGGCCACCGCCGGGACCGCGGGGTCCTTCTCGCGCATGACCCGGGCCGGCTCGTCGATGTGCTGCTCCATCGGCCCGAGGACGAGGTCCTCCTTGGTCGCGAAGTAGTTGAAGACGGTCATCTTGGAGACCTCGGCGGCGGCGGCGATCTCGGCGACCGAGACCTCGTCGAAGCCGCGCTCGGTGAACAGCGCGATGGCGGTCCGCCAGATCCGCAGTGCGGTCTGCCGCTTCTTCCGCTCCCGCAGGCCCAGCCCGGCCTCGTCGCCGTCCCCGCCCTGCGCGCTTCTCGTCATGGGAAGACTGTACCAGGGACAAAGATGTACCGGGCTTAAGAATTGACCGAGTCAAAAAATCCTGCCATCGTGGTTCCGCGCCGCCGAACCGGCTCGGCGCCGGGCCGTCAGCTGCCCGAACTCCGCTTTTCCCGGGGGGACTTGCGATGGACACGAGGGAGCCGGCAACGGCCTCGATGACGGAGCCCCAGCGCCGGCTGGGCATGCTGCTCTGCCTGGTCACGATCATCCTGGCGGTGCTCGACATGAACATCGTGTCGGCCGCCACCGTGCCGATCGTCCGTGACCTCGACCCGGTGCACGGCGTCGACCGGATGCCCTGGCTGGTCAGCGCGTTCGCCCTGGCCACCACCGCGCTGCTGCCGCTCTACGGCCGGCTCTGCGACGTCTACGGGGCCGGCCGGACGCTGATCGGCGCGGTCGGCACCTTCCTGCTGGGCTCGGCGCTCTGCGGGGCCGCCCAGTCGATGGGCCAGCTGATCGCCTTCCGGGTCGTTCAGGGCCTCGGCGGCGGCGGACTGATGAGCGTGACCATGGTGGTGATGGCCCAGCTCAAGGACCCGGACGAGAAGAACGGCGGCAGGGGCGGCGCGGTGGGCGGCATCGTCGCCGGCGGCGGCATGGCCGTCGGTCCGCTGATCGGCGCGCTGCTCGCGGAGCACCTGAGCTGGCGCTGGATCTTCTACGTCAACCTGCCGATCGGCCTGCTCGTCCTGGTCGGCGCCGCGCTGGTGCTGCGGCTGCCCGCCTCGGCCGGCCGCCGGGGGCTGGACTTCCCCGGCGCGGCGCTGGCCGCCGCCTTCGCCACCGGCCTGCTGCTGGTCACCGAGTGGGGCGGCAAGACGTACGGCTGGACGTCCCCGCAGCTGCTCGGCCTGGCCGCGGCGACCCTGCTGGCGCTCGGCCTCTTCCTGTGGCGGCAGGCGACGGCCGCCGAACCGGTGCTGCCGCTCTCGCTGTTCCGGATCCCGGAGATCCGGATCGGCTTCGCGGTGCAGGGCCTGGTCGGCATGGGCCTGACCGGCGCGATCATGTACGTGATGCTCTACCTGCAGGTCGCCCGGGGCATTGCCGCGACCTCGGCCAGCCTCTTCCTGCTGCCGATGGCGGTCGGGATGACCGCGATCGGCCTGGTGGTCGGCCGGCTGACGGCGCGCGGCCGGCCGGTCCGCACGGTGCTGGCCGCCGGTTCCGGCTGCACCGCGGCGGCGCTGCTGCTGCTCGGGCTGAGCGGGCCGGGGACGTCGCTCTGGCTGGTGGGGGCCGAGCTGGCGCTGCTGGGGGTCGGGCTCGGCCAGCTGATCGGTCACCTGATCACCGTCGTCCAGCTCGCGGCGCCGCCGCACCAGTTGGGCGTGGCGACCACCGGCATCCGGTTCTTCCAGACGCTGGGCGGTGCGCTGGGGGCGGCGCTGTTCGGCACCGTGCTGGCCCGGGTGTTCGAGCGGTACGAGCCGGGCGTGCCGCTGGGGGCGGTCGGCGCCCTGAGCGGCGCGGCCCGGGAGCACGCGGTGACCGGGTTCGTGGGCGCGGTGGACGCCGTCTTCCTCTCGGCGGCCGGGGTGATGGCGCTGGCGGTGCTGCTCACGCTTCGGCTGCGGAAGCCGGCGGCGCCGGCGGAGCCGGTGTCCGGGGAGCCGGCGCCGGCCGCCTGAGCGGGGCACGGGCCGGGGGAAGCGGGGGCCGGGGGAAGCGGGGGAGCGGCGGGGTCGGGTGGGTTGTCCACCGGCCCCGCCGCCGCGCCGTCAGGAGGCTGGGGCGCCCTGCGGCTTCCACTCGTGGGTGAGCAACGACCAGACCTCGCCGTCGTGGTGCACGCCGCCGTGCAGGTAGCTCTCCCGCATGACGCCCTCCAGCGTGAAGCCCAGGCGCTGGGCCACCGACCGGCTGCGGACGTTCTCCGGCCGGTTGTGCCACTCGATCCGGTGCATGCCCCGGACGGTGAAGGCGTAGTCGATCAGGTGCCGGACGGCGGTGGTGACCAGGCCGTGGCCCTGGCCGGCGGGCTCGGTCCAGACGCCGATCTCGCAGTTGCCGCTCTTGGCGTCGAACTGCACGAACATCACGCCGCCGACCAGTGTGCCGTCCAGCCAGATGCCGTAGAGGCGGGCACTGTCGGCGGCCTGCCGGTCGGCGTAGCGCTGCAGCACCGCGCGGGCCGAGTCGAGGTCGGTGGCCAGGGCGGCCCAGCCGATCCAGGCGTCGATGTGGGCACGGCCGCGCTCGATGTGCTCCAGGTACTCGGGTGCCTGCCAGGGCTCCAGCGGGCGGAGCTCGGCGTTCTCGGCGAGGGGGACGGCGAACATGGGCGGGCCTTTCGCGGCGGGGTCGGTGGTGCGGCGGTGGTGGTGCGGTGGTCGTGGTGCGGGCGGCGGTGCGGCCGGTGCCTCGGACATCCGTAACAAACGTTTGGTACGTAAGATAACCCCATGACACCCGCCCGTGGAGATCACGAAGCCCGCCGGACCGAGGTCTCCGAGGCCGTCTGGCGGGTGCTGTCCACCCGGGGTTTCGAGGGGCTCACGCTGCGTGCGGTGGCCGCCGAGATGGGGGCCACCACCGGGCTGTTGACGCACTACTTCCCCAGCAAGAAGGCGCTGGTCGCGCATGCGCTGGAGGTACTGGACCGGCGCTCGCTGGCCCGGCCGCGGCGGCTGGCCCCGGCCGACGGGGCGGCGCCGCCGCCCGAGGGGCTGGCGCGGCTGCGGGCGGCACTGCTGGACGTGCTGCCGCTGGACGAGCCGGGCCGGGCGGGCAACCGGATCTGGGTGGGCTCCTGGGATGTCGCGCTGGCCGATCCGGAGCTGGCCGGGGCGCACGCCGCGCGGTACGCGCGGGCCCGCGGCATGCTGGCGGAGTGCGTGGAGGCCGCCCGGCGGCTCGGCGAGCTCCCGGCCGGCCCGCCGGCGGCCGAGGTCGCGGTGGCGGCGCAGGCCTTCGTCCTGGGACTGGTGGTGCAGGCGCTGTTCGCCCCGGCGGAGTTCCCGGCGCGGCGGCAGACGGAGTTGGTGGACGCCTACCTGGCGCGGCTGGCGGCGGGCGGGGACGCCGACGGGGACGCGGGCGGTTCGTCGGCGTAGCGCGCACCGGTCCGGTGTTTCCGGTACCGGAATTCCCCGCTCGGGTCTTTTCGGGGAGTGCATGACACGGATGGTCACGGGTTATGCGCGCTCGGTGCCGGGCGGAAATGCGCACGGTGCGCGAAGTGCGCGGAGTGCGCGGCGCCGTGAGGGCGCGGTGTCGGGTGGTGCCCCCAGCAGGATTCGAACCTGCGACCTACCGCTTAGAAGGCGGGTGCTCTATCCGCTGAGCTATGGGGGCGGGACGGGCGGCGCCCGGACGGGCGCGACCGTTGCCGGGATGGATCGGGCGGTGGGCGCGTGGCGCCCGCTGTCCGTCCCCGTACCGTGAGGGTGGGGTGTGGGCGTTGGCGGGTCCCTGCCCTGTCGGGGACAGGATAAGGGTGTCCCGTTCCTCGGCCGGGTGTTGCGACACCGTCGCTGGTGTGTCGGCCTCGGTGGAGCGGTCCGATAATCGCAGGTGAAGGCCGTGAGTGCAGCGGTCTGGCGGTGTTCCGCGCCGGACGTTGTGCACTCGTTACGGGGCTGTCTGCCCACCCGTTATGGATTCGGCACGGAGAAAGCGCCGCGGCCGAGGCCGGCATCGACGCGGGTGGGGGGCCGCATTCGGGTTCGTTCGGTCGGATGACGTGCGCGGACGGTCCTCGGGGCCACCCCTGGGGGTGTCCCGGGGCGGCGGGGCGGGCCGGAGATTCTTGTCATGGCCCCGCAGGGTATGGGTGTGATGGTCGCACAAAGGCTGAAATTCACCCCTGCGGGCGACATGGGTTTTCCACAGGTCCGAGTTGTCCACAGGATTTCGGATCTCCCTGGTGCGCATTTCCCGGGAAGCGCACTCTCAACGCGCACCGGTCGATTCCGTACGGTGCATCCGAGAGAGCGGAGCGTGTTGTGAACGAGACCCAGGTGACGGTGATCGGGAATGTCGCCACCGAGGTGACGTACGCCCAGACCCCCGGCGGGGTGCCGGTCGCCAACTTCCGCCTGGCGTCGACCGAGCGGCGCTACGACCGGACGCGGGACGGCTGGGTCGACGGCGAGACGCAGTGGGTGACGGTGACGGCCTGGCGGGCGCTGGCGGGCCATCTGATCGATTCGCTGGCGAAGGGGGACCCGGTGGTGGTGAGCGGGAGGCTGAGGGTGCGCGAGTGGTCGGAGGGGGAAGTGAAGCGGAGCCGGGTCGAGATCGACGCGCGATCGGTCGGACACGATCTGAGTCGCGGCACGGCGCGGTTCAGCTGGGCGCCGGGTGCGCGGAACGGATCCGCGGCCGGATCCCCGGGCGGTTCCCCGGGTCGGGCGGCCGCGGGACCGGCCGGCGGGGCGGCGGGGTCGGAGGAGTCGTCCGGGGCGGGCGGGGCGGCGTTCGGTGAGGCGGTGCCCGGGTGGATCGTGGACGCCCTGCGCGGTCGGCGGCCGGCCGGGGTGGCCGTCGGCGCGGTGGCGGAGGGGGAAAGCGGGGGTGATGCCTAGCACCCGGCGAGATGTCGGGCGGGGCGGTATCACTGTCGACAAATATGCGAATCGAGAAGGGCGTTGCCACCCGCACGCGCAATCCCGTTCCGGTTAGCGGAATGATCCCGAATTTCTGGCTGTCCGTCAGCTTGTGGAGACACCGAGAGGGTTGATAACGATTCGGATACGGTATCGTCCTAATTTCGCATGGGGGTTTCCGGGCCTCTGACGCTTCATAGGATGCGTCTGGTTCACATCGTGAAGCAGCGCCACAGGGGGCGCGGCAGGCAAGGCGGGCTGCCCATCGGCATGGCCCGGCCCGGAGGGATCCCAAGATGTTGCAGAGGCAGGGGCGGACGCTTCCCCGTATCACTACTGTCATGCTCGCGACCAGCGTTGCGCTGGGCGGGGGCCTGTTCGCGGCCGGTGCGGCGGCTGCGGCGGACGCCCCCGGCGGGGCCGTCACGGCGGTGATCAAGCCGACTCTGATGAGCGAGGAGATCGCCATCGAGGGCAGCCACTCCATCCAGGGCGGCCTCTTCACCCTCACCACGCCCGACGGCGAGATCAAGACGTACTGCATCGACATCGACCACCCCGTCGACATCAAGAGCGGCGTCGAGTACCAGGAGTCCGACTGGAAGTCGAGCTCGCTCGGCCGCCCGGACAAGGCCGAGGACGCCTCCAAGATCCGCTGGATCCTGGAGAACTCCTACCCGCAGGTCACCGACCTCAAGAAGCTGGCCGTCGACGCGGGCGTCAAGGGCGAGCTGACCCCGGAGGACGCCGCCGCCGGCACCCAGGCCGCGATCTGGAAGTTCTCCGACGGCAAGAACGCCACCCCGGTCGACGCCGAGGCCAGGCAGCTGCGCGACTACCTCGTCAGCGAGAAGAACAAGGGCATCGCCGCCGAGCCCAAGCCCTCGCTGAGCCTCACGCCCGACTCGGCGTCCGGCAAGCCGGGCAACAAGCTCGGTCCGTTCACCATCAACTCCAGCGCCAACGAGGTGAAGCTCGCCGTCGGCGGCGACTCCGCCGACAAGGTCAAGCTGGTCGACAAGGACGGCAAGGAGGTCAACGGTCTGACCGGCCCGGTCGCCAAGGACACCCAGCTGTTCCTGGACGTGCCCGCGGGTACCCCGGACGGCACCGCGACCGTCAGCGCCTCCGCCGAGACCGTCGTGCCCAGCGGCCGGGTCTTCCTCAGCAAGGGCTACACCCCCGCCAAGCACAGCCAGACCATGATCCTGGCCGGCTCCACCAAGCTCGGCGTCAAGGACGCCACCAAGGCCACCTGGCAGGCCGGCAAGGGCCCGCTGATCGACAGCACCGCGGTCGTCGAGTGCGTCGCCAACGGCGTCAAGGTCTCGGTCGCCAACGGCGGCGACGAGGCCGCCGTGGTCTCGGTGAAGCCGGGCAAGGACCTCACCGTCCAGCCGAACAAGATCGAGGCCCTGGTCGTCAAGGTCGACGAGGACACCGCCTACGACATCACGGTGACCGGCCCGAACGGCTTCAACAAGAACTTCAAGGGCATCCTGGACTGCAAGACCGCCAGCGTGACCACGCCGAGCCCGTCCGCCACCCCGACGACCGCCAAGCCGTCGACCCCGGCGCCGACCAGCCCGGCCCCGACCACCACCACCGCCAAGCCGGTCACCCCGAGCGCCACCCCGTCGGCCTCCGCCACCACCACGGCCGCCCACCCGGCGCCGCCGGCCACCACGGCGCCCGCCGCCACCGGTGGCCTGGCCCAGACCGGTAGCAGCGACGCCACCCCGGTCATCGCCGCCGTCGCCGGCGGTCTGGTCGTGGCCGGCGGTGCCGCGGTCTTCCTGCTGCGCCGCCGCCGCGGTGGCAACGCCGCCTGAGGCACGATCCGGAGCACGGCCCGGAGCACCGCCCGGCAGGGCGTGATCCGGTGACACCCGGCCCGGGGGCCCCCCCCCCCCCCGAGCGGGGGGCCCCGGCCCCCCCCCGGGGGGGGGCCCCCCGCCCGGGGCCCGCCGGCGGGGGAACCGCCGGTGGGGGGGCGCAAACGGGGGGGGGCAA
>NZ_JBHVRK010000011.1:150397-248583 GCF_042885845.1 Kitasatospora sp. NPDC058032 | reverse complement strand
TGCAACCGCGGCGTGCGCCCCTGCCCGCAGCCCGGCCGGCGCCCCGCCCGGCCGGGCGTTCCCCGGCTCCCCCCGGGCCCGGCCCCCCCCCCCCGGGGGGGGGGCCCCCGGGCCGCGCCGTGTGCGGGACACCCCTGCGGGGCACCGGCCGACGGGTACCCGGCGGTTCGGGGCTCCATGCCGGGTGCGGCACAATGGAAGGCTGCAAGCCGAATTACTCCCGACGACGCCGGAGCGATCTCACGTGGCGGAATACATCTACACGATGCGCAAGGTGCGCAAGGCGCACGGAGACAAGGTCATCCTTGACGACGTGACGCTCAGCTTCCTCCCCGGGGCGAAGATCGGCGTCGTGGGCCCCAACGGTGCCGGTAAGTCCACCGTGCTGAAGATGATGGCCGGCCTGGAGCAGCCCTCCAACGGCGACGCCTTCCTCTCGCCCGGCTTCACCGTCGGCATGCTCCTCCAGGAGCCGCCGCTGGACGAGTCCAAGACGGTCCTGGAGAACGTCCAGGACGGCGTCAAGGAGATCAAGGGCAAGCTCGACCGCTTCAACGAGATCGCCGAGCAGATGGCGACCGACTACTCGGACGCGCTGCTCGACGAGATGGGCAAGCTCCAGGAGGAGCTGGACCACGCCGAGGCCTGGGACCTGGACGCCCAGCTGGAGCAGGCCATGGACGCCCTGGGCTGCCCGCCCGGCGACTGGCCGGTCACCAAGCTCTCCGGTGGCGAGAAGCGCCGCGTGGCGCTCTGCAAGCTGCTGCTGGAGGCCCCCGACCTGCTGCTGCTCGACGAGCCCACCAACCACCTGGACGCCGAGTCGGTGAACTGGCTGGAGCAGCACCTGGAGAAGTACAAGGGCACCGTCGTGGCCGTCACCCACGACCGGTACTTCCTGGACAACGTCGCCGAGTGGATCCTGGAGCTCGACCGCGGCCGCGCCTACCCGTACGAGGGCAACTACTCCACCTACCTGGAGACCAAGCAGTCCCGTCTCAAGGTCGAGGGCCAGAAGGACGCCAAGCGCGCCAAGCGGCTCAAGGAAGAGCTGGAGTGGGTCCGCTCCAACGCCAAGGGCCGCCAGGCCAAGTCCAAGGCGCGTCTGGCCCGCTACGAGGAGATGGCCGCCGAGGCCGACAAGATGCGGAAGCTGGACTTCGAGGAGATCCAGATCCCGCCGGGCCCGCGCCTGGGCAGCGTCGTCATCGAGGTCGAGAACCTCAACAAGGCCTTCGGCGAGAAGGTCCTGATCGACGACCTCAGCTTCACCCTGCCGCGCAACGGCATCGTCGGCATCATCGGCCCGAACGGCGCCGGCAAGACCACCCTGTTCAAGATGCTCCAGGACCTGGAGACCCCGGACAGCGGCACGGTCAAGGTCGGCGAGACCGTCAAGATCAGCTACGTCGACCAGACCCGCTCCAACATCGACCCGAAGAAGACCCTCTGGGAGGTCGTCTCCGACGGTCTGGACTGGATCAACGTCGGCCAGGTCGAGATGCCGTCCCGCGCCTACGTCTCCGCGTTCGGCTTCAAGGGCCCGGACCAGCAGAAGCCGGCCGGCGTGCTCTCCGGCGGTGAGCGCAACCGCCTCAACCTGGCGCTCACCCTCAAGCAGGGCGGCAACCTGCTGCTCCTCGACGAGCCCACCAACGACCTCGACGTCGAGACCCTCTCCTCGCTGGAGAACGCGCTGCTGGAGTTCCCCGGCTGCGCCGTGGTCATCTCGCACGACCGCTGGTTCCTGGACCGGGTCGCCACCCACATCCTCGCCTACGAGGGCGAGAGCAAGTGGTTCTGGTTCGAGGGCAACTTCGAGTCCTACGAGAAGAACAAGATCGAGCGGCTGGGCGCGGACGCGGCCCGTCCGCACCGGGCCACCTACAAGAAGCTGACCCGCGGCTGACACCCAGTCGTGACGACGGCCCGGCAGGCCGCCAGCCCCGTGGGGGCCGGCCTGCCGGGCCGCGGCCCGACCGGCACCACCGCCGGCGGCCCACCGGACGTCGAGGAGATTCCGTGGCACGCCACATCTACGCCTGCCCGTTGCGCTGGTCCGACATGGACGCCTTCGGGCACGTCAACAACGTGGTCTTCCTGCGCTACCTGGAGGAGGCCCGGATCGACTTCATGTTCACCCAGGCCGCCGAGGCCGGCGCGGGCGAGTTCGCGGGCGGCTCGGTGGTGGCCCGTCACGAGATCGACTACAAGCGTCCGCTGGTGCACCGGCCGCAGCCGGTCACCATCGAGACCTGGGTGACCAGGATAGGCGGCGCCTCGCTGACCGTCTCCTACGAGATCAAGGACACCGCCGAGGACGGCACCGAGACCGTCTACGTCCGGGCGTCCACCGTGGTGGTGCCCTACGACCTCGCCGAGGGCCGGCCGCGCCGGATCAGCGCGGTGGAGCGGGAGTTCCTGGCACGCTTCATGGACGAGGAGCCGGCCGTCGCGGTCTGACCGCGCCCGCCCCCGCCCCGAACCCGTACACCCGATGCCCGGATGTGAGCCGAAGCGTTGAACAGCACCGCCGCCCTCGCCCTCGCCGACACCGGGGAGGCCGCCGACCTGGCCGCCTTCCTGGTCCGTCTGCTGCGCTTCGACAAGACGGCGTCGGTCCGGCTGCAGGGGGTGCCGCGAGCGGACGGCGGCGTCCTGGCCGTCTTCGGGCGGCTGCCGCTGGGCGGTTCGGGCGCGCTGGTGGTGCGCACCGCGCGGCTGGCCCGGCTCGACGGGCCGCTCGACCTGACGGTCTCGGCCGGGCAGCTGCTGGACGGCGTGGACACCGCGACGGACGGCCTCGCGCTGCCCGCCCCGGTCACCGGCCCGGCCTGGGCCGGGCTGTTGCCGCCGCGCTCCGGCTGGCGGCCGGCCGGCACCCCGCCCGCCGCCCAGGTGCGCCTCGAAGTGGCCGCCGCCGTGCGGGAGTTCCGCGAGCGCAGCGAGGCCGTCCCGGCGCACCACCGGACCCGCGCGGTGCTCGACGCGCTGGCCGACGAGATCTGGTCCCGCCCGCTGACCGTCCTGCCCGAGCTGCCGCTGCGTGCCGCCCACGCGGCCCAGGTGATCGGTTTCCTGGCTCCGCAGGCCCCGCTGACCGTGCACCGGGCCGGCGGCTGGCTGCGGCTGTCCGCCCCGGCGGGGTCGGTGGCGGTCCGCACGGCGGCCGCGCCCGGCGCGGGGCTCGGCCTCAGCCCGCTCGGGTAGGGCCTGCCCCCGACCCGCGCCGGGGCGCAACGCCCCGGTCAGCCCTCGGTATTGACCATCGAGGCGGCGGCGTAGGTGAGGTAGTCCCAGAGCTGGCGCTCGGCGTCCTCGGGCAGGCCCAGCTCGTCCAGGGCCGTCCGCATGTGCTTCAGCCAGGCGTCGTGCGCCGCCCGGTCGACCTTGAACGGCACGTGCCGCATCCGCAGCCGCGGGTGGCCGCGCTGCTCGCTGTAGGTGCGCGGGCCGCCCCAGTACTGCATCAGGAAGAGCGCGAACCGCTCCTCGGCCGGCCCGAGGTCCTCCTCCGGGTACATCGGCCGGAGCAACTCGTCCTCGGCGACGCCCTGGTAGAACCGGTGGACCAGCCGCCGGAAGGTCGGTTCGCCGCCGACCTGCTCGAAGAAGGTCTCCTCGCTGAGCGTGCCACGCCGGATCTCGTTCACCCGACCATGGTCGCAGACGGCGGCGGGGCCGTACACCGGGACCTGGGGACCAGGACCGCAGGCGTACGACCCCGCGCGGCACCGCGTGCTCAGTCCTCCCAGCGGAACAGCTTCCAGGAGATGCCGGTCAGCACGGCGGCGAAGAGCAGCAGCCCGCCCATGGTCGGCAGCGCGTCCATCACGCCGCCGCCCCGGGAGAGCACCGACTGCGCCGAGGTGACCAGGTGCTTCAGCGGCAGCGCCTCGGAGATCGCCTTGAGCCAGCCCGGCATGTCGTCGGTCGGGAAGAACGAGCCGGACAGGAACGACATCGGCAGCACGATGATCTGCGCGAAGCCGTTGGCCGCCTCCTCGGTCTTGGCGATCGAGCCGACCAGCAGACCGATCGACATGAAGGCGATGGTCGCGCAGATCACCAGCGGGATCACCAGCCACCAGTTGCCGGTGAGCTTCAGCCCGAAGAACGGCAGGGTGGCGAGGACCAGGAAGATCGTGGTCTGGGCGAGCGCGGTCAGCACCGAGACGGCGACCCGGGAGGCGACGATCGACCCGGCGCTCACCGGGGCGAGCCGCAGCCGCCGCAGCACCTTCTTCTGCCGCCAGCCGACCAGGGTCAGCGCGGCGCTGAACACCGCGCCGGTGGCCACCGCCCAGCCGAGCAGGCCGGGGGTGAGGAACTGGATCGGCTTGAGCGAGCCGTCCTCGACCTGGCTGCTCTCCAGGGTGAACGCCGGGGGCTTGCCGGTGGCGGCCTGGTTGGCCTGCTGGACCACGGAGTCGACGATGCCCCGGACGGTGCCGGCGCGGACCTGGTCGGCGGCGCTGTAGCGGACCACGACCTTGCCGTCCGGGCCCTCCTTGATCATGGCGTCCAGGTCGCCCTTGCGGACCTTCTCCAGCGAGGCGGCCTCGTCGTCGCTCCGGGTGATGGTCAGCACCTGCTCCAGGCCGGTCCGGGCCTCGCCCTGGACCGAGTCCAGCAGCCGCACCGCGCCGACCTGCTCGACCTTGGCGTGCTGGGTGGTGGCGCCCTTGAGCAGGGTGCCGAACAGCAGCAGGAACATCAGCGGGAAGAGCAGCACGAAGAACAGCGCGCTGCGGTCGCGGAGGAAGGAGACCAGCATCACCCGGGAGAGGCTGACGAAGGCGGAGACCCGCTCGCGCTCGCCGGCCGCCGGGGGCGTGCCGCCCGGTGCGGGGGAGGCGGGCGTGGGGCCGGCCGCGGGGCGGGCCGTGGTGGGCTCGGCGCTCATGCGCGGTACTCCCGTCCGGTGAGCTGGAGGAAGACGTCCTCCAGGGTGGCGCCGCGGACCTCCAGGCCGCGCAGCGCGCCCTGCTCGGCCAGCACGGAGAGCACCGGCGCCGGCAGGCGGGTGGACAGCGACAGCGAGGTGCCGTCGTCCTCCAGCGAGGTGATCTCCGCCCCGGCGGCGGTGAACAGCTCGCGCGCGGTGTCGAGGGCCAGCTGGCCGGACTCCACGCTGATCCGGACGGTGTCGTCGATCTCCCGGACCAGCGCGGCGGGCGCCCCGGTCCGCAGGACCCGGCCGTGGTCCATCACCGAGACGCGGTCGCAGAGCACCTCGGCCTCGTCCAGGTAGTGGGTGGTGAGCACGACGGTGCGGCCCTCGGCGTTGATGTCGCGCAGCAGGTCCCAGAGGTTGCGGCGGGCCTGCGGGTCGAGGCCGGTGGTGGGCTCGTCGAGGAACACCAGTTCCGGGCCGTGGACCAGGGCGCAGGCGATCGAGAGGCGCTGGGCCTGGCCGCCGGACATCTTGTCGGTCATCACCCCCGCCGACTCGGTCAGGCCGACCCGTTCCAGCATGGCGTCGGCGCGCTTGGGGCCGACGCCGTAGAAGGAGCCGAAGGTGCGGATGGTCTCCCGCGCCGTGAGCTTGTTGAAGAAGGCGGAGGCCTGGAACTGGACGCCGATGCGCGGCAGCAGTTCGGTGTTGCGCGGCCAGGGCGCCAGGCCCAGCAGCTCGATCCGGCCCTCGTCGGGCTTGCGGATCCCCTCCAGGATCTCCAGCGTGGTGGTCTTCCCGGCGCCGTTCGGCCCGAGGATTCCGTAGAATTCGCCGGCTTCGACGGTGAGTGACACCCCGTCGACGGCCTGCACGTCCCCGTACCGCTGACGGATTCCGTCGGCGGATATTGCAGCAGTCATAACGACTGAGGGTAGGGGCGGCAGGCCGTCGCGGGGAGTTGTCTGAGCATCATTTGATGATCAATTTTACAACGTTGTCGAACGCCGGTGGGTCAGGCGCGGTGCACGGTGATCGTGGTCCAGGCGCCGATGTGGATCCGGTCGCCGTCGTTCAGCGGGATCGCGGTGTGCGGGGCGATCGGCTCCGCGCCGCCGTTCACCGTGGTGCCGTTGGTGGAGTCCTGGTCCACCAGCACCCAGCCGCCGTCCGGCTGCTCCGCCAGCAGGGCGTGCTGGTGCGAGGCGCCCGGGTCCTCCGGCGCGACCGAGAGGTCGATCTCCGGCACGGTGCCGCGGTGCTGGCTGCGCCGTCCGATCCGCAGCTGTCCGCGCCCGGTCAGCGGGATCCGCCGCTCGGGGCAGTACGGCGGGAAGAACAGCCCGGCCGCCTCCGGACCGCTGCGGGCCATCATGTCGGTGAAGTACTCGCGGTCGGCCGCGATCACCGCGAACCAGGTGGTCCGCACCGGCTCGGCGGGCGGGCCCTGCGGCGGTGCGGGCGGGGCCAGGTGGAACGAGGTGCCGAACTCGTCCCCGCGCCGGGCCGGTCCCGGCTGGGCGTAGACCGGGCCGGAGTCCTCGCGCGGCTGCGGCGCCCCGTACGGTCCGTCGGGCCGCGGGTTCGGCTGGGTGGGGACGGGCGGCTCGACCGGTGCCGGGGCCGGCGCCTGCTGCGCGGGGACCGGCGGCGGGTAGCCGTAGCCGGAGGGCACGGCGGGCTGCGGCGGCAGCGCCGGGGCCTCGCCCGGGTGGCCGCCGTGCTGCTGTCCGGCGAACGGGCCGGGGTAGGGGTTCGGGTG
The DNA here is from genome assembly GCF_042885845.1 of Kitasatospora sp. NPDC058032. NCBI lineage: Bacteria > Bacillati > Actinomycetota > Actinomycetes > Kitasatosporales > Streptomycetaceae > Kitasatospora > Kitasatospora sp. NPDC058032. Next base: position 241,924 of record NZ_JBHVRK010000011.1, on the reverse strand, counting down.
CAGGCCCTGACCCGGGTGCTGACCCTGGTGGTGGCCCGGGTGCTGACCGTGCTGCTGGTCCGGGTGCGGGGCGGCCGGGGCCTGCGGGGCACCGCCGTACGCCGCCGGGATGTTCAGCGGCGCGGGCGGCGGCGCGGGGGCGGCCGGGAACGGCTGCGGGGCGCGCTGCGGAGCCGAGAGGTCGTAGTCGTAGCCGCATTCCTCGCAGAACCGTCCGGTCTGCGGGCTGCGGCAGATCGGGCAGACGGCCAGGCCCTCGGTGAGGTCGGGGAAGCCCTGCGGGGCCGACGGCGGGCCGGCCGGCGGGGGCGGCGGGACGGCCCCGGGCTGCGGCAGCGCGCCCGGCGGGAGCGTGGCCCCGTAGGGCGCGCCGGGAGCGCCGTGCGCCCCCGGGTTCCCGGGCGCACCGGGGTGCGCGCCGGGCTGCGGCGGCAGTGGCTGCGGCGGTGTCATCGGAAAACCGCAGAAGTCGCACCAGTCCTCGGCCTGCGACTCATGGCCCCTCGGGCAGATCGGCATCAGGTCCCCCCTCAATTCCAGCCCGGCCGGGGCCGGCCCCGGCCGGTTCGCGGCCCGGTCGACGCTTCGGTGGTCACTTCTTCACACGGACGGTCTTGGTCGACCGGGTCTCGACGATCATCGAGTCGGCCTCGCTCACGTTCTTACGGAACCGAACGGTACCCTCCTTCGGGTCCACCACGTCCACCACCTTCTGCAGCAGCCGGTAGGTGCCCTCGTTCCCCGTCGCGTGCGCGATCCGCACGGCGGCCCCGAGCTTGGCGGTGGCCCGGTGCACGTCCCCCGCGCGGTGCGCCTCCATGCCCTCCTGGACGGCCGCGGCGAGCTCCGCCTGACCGGTGTAGTGGGCGACCTGCGGGCTGATCCGGGTGGACGAGGCGAGGTCGTCCGTCCAGACCGCCTTGACCAGGCCCTGCGACAGCACCTCGGGCGTCCCCCCGGCGATCGACGGCGGCAGGACCAGGCTCACCCGGGCGGCCAGCATCTCGTTGCCGACGGCCGCCGCCGGGACCTCCACGCAGACGTGGTAGTCGCGGCTCTCGTCACCCCAGGAGCCGGTCGGGTAGTCACCGGCCCGCGGCCCGGCCTCGGAACGGCGGTCGGTGAGGTCCTCCAGCGCGGGGGCGACCTGCTTGACGTACCTGACCACCGCGTTGGCGGGCGTCCAGATCCGCAGCGCGACGTCGGCGACCTGCTTGCCCATCGCGCCGGCCATCATCGAGCGGAAGTCCTCGGCCAGGCCGGACGGCTCGGGGACGATGTCGACGGTGCCGAGCAGCGCGGAGGAGATCCTGCGCAGCTCCTCCACCTTCCAGTCGGTGCCCACGCCCCGGCAGTCGGCGGTGAAGTGGCCGCCGACCCGGTCGAGCACGCGCTCCAGCTCGGCGGCGCTCTCGTGCTCGTTGTTGCCGTCGGTCAGCAGGATGGCGTGCCGGATCGGTATGTCGGGGCGGGTGAGGAAGAGCTGGTCGGCCTTGGTGAGCCAGGTGCCCATGGCGGTGCCGCCGGCCGCGGTCAGCCGGCGCAGCGAGTCCTTGGCCAGGTCGCGGGTCTGCGCCGAGGCGACGGCGAGGGTGCCGTCGCCGGGGAAGACCTCGCGGGCCTCGTGGGTGCCGGCGACCACGGCGAAGGCGACGCCGTCGCGGACGGTGTCGATGGCGGCGGCGGTGGCCTCGCGGGCACCGCGCAGCTTGCTCGACGGGTAGTCCATCGAACCGGAGCAGTCCACCAGGATCACCACGGCGGCGGACTGCCCGCCGCCCGGTGCGGCGTCGGCGACGCCGAGCGGCCGCCCGCCGGAGGTGCCGCCGCCGGTCGCGGTCACGGTGACGATGGCGTTCACCTCGCGGGCGCCGTCCGCGAGGTACTCGTTCTGGAAGATCTCCACGTCGAACCTGGGCAGGTTCGGCTTCGCCAGTGTTGCCATGGGCCGGTGGCTCCCGTCGGGTGGTCGGTTGGTGCGGGGGCTGCGGTGCTCGGAGGTCGGGCGGCCGTGCTGGGGCGAGCGCGGTGGGGCCCGCGCCCGGGAGGGCGCGGGCCCTGGCGGGACGGCCGGGTCAGCGGGCCGGCGGCACGGTGGGGCGGGGCGGGACGGTCGGCGGCACGACGGGCGGCGGCGGGACGGCGGGCAGCGGGGGCACCGGCGGCAGCGGGGCGGCGGCGGAGCCGATCACCGGGATGTCCGGCAGGGTCGGCTCGTACTCCTCCTCGTCCTCGTCCCCGCCCGCGGTGACCACCGGCAGGTCGAGCGCGGTGGCGGTCCGGGCGTCCTCCTCCTGGTCCTCGGCCGGCGGGGGCGGGTCGATCGGCAGCACGGCGACGGTGATGTTGTCGTGCCCGCCGGCCGCGACGGCGAACTGCACCAGGGCCTGCGCGGCGGCCAGCGGTTCGGTGCGGGCGTCCGGCCGGACGTACTGCGCCAGGTCGGTGGCGGCCTCGGCGTAGTTCCACAGCCCGTCGGTGCAGACCAGCAGCACCCCGGGGACGTGCGGGGTGAAGCCGAGGGTGTGCGGCACCACCTCCTCGGCGTCCGCGCCGAGCCAGCCGGTGATGGCGTGGGCGCGCGGGTCCGCGTACGCCTCGGCCTCGCCCATCAGCCCCGCCTCGACCATCCGGGCGGCCCAGGAGTCGTCCTGGGTGAGCCGGAACGGCTCGGCGGCGAGCCGGTCGTCGGGGATCCAGTAGGCGCGGGTGTCGCCGACCCAGCCGACGGTGATCCGGCCGCCGGCCGCGATGGCGCTGACGTAGGTGCAGGCGGGCGCGTTGACGTCGGGCCGGTTCGGCCGGGTGCCGTCGGTGGCGAGCGCGGCCACCGCGTCGGCCGCGTCGGCGATGGCCCGGCGCATCGCGGTGGTCGGGTCGGTGCCCGCCTCCAGCGAGCTGAGCAGCGACTCGGAGGCGGCGTCGACCGCGGTCTCGGAGGCCTGGTCGGGTCGGTCGGAGGAGGAGACGCCGTCGCAGACCACGGCCACCACGACCGGCTCGCCGCCGGGCAGCGAGGTGGCGGCGACGGTGAAGGAGTCCTCGTTGCGGTGGTGCCGCAGGCCGCGGTCGCTGACCCCGGCGACGCCGGCCAGCGCCTTCTCCATGTGGTCGCGGGGGCGCGGCTGGGCGCGCCCGCAGGCTTCGCAGTAGCCGTCGGCGGTCACCTGGTCGAGTCCGCAGTGCGCGCACCCGGCCGCGCCCGGCGTGCCGTGGCCGCCTTGGGCGCCGTGGCCGCCCTGACCGCCCTGACCGCCCTGGGCGGGTACGGCGGGCGTGTTGGGCAGGGTCGGCGGATGGTCCTCGTCGCCGGCCGCCGCCCGGGCGGCGGACCAGCCGGGCGGCATCGCGCCGGGGGCCGGGCGGCCGTCCCGGCTCGTGCCGCAGGAGCCGCAGAAGACGTCCTCCGGGTCCATCGGCTCGGCACAGCTCTGGCACACGGTCTGCTGCGGCATCTCTTACACCCACGTCCTGGGACGGGCCCGGTTGGCCCGTTCCACCATCTCGATCCTTGTATCGGCCCGGTCGGCCAACCGGGCGAGTACCCGGTAGGACTGCTCCAGGGCGAACCGCAGTTCCCGTTCCACCGCGGGCCGTCCCAGCACGCTGACCTCGCCGGCCGTGCGGCCGGGGCCGGATCCGGCGGAGGCGCCGGAAGCGCCGGGTCCGCCGGGTCCGCCGGGTGACCCGGCGGTCACCCAGCCGAGCGCCGCGCCGAGCACCTCGACGGCGAGTTCCTCGCGGCGGCGGTCGTCCAGGCGCAGCGCGGTCAGCTGCTCGGAGCTCGCGCCGAGGTCGGCGCCGAGCGGGTCGGTTGCGGGCCGCTCGCGCAGCCGGGCCCGGACGGCGGCGATCCGGGCGGCGGTGTACTGGCTGGAGGTGGCCGGGACGGACTCCAGGACGGCGACCGCGCCGGCCCGGTCGTCGCCGGCGAGCCGGACCCGGGCCAGCCCGAAGGCGGCGCTCAGGTAGCTCTGGTCGGTGCTCCACACCAGACGGTAGAACTCGGCCGCGTCGCCGCCGTTGCCGAGGAGTTCGGCGCAGACGGCCAGGGCCAGCTTGGGGGCGGCCTCTCCGGGGAAGGCGTCGTAGACGGCGTCGAAGGCCTCGGTGGCGGCGCGCAGCGCCTGTTCGCGGGGGTTCGCCGCCGCGGCGGCGGGGTCGTTGGCGTCGGGGCCGTTGGCGTCGGGGTCGGCGGCGGCGACCAGCGAGGCCAGGCCCCGGTACCAGACCACCCGCCAGTCGTCCGGGTGGTCCTGCTCCAGTGCGGCGAGCGCCTCGGCGGCCTGCCGGCCCCGGCCGAGTTCGAGCAGCGCGCGCAGCGCCCGCAGCCGGCGCTCGAGCGAGTCGGTGGGCGCGCCGTCCAGCGCGGCGAGCGCCTCCTGCGGGTCGGTGGCCAGCAGGGTGGCGAGGAAGCCGGCGTTGGGGTCGCCCGGGTCGACCCGGGGGACGGGCAGCGCGAGCGCGGCGCCGGCCGGGTCGACGGCGGTCAGCCGCAGTTCGCCCGCCTGCACCGTGGGTGCCACCAACTCGGTGTCGACGACGCGCAGTTCGGGCCCGAACAGGGTGGAGGGCGCGGGGCGGGCCCGGCCGTCCTGGAGCGCCAGCACCTCGCGCAGCACGCCCGTGAGCTGGTCGGCCATCTCCTCGGCGGAGGCGAACCGGCGGGCCGGGTCGGGGTCGGTGGCGCGCACCAGCAGCCGGTAGTAGGACTCGTAGGCGGCGAAGGCCGGGACGGACTCCGGGCCGGGCAGGGTGTCCCGGTAGGTGGTGGAGTAGCCCTGGAAGTCGAAGCTGAGGACGGCGAGGGTGCGGGCCACCGTGTAGAGGTCGGAGGCGGGGGAGGGGCCGTCGGCGGCGATCTCCGGAGCCTGGTAGCCGATGGTGCCGTAGATCGGGCCGTCGTCGTCGAACCGGCGGACGGCGCCCATGTCGATGATCTTGAGGGTGTCGCCGCTCTGGATCACGTTGTCGATCTTGAAGTCGCAGTAGACCAACCCGCGCTGGTGCAGGTAGCCCAGCGCCGGCAGCGCCTCCAGCGCGTAGGCGATGGCCTGCTCGACCGGCAGGGGGTCGCGCCGGCCGTCCGGGGCGCGGCGCTCGTTGGCGATGTCCTTGAGCGACTTGCCGCCGACGTACTCCATCACGATGTAGCCGTCGGTGGCGCCGGTCCGCAGGTCCGGGTGCTCGGCGAAGTTGATGATGCGCACGATGCCCGGATGGTCCACCTCGGCCAGGAAGCGGCGCTCGGCGACGGCCACCGCCAGCGCGTCCTCGTCCCCGGTGTCCAGCAGGCCCTTGAGCACCACCCACTTGTCGTTGACCCGCCGGTCCACCGCCAGGTAGATCCAGCCGAGGCCGCCGTGTGCCAGGCAGCCCACCACCTCGTACTGCCCGCCGACCAGGTCGCCGCGGCGCAGCTTGGGGGTGAACGAGTACGGGGTGCCGCACTTGGTGCAGAAGCCCTCCGGGCGGCCGGGCGTGCCGCCCCGCTCCCGGCCCACCGGGGCGTCGCACTTGGAGCAGTACCGCTTGCGCTCCGGTACCTCGGGGTTCTCCAGCACCGCCTGCGCCGGGTCGGCGGCCGGGACGGTGGGCACGGTCACCAGGCCCGCGCCGAGGCGGTGCCGGTTGGCGGTGGCGCCGCCGCGGCTGCTGCGTACCGAGACCGAGCGGCCGCTGCCGGTACGGGTCGAGCGGTGCGAGCGGGAGCGGCCGGACAGCGAACGGGCCGAGCCGCTGCGGGGCGAGCCGGTGTCCGGGTCGAACGCGATCTCCACGGTGGAGGTGTGCGAGGTGGAGCGGCCCGTCGCGGAGCCGCCCGTCGCGGAGCGCGCGGCCGGGACCCCGGGCGGGGTGAGGCCGCACTCGTCGCAGTAGCCGTCGGCGTCGATCGTCCCGGCGCAGTCGCGCGGGCAGGGGTCGCCCGCGCCCGTCGGGGCCGCCGCGGCGATGGCCGGTCCGGTGGCGGACCCGGTGGCGGTTCCGGTGGCCGGTCCGGTGGCGGTCCGCACCGAGGAGGTGCCCTCCGGGGCGAGCCCGCACTCGTCGCAGTAGCCGTCCGCGTCGATCGTCCCGGTGCCGCCGCACTGCGGCCGCACGCACGTCTCGCCCATCACCCTCGGCCCCCCTGTCCCCGCCCGTCGACAACCTGTCCGTCGACCGGCTCCCCGCCCGCCGACGCCCCGTCCTGCCCGGTTCCGCCCTCGCCGGTGTCCGGCCCGCCCGCCGCCGGACGCAGCGCCTGCTGGAACCGGGCCACCGCGCCCGCCGCCGCCCGCAGGTCGCACGGCGCGTTCCACAGCAGCCAGCGCGCCTTCTCGTAGCGCTCCAGCACCTCCGGGTCCTCGGCCACCCGCAGCCGGGCCGCCATCGCCTTGTACGCGTCCAGCCGCCCGCGCAGCTCGGCGCGGACGGTCAGCGGCTGGGTCACCTCGGTCAGCGACTGCCGGGCCCGGGCCAGCTCCTTGGCCGCCGCGTCCTCCAGCGCGTCCAGCAGCGGCGCCAGCCGGTACCACTGCCCGCTCTGCCGCAGCTCCAGGGCCACCACGATCCGTTCGCGCAGCGCCGAGGCCGGTCCCGGCACGGCCGGCACCTCGGTGGCGGCGATCTTGGCCAGCACCTCGCCGCGCGCCCGGCGGGCCTCGGCCAGCGTGGCGTCGGCCCGCTGCAGCAGGTCCCCGACGCCCTGCAGGCGCTCCTCGGCGTCGTCGCGCAGCCGCAGCAGGTTCTCCAGCTCCAGCCGGACGTCGTCCAGTGCCCGCCCGGCCAGGTCGAAGCGCTCGGTGTCCACCACCCCGGACGGCGTGGCCAGCGCGCCGCCGTCCGGCACCGTGCCGCGCTGCGCGGGGACGCGGGCGGGCCGCCAGAGCGCCAGCGGGTCGCTGCGCACCTCGGTCCGCAGCCCGCCGAGCTCGCCGTCCAGCGCGTCCAGGTCGTCGCCGAGCGGATGGGTGCCGACGCGCACGCCGAGCGAGGCGGCCAGCGTCTGCACCCGGCGCAGCTCGGCGATCAGCAGGTCGATCCGGGCGGGCAGCGCCGTCCAGACCGCGTCGGCCGCCGAGACCACCTCCAGGACGGTGGCGTACCAGGCGTTCATCCGGTCCATCAGCCCGTCCAGGCTGACCCGCTCGACCAGCCGGGCCGGTGCGCCGAGGCGCTGCGGGCCGTCCGGCGCGCCGCCGGGCACGGTGACCGCGTCGCCGGTCAGCAGCTCGCTCAGCTCGGCGAGTTCGGGCGCGCCCGGCCGGGCCTTGCGGGCCCGCACCGCGCGGGCCGAGGCGAGTGCCTCGGAGTAGCGGTCGAACAGCGCCCAGAGCAACGGCAGGCCCTGCCCGACGACGGCCCAGCGCTCCTGGGTCCGCCCGGTCAGGCCGGCGCCGTCGAGCAGGCGCAGGCCCGGGTGGTCCTGGAGGGAGAGCAGCGCCGACTCGACCGCGTCGCGTTCCGCGCCGAGGCGCGCCAGCGCGCGGTCCACCTCCTCCCGGCTCAGCGCCGGGCCGGCCGAAGCCGCCATCGTTCCCTCCCCTCCTCCACCTGCGTCGTTCCCGCCACCGGGGACCGCTCCCGACCCCGGGCGGCCGTCGGACAGACCCTAACGCGTGCCCCCGCCCGTCCGGCCGTCACCGCGGTATCGGCCAGTGCCGGTCGGCGTCGTCCCGCAGGTACGGCTTGAGCCAGCTGTCGTACGCGCCGCGCCAGGCGCCCCTGGCGTAGTAGTCGTTGATCACCTGGTTCACCCGGGCCGTCAGATCGGTGCTCTCCTTCAGCATCCCGACGCCCATCACGCCCGGGCGCACGTCGCCGTCCAGCACCTTGACGGTCTGGTCCTGCGCCGCCTGACCGGCCGCCAGGCCGTCGTCGGTCATCGTCGCGTCGACCTTGCCCAGCTGCATCAGCACCAGGCAGTCCAGGTTGTTCTCCACCGGGACGAGCTGCTTGAGCGGCCGGGTCTTCAGCTCCTCCAGGGCGGAGGAGCCGTTGGCCGCGCACGCGGTGGTGCCGTTCAGCGCCTCGTCGAGGCTCTTCGCCGGTGAGGTCCTGGGCACCAGGACCCGTTGGCTGGTGGTGAAGTACGGCCGGGAGAAGGCGATCTCCTGGAGCCGGTCGCAGGTGATCGACATGGTGCGGACGATGATGTCGACCCGGCCCTCCTTGATGTACTTGATCCGGTCGGCGGTCGGCACCGCCTTGAACACCACCTTGTCCGGGTCGCCCATGATCGCGGTGCCGATCGCCCGCGCGAGATCGATGTCGAAGCCCTCCAGCTGGCCGGTGTTGGGGTTGCGCGAGCCCCACCGGTAGCTGTTCAGGTCGATGCCGACGACCAGGCTGCGGCGGGCCTTGATGGCCTTCACCGCCGCGCCGTCCTCGGTGCTCGGCGGGACGCTCCTGTAGAGGTCGCAGGGCTCCGCCGCCTGGCCGGACTGTTCCTGCTCCGCCTGCTGTGCCGTCAGCGGTGCTCGCGCCGGCCCGTCGGCCGTACCGTCGCCGTGCGGCCCGCCCGCGCCGAGCGCCAGCACGCCGGAGGCCAGCAGCGCCAGCGCCGCCGCCGTCCGGGCGGCCCGCAACGCCGTGGCGCGGCCCCGTCCCCGTGCCTGTCCCTCTTCCCGGTCCGTGACCGTGTCCATCCCGCCCGTCCCCCCTCTACCGGTACTCGGCCAGTCGTCGGCCGAGGCCGACCAGCGCCGCGGCGGCGGCCACCAGGCCCAGCGCCGCGACCCCCGCGGCGGCGGTGCGCAGGTCCCCGTCGACGCCCAGCGTCGCGTCCCGGAACCGGCCCTCCTCCACCACCGCGGCCCGGGCCAGCTGCTGGTCGGCCGAGCCGAACGCGGCGTCGGCCGTCTTCGGCGCGTCCGCCTCCTTGGCCGTCACGGTGGCGTCCAGCGCGGCCTGGTAGTCGCCCTGGTTCTCCAGCGCGGTGGCCGCGGCGTGCCGGTCGCTCCACTGCCGGTAGTCGCTCAGCGCCTGGTCGACCGTGGACCGGGCCTCCGGCGGCGCCAGGGACTGGGCCAGCGCCAGGGTGCCGGTGGCGTCGCCGCGCTGCGGGTCGCCGGTGTACAGGTGGTCGGTGGTCGTCGACCACAGCTTGGCGTAGGTCGCGCTGGAGCCGCGCGAGACGTAGTGCAGGTTCTCCGCCAGCCGGGCGGTCAGCACGTCCACCCGGGCCGCGTTGAGCGCGCGCAGCGGCGCGGCCCCCTCGCGTTCGCCGCGTCCGAGCGCCGAGTCGGCGGCGGTCGCGCTCACGGTCAGCCAGAGCACCGCCGCCAGGACGGACGCGGTGGCGGCCAGCAGCCCGATGTTGAAGACCCGGTTGGTCCGCCGGAACAGCGCCAGCTGCACCCAGGCCAGCGCCAGCAGCGCCACCAGCCCCAGCGCGTACCCGGCCCACGGGGTGGCCCGGGCGTCCGCCAGGTCGCGGGCCAGCACCTCGTCCTGGGCGGCCGACAGCCGGGCGGCGGCCGGCAGCAGCTCGGTGCGCATCTGCTCGGAGGCGTACCGCTGGTAGGCGCCGCCGAGCGGGTAGCCCTGCCGGTTGTTGGCCCGGGCGCTCTCCACCAGTCCCGCGTACACCGGGACCTTCTGGTTGAGGGTGGAGAGCAGTTCCCCGAGGTCCGGGGAGGCGGAGGTGCGGGTGGCCGCCTCGGAGATCAGCCGGGAGGCCGTCGCGAGGTCCTGCTCGTAGCGCTGCCGGACCGCCCGCGGTTCGGCGCCCGCCAGCAGGAAGCCGCTCGCCGCGGTGGCGTCCGCGTCGGCCAGCGAACGGTTGATGTCGGCGGCGGCCTGGCTGAGCGGCTGGCTGGAGCCGAACACCCGCTGGGCCGCCGCGGCCCGGGAGTTCAGCTGGACGGCGGTCAGCGCGCCGAACGCGAGGGCCAGGGCCGCGAGCAGCACCCCGGCGAGCCGCAGCCGCCCCGGCGCCGTCCGGGTGGCCCGCCCCAGCCGGGCGACCGGACCGCGCCGCGGGACCACCGCCTCGGTGCCGCCGGACCGCGGCACGGGCGGTCCCGGCCTCTCGATACGCACCGGTGTCGCCACCAGCCTCCCCCTCCCCAGTGGCCCGCCCCCCGTCTCCGGGGCCCGGCCGTTCCCAGCAGTATGGCCGTCACTTCCGACGGCCACACCCGAGTTGCGCGGATCTTGGGCTGTGCGTCCCTGCCGGGCGGTCCCGTTGTGCGGTCCCGCTGGGTATCCCCGCCGTGCGTCCCCGCCCTGCTCCGTGGCTCCCGGCCCCCGGCCCGGGCGGCCCCGTGGCGAGGGGCGGACGGCGAACGGGTCGACGCGCGGCGGGCGGCGAACGGTTCCCGGGCGATCCGGAGGCGATGGGCCCTTTTGTGCGGTCCGCGTCCCGGCGCGGGCGGTTCGTGTGCCGGTGCGACGGCCGGGCCCTCCGTACGATGGCGGCATGCGTCTTCTGGGAACGATCTCCGCCGACCGACCGCTGCTCGTCGTCGCCGTCCGGGAGGAGGCCGCCCACCTCGGCGACCACCTGCCGGTGCTGCTCACCGGCATCGGCAAGGTCAACGCCGCCGCCGCGCTGGCCACCGTCCTCGCCGAGGGCCCGCACCCCTCCGAGGTCGTCAACCTCGGGACCGCCGGCGCCCTGCGCCCCGGCTGGGAGGGCACCCACACCGTCACCCAGGTGATCCAGCACGACATCGACACCCCGGCCCTCTACGCCCTGACCGGCCGCACCTACGGCGCCCCGCTGGTCGTCGGCAAGGGCGACGGCCCGGTGCTGGCCACCGGCGACCTCTTCGTCTCCGACCCGGCCGCCCGCGACCGCCTCGCCGAGCACGCCGACCTCGTCGACATGGAGGGCTACGCGGTCGCCACCGTCGCCCACCGCGCCGGACTGCCGGTCCGCCTGGTCAAGCACGTCAGCGACGAGGCGGGGGACGGCGCCGGCCACACCTGGCGGGAGACCGTCGACGACTGCGCCCGCCACCTCGCCGACTGGCTGCACGGCCAGGGCTGGTGACGGGGGGTCGGGCTCCGGGGCCGCTGTGCGGGCACGCCTAGGGTGGCGGCATGACCGATGACGCCACCGCCGCCGGCGGGCCCACCGACCTGCGCCCGCCGGGGATCAACGCCGACGAGCACACCACGCTGCTCTCCTTCCTCGACTACCTGCGCGACTGCGTGATCGCCAAGACCGCGGGACTCTCCGACGAGGACGCCCGGCGGCCCGGTGTCGCCTCCGGAACCAGCCTGCTCTGGCTGGTGCGCCACCTCACCGCGGTCGAACTCAACTGGTTCCTCTGGGCCTACCGGGGCGACGAGGTCGAGCTGTGGGACGACGACGCGCCCTCGCCCGGCGACGAGACGGTGGCGGGGTCGGTCGCCGAGTACCGCGCGGCGATCGCCCGTGCCAACGAGGTGATCGCCGCGGCGGCCGACCGGCTCGACCGTCCCGGCGTGCGCTCGCTGCGCCCCAACGCCGAAGCGCCGTCGATGCGTTGGCTGCTGGTGCACATGATCGAGGAGACCGGCCGGCACGCCGGTCACGCCGACATCGTCCGCGAGCGGTTGGACGGCTCGGTCGGCCGCTGACGGGGGTGGGTTGGGCGGTCGCCGACGGATAGTGGAATACTCCCCCGCGCAGTACCCGGCGCCGCTTCGGCGGGGCCGGGTGTTTTTCATACAGGGGGAATAGAAGTTCATGTCATCGACTGACAGAAATGTTGGCCGCCGTCGTACTGTGCGCACCGCCAGGACGGCCCTCGGGGCCTCGGCGCTCGCGCTGACGATGCTCACCACCGCGGCCTGCGGTCCGGACAACAGCTCGGCCGACTCGGCCGTGACGGCGGCGGCGGGTTCGGCCGGGGGGCCGAACCTGGGACTGCCCGCCAACCTCGACGACCTGAAGAAGTGGAAGTTCGAGGACTGGGAGAAGTGGGCGAAGGACTACGCCCTCCCGGCCGCCGCCAAGGGCTTCTGGACGCTGGACAAGCTGCTCAAGGCCAAGCCCAACGAGCCGATCGCGCCGCCGGCGCCGCCCACGGCCGCACCGACCCAGGCCCCGGCGCAGCCGCCCGGGCAGCCCACCCAGCCAGGGCAGCCCACCCAGCCGCCGGCCCAGCCCGGCACGCCGTCCGCCCCGGCCAGCAAGCCGCCGGCGGGACAGCCGACCCAGCCGGGGCAGCCGACGCAGCCGCCCGCGGCGCCGAAGCCGTCCAACACCCAGCAGCCGGCCTCGCAGGCTCCGGCCCAGCCGCCGGCCCAGCCCGCGCAGCCGTCGCAGGCACCCGCGCAGCCGACCCAGGCCCCGGCGCAGCCCGGCCAGCCGTCGCAGGCCCCGGCGCAGCCGCCGGCCCAGCCCGAGCAGCCCGCCGACAACGGCAACGACCCGCTGCCCAAGACCGTCAACGCCCAGCCCCTCCCGCACCCGTACACCAAGCCCGGTGTGCACGGGAAGCTGTTCGCCGACAAGCCGGGCAGCGGTGCCGACGCCGCCGGCGGCCTGGGCCACTACCAGTGCTCCGCCACCGTGGTCGCCGACCCGGCCCACCCCGGCAAGAGCAACCTGGTGTGGACCGCCGGCCACTGCGTCCACCAGGGCAAGGCCGGTCAGTTCTACAGCAACATCTCCTTCATCCCGGCGTTCAACAGCACCGGTGCGCTGAGCGGCGGCAAGCAGGCCGAGGAGGCCCAGTACGCGCCGTACGGGGTCTGGAACGGCACCCAGGCGGTGACCTCCCCGCAGTGGAAGGCCGAGGGCGGCGAGAACGGCTCGCCGGCCACCCACTACGACTTCGCGATCGTCCGGGTGCAGCCCGCCGACGGCGGCAAGTCGCTGGAGGAGACGGTCGGCGGCGCGGTGCCGGTCTGGTTCAACGCCCCGCGTGACCAGCTGAGCATCACCGAGTACGGCTACCCGGCGGCCCCGCCGTTCGACGGCATGGAGCTCAACCGCTGCGAGAGCGGCAAGCCGAGCCGGGTGTCCTACGACCCGACCCGCCCGCCGATGCTCGCCCTCGGCTGCAGCATGACTGGCGGTTCCAGCGGCGGCGGCTGGCTGACGGTGAAGGACGGCAAGCCGACGCTGGTCAGCAACGTCTCGGTCGGCAAGCACACCGGTGACCCGAAGTTCCAGGCCGGCCCGTACCTGGACGACGTGGCGGCCGGCGCGTACGACTTCATCTCCAAGAAGGGCTGACGCCCGCCGCACCTGTGGAACGGCCGTCCCCGCGCACCCTTCCCGGTGCGCGGGGACGGCCGGCCGTCGTCCCGGCGGGCGCCGTCAACCGTCACCGGACCCGGTCAGGACCAGCTGACGGTGGCCGGCTCGCCGGTCTTGGCCGCCGTGACCACCGCCTCGGTGGTCACCACCTTGGCGAACCGCATCGCGTGCAGCACCGCCCCGGTGGCGCGGGTGAGTTCGGCGGCCGGGACGGTCACGCCGTCCGGGCCGGTCAGGTCGAAGGCGTGCATGGCGTCGAGCGGGAAGACCGTGTCGTAGCCGAGGTTGCCCGCCATCCGTGCCGTGGTCTCGTTGCAGACGTTGGTGATGATCCCGGTGATCACCACCTGCCGGGCACCCCGCTCCTGGAGCCAGGCGTGCAGGTCCGGGGTGCCGTAGAAGGCGCTGTTCACGGTCTTGGTGATGTGCAGGTCCGGCGTGATCGCCGCCACGAAGTCCTTCAGCTCGTACCCGGGCGTGCCCGTCGCGAGCGGACCGGCCGGGGAGGCGTGCTGCACGGTCACGACCGGCCGTCCGGTGGCCTGCCACACCTCGATCAGCTCGCCGATCCGCCGCTCGGCCCCGGGGTTGTCGCGCTCGCCCCAGAACGTGTGGTCCTCGAAGCCCTTCTGGACGTCGATGACGACCAGGACGGCGTCGGAGTCGATGGTGAGCGGGGCGTCGAGGGCGCTGGTGTTCGTCATGCGTCCATGCTGCGGCGGGCCCGGGCTCCGCTGTGAGCGGCAGTGGAGCCGCCCATCGATACGATCCTGCCACGACGGATCCTGCCACTACGATTCCGCCCATGCGGACGGTGGGATGCGTGATCTTCGACGGTGTCCGGCCCTTCGACTACGCCGTGATCGGCGAGGTCTGGGCGAACCGGGAGAGCCGCCCCGGCCTGCCCGCGTTCGAGCTGCGGATCTGCGGACCGGAGGGCGCCCGGGTCCGGTTCGCCGGCGGGCTGGAGCGCGTCCCGGACTCCGGGCTGGATGCGCTCGCCGACTGCGACCTGGTCGTCGTGCCCGGCATGCAGCGGCCCGACGAGCCCGTCGACCCCGCCGTCGTCGCCGCGCTGCGTGCCGCCCACGAGCACGGCGTCACCCTCGCCTCGCTCTGCGCGGGCTCCTTCCTGCTCGCCGAGACCGGCCTCCTCGACGGCCGCGCCGCCACCACCCACTGGGCGTTCACCGACCTCCTGGCCCGCCGCTTCCCGGCCGTGGACGTCCACCCCGAGGTGCTGTTCACCGGCGAGGACCGGCTCTGGACCTCCGCCGGGGTGGCGGCCGGCATCGACCTCTGCCTGCACCTGGTCCGCGCCGCCCACGGCGAACGCGCGGCCGCGGCCATCGCCCGCGCCATGGTCACCGCACCCTTCCGCTCCGGCGGGCAGGCCCAGTTCATCCCCTCCCCGGTCCCGGAGCCCACGCCGGTGGGCGACGACCCGCTCGCCCGCGTCCGCACCGAGGTGCTGGCCGCCCTGGACACCCCCTGGACCGTGCGCCGGATGGCCGCCCTCGCCGTCATGTCCGAACGCACCTTCGCCCGCCACTTCGCCGCCGGCACCGGCACGACCCCGCTGCGCTGGCTCCTCGACCAGCGCATCCTCACCGCTCAGCGCCTGCTGGAGGACACCGACCTCCCCGTCGACACGGTCGCCACCCGCTGCGGCTTCTCCTCCGCCGTCTCCCTGCGCCCGCCCTTCACCGCCCGCCTGGGCGTGCCGCCGAGGGAGTACCGGCGGACGTTCCGGGGGCGGGACGTGGGGTGATGAGTCCGGTCTGGTGATCCGTCAAACTTCCTACTGTCGCAGCCGGGTGGCGCTACCATTCAGCCGACCCGAAGTCCTGGGAGTTGGATTGAACGTCTTTCCTTCGGAAGCCGAACGGTACGCGAGCGAGGCCTGTGACCTGCCGGCCTTCGGTGGGCTCAGCCTGGCGCAGACCAGGAAGGACCTGGGGGAACTCCTCGGGAAGATCGGCAGCTTCGGCTTCTTCGACGAGTACACCAAGCACGACATCTCGCACATCGACGCGATGCTCGGCAAGCTCGACTGGCTGGTCACGGCGAAGACCCGCGAGGCGATGACGCCGGCGGACTGGCTGCTGGTCGTGCTCGCGGTCTACTTCCACGACCTGGGCATGCTGGTCACCAAGAGCGAGTACCAGCGCCGGGAGGAGTCGGACTTCCCGCAGTTCCGGCAGGAGGCCCTCAACGCCTCGGACCCCGACGGCCGGGACTACCTGGCGCGGCTGAACGTGCTGGGTGCGGAGGAACGGGAGAAGTTCCTCTACCAGGAGTTCGTGCGCCACCACCACGCCGCGCGGGTGCGGAAGTGGATCGAGGGGGACGCCAAGCCGAACCTCGGGGTGGCGGACGCGGTGGTCAAGGAGGTGGAGAGCCTCCTGCGACAGCTCGACCCGGTGTTCCGGGAGGACCTCGGCAAGGTGTGCGAGAGCCACCACCTCGACGACCTCTACGACGTCGCCAAGTACCCCGTCGACTGGTACTACGGGTCCTCCGAACGCGAGCGGGCCAATGTCCAGTTCGCGGCGATCCTGCTCCGGTCCGTCGACCTCCTGCACATCACGAGCGACCGGACCCCGTCGGTGGCCTTCCGGGTCTTCAATCCGGCTGATCCGATCAGCCAGAACGAGTGGTCCAAGCAGGCCGCGGTCAAGGCCGTCGTCGCCAAGAAGGGGGTGGACAAGGACGGGGTCCCTTCGGACGGCGCACCGCGGGACACCATCGAGGTCTACGCCACCTTCACCGACGCGAACGGGTACTTCGCCCTGACCTCCTACCTGAAGTACGCCGCGCAGCAGCTGAGGCTGAGCCACGAATGGGCCCAGCGCTCCAACGACAGGCTGGGGTCGAAGTACCTCTTCCCCTGGCGGGCCATCGACACGACGCGGGTGGTGGCGAGGGGCTTCCTCAAGGAACCCTTCCAGTTCACCATCGACCAGCAGAAGGTGCTGGACCTCCTCACCGGCCACACGCTCTACAACGACACCAACGTCGTTCTGCGGGAACTCCTCCAGAACTCGATCGACGCCGTGCGGCTCAAGCACGGTGCGCGGTCGCCCGAGTTCGGCAGGGTCGAGGTCCACTGGGACAGTGCCGCGCGGACCTTGGAGATCTGCGACAACGGCACGGGCATGACGCAGAGCGTCATCGAGAACAACCTGCTGCGGGCCTGCTCCAGCCTCTACCAGGACCCTGAGTTCCGGAAGCGCAACCCCGACTTCAACCCCATCAGCCGGTTCGGCATCGGTGTGCTCTCGACCTTCATGGTGGCCGACCAGGTCGAGATCATCACCTGCCACCCGGAGGAGGAGAAGGCCCGGCAGCTGTCACTGCGGTCGGTCCACGGGCAGTACCTGGTCCGCACCCTCGACAAGATCCAGGACGTTCCCGAGCGGATCCGGGCCCACGGGACCATCGTCCGGCTGACGCTCCGGCCGAGCGCCGAAATCGGAAGCGTGGTGCAGACGGCGCGGCACTTCGTGGTGCTTCCCGAGTGCGAGGTCGTCGTGCGGGAGGGGAACGGCGGGGAAGACACGGTCATCGGGCACCGGTCGATCGGCGAGGCACTGAAGGCGGCGCTCGTCCGGTCGAAACCCGCGCACGCGCTGATGCTGGACACCGATGCCATCCGGGTGGTCGAGCGCCACTACCCGAACATGTCGATCGCCTTTGCCATCCGGTGGAACGAGCACTTCCGGGAGTGGACCTTCCTGATTCCGGACTCGGAATCGGGCATCAGCCGGGACTTCCGAGAGGTTCCGATCGTCGGGGTCTGCGTGGCGGGCGTCAGGGTGGAGGACGTCACGCCGGGATTCACCGGAATCGGGCCGATCGTCGCCATGTCCAACAGTTTCGGGGCCTCGGCGCCGCGGACGGATGTCGCCCGGTCCTCCCTGGAGTCGACGCCGGAGTACGCGGACTTCATCCGGACCTGTTTCTCGGCCTACTGCGACCACGTGATCGAAGAGGTCAGGCTGTTGGAGACGGACCGCAACCATTCGATCACCTGGGCGACGCAGGAGGCGGCGTTCATCTCGAACCCGTTGATGCGGGTCAATACGCCCGTCATGACGTCCGCGCTCAGGGACGCGCTGTACGAGATCCCCTACTTCCTGGTGGAGGAGGGCGGCGTCCGGAAGTCGGCCGCCGTCGGCGACCTGCGCCTTCTCGACCGGATCGAGACCGTGGAGAGCGCGGTGACCGAGCACGTGGAGTACCTTCTGCGCGAGTTTCCCGGAGGTACCCGGGAGTCCGTCGTCGCCGCTCTCGGCATGCCGCCCAAGGCGGCGAATTCCCCGGGAACACCGGTCCTCTGCACCCGCCTCGGCGTGAACGACCAGATCGATGCGATGTTCCTGGCCGACTGGGAGATCGAATCGGTCTCCGGAGACTTCGACAACCGGGCCTGCGTGATCGGCTGGACCAGGAAGGCGGGGACGGCGAGGAAGCCGCGCTGGTCGCCGCATCACCTTACGGCGCCCCGCCTGGAGGTGATCAACCGGGAGGACGAGTGGTATCCGATCAGGCCGGCGGTGCTGGTGAGAATCCCCCTGGGCGAGGTGGCGGAGCACGGATTCCCGGCCGGGATGCGTGGTTTCATCGCGGGCACCGCTCGGTACCTGCTGCCCGGCCACCCGTGGCAGGACATGGTGGACTCGATCGATCCCGGTCAGACGGTCCGCCTTGAGCTGCTGAGCTGGCTGATCTCGCAGCGGATGCCTCGCGATTCGTTCTCCAGCCGGAAGGCGGCCTCCGTCGCGGAGCTGGAGGAGAAGCTGCAGAGGCTCGGACTGGCGGACCTGGTCGACTGGGGAAGGTTCGCCGCGATCTCGCGGTCCGGCGCGGATGCTGTCGAGTTCTTCGACACCCGGAAGTGGCAGCGTTAGCAGGGGGTGGCGATGGTGAACACGGCCGGGGACCCGGCGGACGACCGGATGGCGGGGCGGGCCGACCCCCGCGTCACGGCGGCGGGGGATCTGCGGGCGGTGCGGCTGCCGGATCTGTCGAACGCGGCGGATCTGCGGGTCGGGCTGCGGGAGTTGTACCTGTGGGTGGAGGCGTACGCGGTCGAGTCGATCAACTGGTACACCAAGGAGAAGGTGTCCAAGGCGCGCTGGTCGAAGTTCCTGCGGGTGGCGGCGGTGCTCAGCATCGCCGGGGGGACGGTGACGCCGGTGGTGGCGGTGGGGATGGGGTGGGCGGGGGAGTCGATCTGGGGGTACGGGCTGATCGGGATCGGTGCGTGCTTCGTGGCGATGGACCGGGTGTACGGCTACTCGTCCGCGTGGATGCGGTACGTGTCGACGGCGATGGCGCTGAACCGGCAGCTGGTGCGGTTCCAAGCGGCCTGGCCGAGGATCGAGGCGCGGTTCGCGGCCGATCCCGGTCAGGAGGGGTTCGCGGCCGCGGCCCAGGAGCTGTCGCGGTTCGTGGATGAGTTCGCGTTGGTGGTGGAGAACGAGACGATGATGTGGGTGGCCGAGTTCCAGAGCCACCTGGTGCAGTTGGAGTCGGGGGCGGTGCCGGCGCTGCCCTCGCAGACGTCGCGCTAGCGGTCGGCGGTGGCGGCGTCGATGCGGGCCGACGGCCTCCACGCGCGCGTGCGCCGACTGGCCTTCGGCCCGGAGGAGGAGTTCCGGCGACCGCTCGGCACCCACCTCGCGGTCTTCTCCGCCGACAACTTCCTCGGCCTGGAGGACCGGCAGCTCTGGCAGCGCGACGGCGACGCCGCCCACTGCGCCTCCCCGCTCTCCGGCCAGGGCACCGGCCTCGCCCTGGTCGGTGCCTACGTCCTCGCCGACGAACTCGCCGCGGGGCCGGACCACCGCGCCGCCTTCGCGCGCTACGAGCGACGGATGCGCCCGTTCGTCGCCCTCAGCCAGGCACTCGCCACCGAGAACCCCGGCGGCCCGGCGGCCGAGGAGTCGGTCGAGCGGGCGAAGAACGCGATCAGCCTGGACGCCGGGTAGGCCCCCGCAGCGGGCGCGGGGCGGGCGCGGGGCGGGGGTGCGGGTGCCGGGCACCCCGCTCCGGCCCGATACCCTTGGGTTTCATGACCGAGGTAGCCCGTC
This sequence comes from Kitasatospora sp. NPDC058032, assembly GCF_042885845.1. Classification (NCBI taxonomy): domain Bacteria; kingdom Bacillati; phylum Actinomycetota; class Actinomycetes; order Kitasatosporales; family Streptomycetaceae; genus Kitasatospora; species Kitasatospora sp. NPDC058032. Next base: position 222,643 of record NZ_JBHVRK010000011.1, on the reverse strand, counting down.
CCGTCCGCGTCCGTTTCGCTCCGAGCCCCACCGGCATGTTCCACGTCGGCGGTGCCCGCTCGGCGCTCTACAACTGGGCGACGGCACGACAGCAGGGCGGTGTCTTCGTCCTGCGGATCGAGGACACCGACGCAGCCCGCAACAAGCCCGAGTGGACCGACGGCATCATCAGTGCCCTCGCCGCGATCGGCATCCACGAGGGAGACCCGGGCTTCGAGGGCCCGTACTTCCAGTCCGCCAACGCCGACAGCCACCGTGCCGCCGCCGAGAAGCTGTACGCGGCCGGCCGGGCCTACTACTGCGACTGCACCCGCGAGCAGGCCGCCGAGCGTTCCGGCTCCGCCCAGACCGGCTACGACGGCTTCTGCCGCGAGCGGGGCCTGGAGTACGCCGAGGGCCGCGCGCTGCGCTTCCGCACCCCGGACGAGGGCACCACCGTCGTGGTGGACCTCATCCGCGGCGAGCCGGCCTTCCCGAACTCCGCGATCGAGGACTTCGTCATCGCCCGCGGCGACGGCAGCCCGGTGTTCCTGCTGGCCAACGTGGTCGACGACCTGGAGCAGGGCGTCACGGAGGTCATCCGCGGCGAGGAGCACCTGTCGAACACCCCGAAGCAGCAGCTGCTGTGGGAGGCGCTCGGCGCCGTCCCGCCGGTCTGGGCGCACCTGCCGGTGATCGTCAACGAGAAGCGGCAGAAGCTGTCCAAGCGCCGTGACAAGGTGGCGCTGGAGGACTACCTGACCGAGGGCTACCTGCCCGAGGCGATGGTGAACTACCTGATGCTGCTGGGCTGGGGCCCGAAGGACGACGTCGAGATCCGCCCGTACGCCGAGCTGGAGCAGCTGTTCCGGATCTCGGAGGTGAACGCCGCCTCCGCCTTCTTCGACGTGCAGAAGCTGCGCTCGTTCAACGGCGAGTACATCCGCGCGCTGTCGGTGGACGCGTTCATCGACGCGACCGCGCCGTACCTGGCCGCCGACCGGGCGCCGTGGCCGGCCGAGGCCTTCGACGCCGCGGCCTACGCCGAGCTGGCGCCGCTCGCGCAGTCCCGGATCGCGGTGCTGAGCGAGATCGTCGAGCAGGTCGACTTCCTGTTCCTGGCCGAGCCGGTCCAGGACGAGCAGTCGTGGGCGAAGGCGATGAAGAACAAGGACGTCGCGCTGGCCCTGCTGGGCACCGCCCGGGAGAAGCTCGCCGTGCTGGAGGCCTGGCAGGCCGCCGCGCTGAAGGAGGAGCTGGAGGCCGTGGCCGCCGAGCACGGGCTGAAGCTGGGCAAGGCGCAGGCGCCGATCCGGGTCGCGGTCACCGGCCGCACGGTGGGCCTGCCGCTGTTCGAGTCGCTGGAGGTGCTGGGCCGCGAGCGGACCCTGGCCCGCCTGGACGCGGCGGCGGAGCGCCTGGCCGCCTGACGCGCACGGCAACGCTTTCCGAGGGCCGTACTCCGCTGCTGCGGGGTGCGGCCCTCGGGCGTCCTCGGCCCCGGCCACCCAGGAAATTGACCCGTGATTTCGAGCAGAAAATGCACCTCGGGGCCAGTCGATCGAGTCCCTAGAGTGATCATCACAAGGTCGCGGCAGGGGAGCCGGGACCGCCCGAGACCGGGGAGACCACCGTGAACGCCGCACCGCCGAAGCCGCTGCTGACCCGCGCCGCCACCGCCGAGACCACCAGCGACCCGAGCAGCGTGATGACCCTGCTCGCCGACTGCGGCACCGACGGCAGCCCGATCACCAGCTACCGCTCCACCTTCGCCAAGGGCGCGGCCGGCGCCCCGGCCCACTTCCACACCCGGGCCTCCGAGCTGTTCTTCGTGATCGGCGGCTCGCTCCAGGTCCTGCTGGACGAGAAGGTCGAACTGCTCGGCGCCGGCGACTTCCTGCTCGTCCCGCCGCACACCCCGCACGCCTTCGCCGCCGCCCCCGGCTCCGAGGCCGACGTCCTGTTCGTCTTCACCCCGGGCATGCCGCGCTTCGACTACCTGCGCCTGCTCGGCCGGGTGATGCGGGGCGAGGCGAGCCCGCAGGAGATCAAGGACTCCTCCGAGCTGTACGACAACCACTACGTGGACAGCCCGCTCTGGCGCGCCACCCTGGAGGCGGCGGCCGGTGCCGGTGCGTGAGGCCGGCGCTGTTGCGCAGGAAGTCGGAGCGGCCGACTTCCTGCGCGGCGGGTCCTACTTGATGTAGACGGAGGAGCCGAACTCCTGGGTCGTGCCGCCGCCGGGGGGAACGACCGCGATCACGTTGCCGGTGCAATTCGGACCGCTGTACACGAGGGCGAACCCGTCGGTCTCGTTGAACACGATGAGCGGAACGATCGTCGAGTTGTAGCAGCCGCTCGGGTTCGTGATGACCGTATCGGGCGCGATGACGAGTTTCCCGGTGGCGGCGAGGGCGGTGGTGGGCATGGCGAGGGCCATCGTCCCGGCCGCGGCCAGGGTGCCGAGTACAGCCGTGAGACGTCGCATGGTGACTCCTGGGGGGTGGGTTTCGGGGCGTGGATGCCCCGGAACCCAACTTCTCCGCCGGTGGGAGTGGCCGCAATCCGCGCGCGCCGAGCGGGCGATGCGGATGCGTTCGAATGGGCGCGACGGGCGCGACGTCCGGTGGGCTACGGCTGTCGGTCGAGGAGGTGGGTGTCCGGGAAGTCGGCGGGCTCGCGCAGGACGAGCGCGGACAGCACGGGCCAGTGCGCCGTCAGCCCGGTCACCACGATGCAGCCGGTCTCGTGGGGGAACCTGGGGAGGCGGGTGCCGAAGCAGTCCTGGCGGTGGTGGACGTGCACGGGGATCCGCAGGGGGCCGAGCCGCGCGTCCCGGCTGAGGTAGGGGACCCGGCCGACGGCCTCGGCCGGCCGGTCACTGTTGGCGAGGAAGGTGTGCAACTCCTCGGTCGGGTCGAGGTGTTGCGGCAGCTGCGGGTGCTCGGGCGACGACCGGACGGTCGACACCGTGGCCACCGGTTCGCCGCCCGGAAGGTGGTAGCCGACGTCGATCCGGTACACGAAGCCGTTGACGCCCTGCCGTCCCACGGTGACGACCCACTCGGCGGGCGCGTCCCGCAGCACGGCCACCGGCTCACCGAACGCCAGCGCCGTCTCCCGGTCGGTGGGGATGCGGAAGCCCTTCGGCGGCCTGCCACGCAACACCATTGCCTCCTGGAGCAGTTGGGCGACCGAAGAAGTACACCACGCCTGACGGACGGCCATGTCCGAATGTGGCAGCAGACCGTCATTGCCACCACCGAATCCAGCGGGTCAGGATGGACGCATGCCCAGCATCCGCCGCGTCGTCATCGCGGTCTTCCCGGACGTCGACCTTCTCGACGTCACCGGTCCGGCCGAGGTCTTCGCGCTGACCAACCGGGAGACCGGGGGCGCCGCGGGCTACCGGGTCGAGCTCGCGGCCCGGGAGCGCGGCGAGGTGACCACGTCGGCGGGGCTGCGGCTGGTCGCGGACCGGTCCTTCGACGAGGTGGACGGGGCGTTGGACACGCTGCTGGTCCCCGGGGCGGTCGAGGCCGACCCCGGCGGCCAGGTCGCCCGGGTGGACGGCGACGTGGTGGCGTGGGTCGCCCGGGTCGCGCCGCTGGCCCGACGGGTCGTGTCGGTGTGCACGGGGGCGCACCTGCTGGCCGCCGCCGGGCTGCTCGACGGAAGGACGGTGGCGACGCACTGGTCGACCGCGGCGCAGTTGGCGGACGCCCATCCCGAGATCACCGTCGACCCCGACCCGATCTTCGTACGCTGCGGCAACGTCTGGACCGGTGCGGGGATCAGTTCCTGCATGGACCTGGCCCTGGCGCTGGTCGCCGAGGACCTGGGTGAGGACGTCGCACTGGCGGTGGCCCGGCAACTGGTCCTGTACCTCAGGCGCCCGGGCGGCCAGAGTCAGTTCTCGGTCCCGCTGAGTCGGCCGCCCGCGACCCGCCGGGACATCGACGACCTGCGGATGTTCATCGTCGACCACTTGAGCGGCGACCTGTCCACCGCCGCTCTGGCCGCACGGATGTGCCTGAGCGAGCGCCACTTCGCGCGAGTCTTCCGCCAGGAGACCGGGACCACCCCGGGCGCCTACGTCGAGGCCGCACGGGTGGAAGCGGCCCGCCACCTCCTGGAGGGCACCGACCAGCCCTTGGAACGGGTGGCCGTCTCGTGCGGGCTCGGCTCGGTGCAGACGCTTCACCGAGCACTGCGCAAGCGGGTCGGTACGACGCCCGGAGCCTACCGGCGGCGATTCCGCATGACTGTTTGACGCCCTTCCCACCGATTCCGTGCCGCGGCCGCGGGACGGCGGTGCCCCCTGCCCGGAGACCTTTGGCGGTGACGCCGGGCGGCAGACGGCCGGCAGTTGCGGCCCGTCGATTCCCCGCGGGCCTTTGACGGTTCGCGAAACTCCATCACTCAGCAAGGAGGGTTGCCATGCCGATGCCGAACTCGTTGAGCACCCTGCGAGAGCGTCCCTACCGACTCCTGTGGACCGCGCGCAGCATCTCCGCCGTGGGCAATGCCCTGATGCCGGTGACAGTGGTCTTCGCCATCCTGCGCTCGGGCGGCAGCACCCTGGACGTCGGGACGGTGCTGACCTGTCAGGCGGTCGGCCAGGTGGCGATGCTGCCGGTGGGAGGGGTCTGGGCGGACCGGCTGTCCCGCAAGCTCGTGCTGATGGTGGCCGACGCCGTCCAGGCGGTCTGTTACGGCCTGCTCGCCGTGATGGTGTTCCTGCATCAAGCGGCGGTCTGGCAGTTCGCCGTCACCTACACGGTCGCCGGCATGGCCTTCGCCTTCTTCACGCCGGCCTCCAGGGCCGTCGTGCCCGAGATCGTCGGTGCCGGGCAGCTGCAACCGGCGAACGCCCTGCTCGGCCTCACCGACAGCACCACCAAGGTGCTCGGCCCGGCCCTCGCCGCGCTGCTGCTCGCGGTCGCCACACCGGGTGCCGCGATCCTCGTCAACTCCCTCAGCTTCCTGCTGAGCTTCGCGCTGCTCGCCCGGATGGACCTGCGCAGGCCGGTGCAGCGGTCCGAGCGGCAGCGCTTCTTCGCGGACCTGCGCGACGGCTGGTCGGCGGTGGCCCAGCGCCGCTGGTACCTGGCCAACCTGCTCTGCTGGGGCGTGTGGAACTTCGCGATAGCGTTCTTCTTCGTCCTGGGCCCGGTCGTGATGGAGCGCGGCCACGGCGGAGCGACCGCCTGGAGCGTGATCGTGGCCACCGGCGCGGTGGGCTCCCTCGTCGGCGGGTTGGCCGCGCTGAGCTACCGGCCGCGCCGCCCGTTGGTCACCGCGAACGCGGCCGCACTGCTCGGCATCCTGCCGCTGGCCCTGCTCGCTCCCCCCGCCCCGCTCTTCGCCATCGCCCTCGGCGTGGCCGTGGCCTTCGCCATGACCGCGCTCATCGGCGAGGTCCTGACGACGACGCAGCAGCAGCTCTTCCCCGAGGAGATACAGGCCCGCGTCAGCGCGCTGGACTGGATGATCTCGTTGATCGCCATGCCCGCCGGCTACGCCGCCGCCGCTCCGGCCGCCGAGTTCCTCGGGATGCGGACGACCCTGCTGGCCGCCGCCGCCCTCATCGGCACACCCTGCGTGCTGCTGAACCTGCTTCCCGGCGTGCGCTCGGTCCAGCGCCTCCCCGACGGCACCATCGGCATCGCCGACGAGCAGCACACCGGCGCGGCCCTCGCCGGCTCACCGGCTCGCTGAACCGGCGAGGGCTGATCCGGCCGCGCGGAATCTCCGGGCGGCCGGGCCCGTCCGGTTCCGCGGGTTCAGGGCAGGGGCGGTGCCGGGGTGGTCCAGCCAGGGGCGGTGCTTCCCGGTCGTGGAAGGACGCTTGGCGGCCCCGAGGTGGTGGGGAGGTCGGGCGGTGTCGCTCGTTGGGGGGAACGTCAGGCCGGGACGAGCTTCGGGGTGCGGTCGAGGGTGAGGTCGGTGAAGGCGGCGGCGGGGGTGATGAGGGCCCAGACGAACTTGCCGATGCCACCGGCGCGGGGGCAGCAGCCCCAGCGCTCGGAGAGCTCGTTGACGAGGAAGAGGCCGCGGCCGTGCTCGTCGTCGGGGGCGGTGGAGGGCTGGAGGGCGGGGCGGCCGGTGCCGGCGTCGTGGACTTCGAGGCGGAGGCGGCCGGTGGTGACGGCGAACCGGATCTCGATGAGGCGGTCCGGCGGCGCGTCGCCGTGCCGGACGGCGTTGGCGAAGAGTTCGCCGAGGCGTTGCGGTTCGCCCGGGAGCGGGCGGGCCTCACCCAGGAGGCGTTGGGGAAGCTCCTGCACTGCGACCGCACCGTGGTGACGCGCTACGAGGGCGGCCATCGGCCCATGCCTCTCGACACCGTCATGGCCTGCGACGAGATCCTTCGGACGGGCGGCATGCTCCACCTGCTCTGGAAGCGGGTGGACTGGCAGGCGGACGTGGAGCACCCGGATTGGTTCCAGAAGTACGTGGACCTGGAGGGCGAGGCGCTGGCGATCCGGGTGTACCAGTACGCCCGGGTCAACGGCTTGTTGCAGTGCGCGGACTACGCGCACGCACTCTTCCGGGCCGGGATGGACGGGGGTAATCCGACACTGCTGCAGGAGCGTGTGACCGCACGCATGAGTCGGCAGAAGCGGCTGCTCGGCCCCGACGGCCCGTTGCACATTGCCGTTTTGGACGAGAGTGCGATCCGTAGTGTCTTCGGCGGTCCGGAAGTGATGCGGCGCCAGATGGAACACCTTCTGGAGGTTGGCAGACGCCCCAACATCAGTATTCAGGTGGCGCCTTTCGGCGGCCTCCCGTGCAGGCGTCCCGCCACTTCGATGTTCCTGATGGAGATGCCGGATGGCGGCGAGTGGCTCTACTCGGAGAGCCTCTATCGCGGGCACTTCAGCGATTCGCCGTCGGTCGTCGCGGAGCATCGGGGTGACTATGATCTGCTGCGCGGACACGTGCTCTCGGTGAGCGACTCTCGGGCGCTGATCGCCGATGCGATGGAGGAGTACCGGTATGAGGAGCGTCAATCCCAGCGCGGCGGTGTGGCGGACGAGCAGCTACAGCGCAGATCACGGGGGCGAGTGCGTCGAGGTGGCCCTCGTGTCCCCTACCCCGGGCGTCGTTCCGGTGCGTGACTCCAAGGACCCCTCCGGGCCGGTCCTCCTCTTCACCTCCGCCTCCTGGCAGTCCTTCCTCACCTCCCTCCGGGACGGCTCCCTCCCCGTTGGTTAGGACCACCCCTGGGGATGGGCTACTATTTACCCATCACCCAGTTGCGCGGGTGGCGGAATAGGCAGACGCGCTGGATTCAGGTTCCAGTGCCCGAAAGGGCGTGGGGGTTCAACTCCCCCCTCGCGCACAAATGAACGGCCGGTCGATCTTCGGATCGACCGGCCGTTCTTTTTTCTTCCTACCGGCAGAGGGCCGTGTCCACGACGTCTTCGAGATGCGCCGTGGCCGCCTCGTCGGTGGGGATGGTGGTCACCGCGATGTTGACGGCGCGCCCGTCGTCCGTCACTCCGCCCCGGGTCTCGAATCCCGGGATGTCGCCGCCGTGCCCCCAGTAGACCCCGCCGCACGACAGCGGGCGGCTGATCAGCCCCAGCCCGTAGCCGGCGCCGCTGTTCCCGATCGGCACGGTGGTGCGCATCTGGGCGAGCTGGGCCGCAGGGAGGAGGCGGCCGGCGAGGAGGGCGGTGAAGAACTGGTTGAGGTCGGCGTTGGTGGAGATCATCTGGCCCGCCGCCCAGGCCACCGAGGGGTCCAGTTCCGTGATGTCGCGCAGGGGCTCGGCCGCTGACTCCCGGTAGTAGCCCTTCGGGTGGGTCTCCCGGACGCTCCGGTCGCCGGCGGCGGGGAAGTAGGTGTGCCGCAGCCCGAGGGGCTGGAGCACACGCCGCCCGATCTCCTCGGCGATCGGGCGGCCGGTGACCTTCTGGACGATCAGACCGGCCAGCACGTAGTTGGTGCTGCTGTACGCGAACCCCGCCCCGGGGGCGAAGTCGGACTTGTGCTGGAAGGCGATGTCCAGGATGTCGCGCGGCTCGTAGTAGCGGCTGCGGATGTCCGATTCGCTGATGTAGCCCTCGTAGTCGGGCAGTCCGCTGGTGTGCTGGAGGAGCTGGCGCACGGTGATGTGCCGGCCGTCGATCCCGTCGCCGCGCACCAGGCCCGGCAGATAGCCGTCGACGGTGGCGTCGAGGTCGACCTTCCCTTCGCCGACCAGCTGCAGCGCGACCACCGCGGTGAACGTCTTGGTGTTGCTGCCGATCCGGACCTGGCCGTCCCCGGGCACCTTCGCGCCGGTGGCCAGGTCGCCGACGCCCGCCGTGTAGGTGCGGGTGCGGCCGGTGCGGTCCTTGACGCTCGCCAGCGCGGCGGGCAGGCCGTCGTCACGCACCAGCGCGTCGAGACCCCGCTGCACGGTGTCGGGCCGGGTGGCGGTGGTGGCGGATGCGGCCGGCGGTGCGAGGACGCCCGCCGTCAGGGCGGCGACGGCCACCGCGGCGGCGGCCGACAGGGAACGAAGCCTCAGCCTGGACTGCTCACGCATGGGTCAACTCCTGGAATCGTTGGGAGAAGTGGTAGCGACACGATCATGGGATCCGGAGCCTGCGGCCCACATCGCGGAAAGGCGGGAAAGCGCGATCCCTCGATCGGGGGAGGCCCCCGGTGAGCTGCGCCGACATACTGGCGATCATGATCAGGGGAATCCGGCCGCTGCTGAGCGGCTCCACGTACACGGGCGTGCTGTTCGCCTTCTGCGGCGCGTTGGCGAGCCTTCCGCTGCTGCCGTTCGCCATGCTGCCGGCGCTGCTGTGGAGTCCCGCTCCGTACGCGGCGCAGGCCGTGCTGACCCTGCTGGTCTGGGCGGTGCTGATCGGCCTGCTCGGCCTGGCCCGCACCACACGGCGGGTGCTGGTCGCGTCCGCCCGCCGGGTGCTGAGGGTGCCGCTGCCGGATCCGGCGGGCGGCAGACGGTCCGCCGCAGAGCGGCTGCGGACCACGCTCTGGCTGGTGCTGCTCGTGGCACTGGGGTGGACGGGCGCGCCGGCGGCCGGGCTGCTGCTGCTCCTGGGCCTGTCGCTGCCGGGGAACTGGCTCGGCGGTTCGGCCCGGCTGAAGCTGTTCGACCGCTCGGTGGACCTGGCGGACGGCTGGTGGAGCTGGCCGGCGGCGCTCGGCTGCGTGCTGCTGGCGCTGACGGTGTGCGCGATGGTGACGGGCGTGCTGCGGTGGTCGGCACCCCGGCTGCTCGGCCCGTCGGCGGCCGAGCGGCTGGCACTGGCGGCCGAACGGGAACAGCTGATGGCCGAACGCAACCGGCTGGCCCATGAGTTGCACGACTCCATCGGCCACACCCTGACGGCGGCCACCATCCAGGCCGCGGTGGCGGGCGAGGTGCTGTCCGCCGACCCGGCGGCGGCGCGGGCCGCCATGCGCAGCATCGAGGAGTCGGCCCGGGCCGCGCTGGAGGACCTGGACTACGTGCTGGGCGTGCTGCGGGAGGAGGAGACGGGGACGGCTCCCACCCGCACCCTGGCCGACCTGCCCGAGCTGCTGGACCGGCTGCGGTACGCGGGCGCGGTGGTGGAGCCGGAGCTCTCGGGCGAGTTGGCGCAGGTGCAGGGCACGGTCTCCCGGGCGGCGTACCGGATCCTCCAGGAAGGACTGACCAACGCCCTGCGGCACGGGGCGGGCGGTCCGATCGAGGTCCGCGTGGTGGCGGCGCCGGACGCGCTGGAGCTCCGCGTGGTCAACCGGACCGGGGCGGCGGCCACCGGCAGGAACCGGCGCGCCTTCCCGACGTCCGGGCACGGCCTGCCCGGGCTGGCCGAGCGGGTACGGCTGCTGCACGGCGAGTTCGAGGCCGGTCCGGACGGGCCGCAGCACTGGCGGCTGACGGTCCGGCTGCCGGTACGGGTGTCGGCGTGATGCCCACCCAGCCGGACGGCGCCGGGACCAGCGGCTCCGTCGCGCTGCTGATCGCGGACGACGACGAGGTGACCCGCAGCGGTCTGCGCACGCTGCTCGCGGTCCAGCCGGGGATCACCGTGGTCGGGGAGGCCGCCGACGGCGTCGAGGCGGTCGAGCAGGCGCGACGGCTGCGGCCGGACGTGGTCCTGATGGACGTGCGGATGCCGCGCCTCAACGGGATCGAGGCCACCCGGCAACTGCTGGCCGGCGGGTCCACTGAGTGCGCCGAACCTCCGAAGGTCGTGGTGATCACCACCTTCGAGAACGACGGCTACGTCACCGCCGCGCTCAGCGCCGGGGCCAGCGGCTTCGTGCTCAAGCGGCTCCCGGTCCGGCAGATCGCCGAGGCGGTGCGGGTGGTGGCCGCCGGGGAGGCGATCCTCTTCCCTGCGGCGCTGCGCCGGATGGTCGCCGCCCGCCCACTGGACTCCGCCGAGGCGCTGCCGAGGGCGGCGCTGACGGGGCGGGAGGAGGAGGTGCTGCGGCTGATGGCCACCGGTTCGTCCAACCCGGAGATCGCCCGGTCGCTGGTGGTGAGCCTGGAGACGGTGAAGACGCACGTCGGCAACGTGCTGACCAAGCTCGGCGCGCAGAACCGCACCCACGCCGTGGTGATCGCCTACGAGTCGGGCCTGGTGGTGCCGGGGTTCGTCGGCTGACCCGCCGTGCGGAGAGCGGCCGGTCGGTCCCCGAACCGACCGGCCGCTCCTCTTCCAGGTCGTGCCGCTCAGCCGAGCGGCAGCTCCAGGAGGGCTTCCTCCCCGGCCAGGGAGGTGATGGTGGTCCTGCTGGCGCCGTCCTCGCCGCCGACGAAGGAGTAGAGCCGGTCGCGGCTGTTGACGACCAGGGCGAGCCGGTGGCCGTCGCCCAGGTCGTAGGCGGCGGGCTGGAGCGTCCAGTCGACGGTCCGTTCCGTGCCGGCGCTCAGACCGGTGACGGTGAGCGGCTCGTGGGTGATGATCCGGGCGGAGCCGTCCGGGGCGATGTCGAAGAGGTAGGCGACCAGGGACGCGGCGTCGCCCGCTTCGACGCCCACGGCGAGCCGGAGCTTGGCGGCGCCGCGGATGCGGCGCCCGCCCGCCAGCGCCTCGGTGGACCAGACGAGCAGCCGGTCGCGCTCGAAACCGGCCGGGTCGTAGGGCTTGGGGTTGCCGAACCACTCCTTCTGCCCGGTCTCCATGATGTCGTCCATCGCGGTGGCGCCGGTCTCGTGCCCGGCGGTGAACGCGCGGTTCCAGCCCGCGGACGGCTTGTCGGACAGGGCACCGTCGCCGTTGCCGTTGGTGCCGCTCAGGTACCAGGGCTCGGTGCCGGTGGTGGCCTCGGACCAGGAGTCGAGCGGTTCGCGCCGGGCCGCCTTGGTGATCCGCCGGCCGCCGCCGATGGCCGGGGCGGTGTCGTAGGTGAACATCACCTGGCTGTTGACCACCGGCCAGTCCGGCACCTCGGTGGGCTTGCCGAGCAGGTGGTGGTCGAGCCAGGCGTAGGCCTCCAGCATCGGCGTCAGCGAGCCGACGAAGGGCGTGCCGCTCGGGAAGCCGGTGATGCCGAGGCCTTCCGGGGCGCCGTGGTCGCCGATCCACAGGTTCAGGTGCTTGGGGACGGTGAGCTTCTCGAAGGTGGCGATCGCCTCGCCGGCCGGGAACAGGCTCTCGTGCCAGGTGTTCGAGTAGAAGGTGGGGACGTCCTGGGAGTTGGTGAGGCCGACGTAGGTCTCCGGGGAGCGTGCGTTGCCCCAGCGCACCACCTCCTCCATCTCCCGGCCGGCCAGGAAGTTCTGGAGGATGCGCCACGTCGCCTCGTCGAACCTCTCGTGCTCCTTGCCCTCCTCGGCTCCGGTGAACTTGATCAGCAGCTCCACGGCCTTGAGGTGCCGGGTGCCGTGGTCGTAGAGGCTGGTGGCCAGGTTGCCCCAGGTGCTCAGGGCGGCCACGGCGGCGACCCGGTTCCGCTGGTCGTGCGCGGCGACCAGCTGGCTGATCCCGGAGCCGTAGGACAGGCCGAGGAACCCGACCTTGCTCGGGGAGAACAGCCCCTGCGCGTGGTCGATCACCGTCGACCCGTCCTCCCAGTCGTCCTGCCCGGCGACGCCGATGAAGCCGTTGGAGCTGTAGAGCGCGCCCGGCTCGCCGAACCCGCGCGGGGTGTACGCCAGCACGTGGTAGCCGCGGGCGGCCAGCGAGAGGTAGCCGACCATGAACGGCAGCCAGCCGTACGGGTTCCAGCCGGCGGGCACGATCACGACCGGGCGCGGCTCGGAGGTCTTCTGCTGGATCGCGAACGCGGAGAGGCTGATCTCCTCCGTCACGGGGATGCGCGGGAAGGTGACCCCGGCGTCCCGCAGGATCTGCTCGACGAGCTTCCGCAGTTCCTCGGGGAGCGCGGCGGCCGGGGCCGTGCCCTGGAGGGCGGCGAGCAGGGCCCGGGCGACGGCGAGCACCGCCGGGTTGATGTCGAGGCTCGCGCCGCGCCAGATCCCGTTGGCGGCGATGTCGGCGAGTGTCGCATCGGTGATCGCCGCGGTCGGCTCTCCACCCTCAGTGGTCATATGAACTGCCCTTTCCTGGAAGGCCGGGGCGCCCGATGGGGGCGCCGTCCAGGCGGATCATGGACCCGAGGGGAGGGCCGGAAACCGAAGGGCCGTCAGCTGCACCCGAACGAGTGAGGGGAGCTGACTCCGCGCCCTCACGCCGTTCAGCACCGCCGAGTACCCCCCCGCCCCTCGGGGACGACCTCTCACGGACGCCGGCCAGGGCGTCACAGCGCGTCGCTGTCCGCCAGGTGCTTCAGGCGGTCGACGACCGCGCCGAGGATCCCGTTCTCCTCGACCGCTTCGAGGTGGCCGCCGGCGAAGCGGTCGAGCCGCAGGTGGGCGGTGGCGATCCGGCGGAGCGTGGTGGCGTCGGCCGAGGCGATGAAGTCGGGGTCGGAGATCCGGCCGTCCTGGTACGGGGCCCAGTTCATCCAGTCGAACCCGGGCTCGGTCAGGCCGCGCGCCGAGGCCTCGACCGCGAACTCCTCGACGGGCGTCATGCCCAGCGCGGGCGGGGCCGCCCCGGGCTCCCGCTCCGCCTGGTGGTAGAGCGCGACGATCTCGCGGGCCGATTCCTGCGTCAGCTCAGTCATCGGGGGATCCGCCGTACAAGGGGGGCAGGGCCATGCTTCGTTCACCTCGGGCTCGCTCGATGAGCGTGATGGGGGAGGACCCCCGGAACACTCGGGAGGCTACGAGTGCGGTGGCGGGCGGGGCGCCGCCACGCCGCGCGGTCGGGTCGCGTGCCGTCCGAACGGGTCGTGCCCGGGAAGCGGACCGGCCCCCCGCGCGCGCGGGGGGCCGGGTTCACCGTGGGGATCCGGTCACTGGGTGACCGTGCGGAAGAGCCAGTGGAGCCGGGCGGTGGCGGCTCCGGGGCGGGTGATGGTGACCGTGTCGACCAGGGTGCTGCGGGTCAGGTCGAGGTGGTCGTAGGGGCTGGCGAAGTTGGACAGCAGCGTTCCGTTGGGGCCGTCGTCGGTCTTGCACCACAGGTAGCCGTTGTCATTGGGGCGGTAGGCGCCCGTGGTGACGTAGTCGCCGTTCTGCGGAGCCTGGGGGTGGGCCGCCGTGGAGTTGACGTACTGGCGGCCGTAGACGAGGTAGACGCAGTTGTCGGCGCCGTCCGGGCCCGCGGAGATGGCGCTGAACCGCTGGTGGTTCCCGTGCGAGTCCGGCGCCAGGTAGACGGGGTAGGGCGCGACCTCCAGGTCGTCGACCGAGAGCGCCGGGGCCGAGCCGCCGGAGTCCGTCGCGACGATCTCGGTGAGCCGGGTGCTCTCCTGGGGGTCCTGGAGGAACCAGCGCTGGGCGGCCGAGCCGTCCTGGTCACGGGCCACGATGCCGAGGCCCGGACCGAGGTCGGTGAGGAACTGGCGGGTGACGTAGTTCTGCAGGGTCCAGGTGCCGTCGCCCTGGGGGACCGGCTGCCAGAGCTGGTCGAGCGCCGCGTTCGGCCACAGCACCGTCCGTGCGTCGCGGGCTCCGCCCTCCTGGCCGAGGTAGCGGCCGGCGTAGGGCGCGTTGGCGTGGAACAGGCGGTAGAAGCCGCTGTACTCCGGGTCGGGCGACAGGTTGAACACCTGCGTCTGGATGCCGGCCGGGTTGATCGGCTGGTCACTGACCGCATGGGTGCTGCTGCCGGGGGCGGCCACGTTGGTGGTGGCGGCGTTGCGCAGCACGGCGGGGCTCGGCACCGGCACCGTCACCGCCTGGGACCGTGGCGGGTTCGGCAGGTTGCCGACCTCCATCACGACGGGGTAGTGGTCCGACAGCAGCATCTGCCCGACCCGGTTCATTCCCAGGACGCTGGGATTCGTGTTGCCGACGGGAACGGCCGCGTAGTCGAGGACGCGGTCCGGGGTGTTCGAGTTCAGGCGCCGGACGGTCGGATGGGTCGGCAGTGCAGGGGCGTGCACCGTGAACTCGCCGGTGACCGCGGTGGCCAGCGACCTGTCCGCTTCGTTCGGGTCGGTCGGGGGCAGCGGCGCGCGGTTGTAGTCGCCGAGGGCGATCCAGGGCAGCGGGCTCTGGTTGGGGCCCGCGGTGGCCATCCGCTGCCGGATGTTGCGCAGCAGGCCGGGGTCGTCGTTGCCGCTGCCCGAGAGGCCGTGCACCGTGAAGTACACGACGCCGTCGACGTTGACGCCGAGCGCGGGCCGGCCGGTGAAGCCGTTGTCCCGCCCCGCCTCGATGACGTACACGTCCTGCGGCTGGACCCGGGTACGGCTCAGGACGGCCAGGTTGACCCGGCCCGTCTCGGTGTTGGGGTCGGTGTCCGTGTGCAGCCAGTACAGGTAGCCCTGCGGCCTGGCGCCCGTTCCCCCGTACCGGTACTCGCGGACCGGGGGTGTGCGGCCGGCCCAGTCGAAGAAGACCGGCGGGTTCTGCGGGATGTCCTGTTCGAACACGGCGCCGCTGGGCGGGGCACCGGCCTCCTGGAGGGCGACGATGTCGGCCTGGTTCTGCCGTGCCAGCTGGTTCACCCCCAGCGTGTACTTGCTCTCGTAGGCGGAGGAGTCCTCGCCCGTCCCGCCGCCGGTGCCCGCGCCCTGCATGTTCCAGGTGGCGATCGTGCGGCGGTTGCCCGCACGGGGGTCGAGATCACCGCCGGTGTCCCGCAGGAACAGCGACGGCCGCTTGCCGACGTCGGCGGGGACGACGCCCTGGCCGGTGAAGTCGAGGGTCTCCCGGCCGGTCCAGTCCGGGATCGCCTGCCCGCCCTGGCTCAGCGGCTGGAACCTGCTCGGGGAGCCGTTGGCGGAGCCGAACTGGAAGGCGGTGCCGGACCGGGTGCCGTACGGGGTGTAGGGCTCGTACGGTCCGCCCGGTGTCGCCTGCTTGACCATCGTGTTGTCGTAGAAGACGTTCTGCGGGCCCGAGGAGCCGGACCACTTGACCGCCTTGGGACCGGCCGCCCACCAGATCGGGTACCACGTCCCCTCGTCGATCTCGCCGCCCTCGCCGCCGCAGTTGGTCGTGCAGCTGCCCGAGCGGTGCTCGTACGGGACGCGCAGGGTGTTCTGCTCGAACAGGTTGTTGTGCTCCCACCCGCCGTGCAGGTTGAGGTCGGAGTCGAGGTCGTTGCGGAAGGCGACGTTGCCGCCGGCCGACCACTGGAAGGTGAAGTGGCGCAGGTTGCGGCTGAGGTTGTAGGCGTACAGCGAGTCCCAGACCCGGCTGCCGCGCAGGTAGCCGTTGCCGCCCTTGCCCTTGTTCCACGCGCCGTCGAAGCTGTTGCGCTCGATCTGGACGTTGCGGGCGTCCTCGGTGACGATCGGGTGCGAGCCGGTCATCTCGGCCTTCAGCCCGCGGGCCCAGTCGTTGGCGGCCCACTTGAAGACGATGCCGTGCATCGCGTACTCGGGCGCCATGTTGCCGTAGTTGTGCACGGCCTGGGCGGGGGTCAGGCTGTAGGTGCCGCCGCCGAGCTTGGGCAGGCCGTTCATGTCCTGGGTGAAGGCGAAGTCCTCGAAGCCGACGCCCTCGACCACCTTGAGCGGGGTGACCTTGCTGGCGTAGGGCTTGTCGCCGAGCGGGGTGGAGCCGTCCGAGGTGGAGTCGACCGGCAGGTCCCACTCCAGCGGGCGGTCCAGGGTGACCGTCCTCGCGGCGGCGTCGATCGCGTTGACCCGGAACATCTGCTGCCGCATGTGGAGGTTGTCCATCTGGCTGCGGTCGGAGACGCCCTGCTGCTCGTAGAACTTGACGCTGTTGGCCGCGCCGACCCAGACGTAGCCGCCCAGGGAGAACCTCTTCATGTCGGCCTTGGGGTCCAGCTGCACGACGTCCTGGCCCTGCCGGCCCGCCCAGCCGGGGTCGGCCGCCTTGGCGGCGACCTTGATGCCGGAGGCCCAGTGCTGGTTGACGCTGCCCTCGAAGATGTCCTTGCGGTTCGCCGGGGCGGCGGCCCAGTCGTCCTGGTAGCGCTCGGCGATGTCCCGGGTCTGGACCCGGAACAGGCCGCGGCCCGGCCAGATCCAGCCGCCGGTGCCGACGTCGCTGCCACTGCCGGCCTTCATGCTGTCCTGGTCCCAGCGGCCGTTGACCAGGGTGTCGTAGCGGGTGTCGGCGTCGGGCCGGAACACCAGGCGGGTGCCGCCGGCGCCGGAGCCCTGGCCGCGCAGGACGAGGAAGTCGGCGTCCACGTAGATCTGCCGGGAGACGTCGATCCGGCCGGCCGGCAGGGAGATCAGCGAGAGGCTGTTGAAGTTGGCGCCCGGCGAGCAGTTGGCCTTGATGTCGTCGATCGCCCGCTGCAGGCCGGTGGTGTCGTCGGCGCCGTCGTCCGCCCGCACGCCGTACTGGGAGGCGAGCCGGTCGGGGGTGATGCGGCAGTCGGCGTTCGTGGTCAGGTCGCCGTCGCCGGGCAGCGGCCGGCCGCCGCGGAAGCCCACCCGGGACCAGTCGGGCATGCCGGGGGCCGGTCCGGTGCGGTTGGCGTAGCTCAGGTCCGGGCCCTCGGCCCCGGGACCGGCTGTGACGGAGCCGGCCGCGACGGAGCCGGCCTGGGCCGCGGAGGCCGGTGCCGTCGGGGCGAGCGCCGGGAGGGTGAGGGAGAGCAGCAGGCCGGACAGCAGCGCGGCCGATGGTCGTAGACGTTTCACGGGACCTCGTTCCGGGGGGTCGCAGAAGCGCCCCCGGCTCCTTGGGCGAGACGGGGGCGGTGTGCTGGACGGTCCGGTCCGCCGGGAGTGGTGCCCGCGGACCGGCGACGACTAGTTGTTGAAGCAGCCGAACCGCAGGCTGGAGATCCGGTCGTTCTTGTAGTAGTCGGAACCGCCCGCGTCGTAGTCGCCCTTGGTGCCCCAGCTCCAGGCCTGGGCGTAGTCGACCTGGGACGGGTGCAGCTCGCCGTAGGGGTCGTCCCAGAACTCGACCGAGCACTGCGAGTTGTTGATCCAGGAGGACACCTGGTTGTCGGCCAGGACCCCGTTCAGGAAGTGGACCTGGTTCAGCCGCACGATCAGGCTGCCGCTGCCGGCGGGGGGCGGGGTCACGATCGCCTTCGAACCCGTGCCGCCGCTGTTCTGGTAGAGGCAGAGCGCCCAGCCCGGGCACCCGTCGTACGGGGGGTTGGCGGCGGAGGCCGGCGCGGCCGAGAGGAACATCATCGCCCCGGCGATCGCACCCGCGACGGCGGTGGTCGCCAGCTTGAAGGATTTGAGGGCCATGGTGGAACTCGCTTTCGGGGTCTGTCCGCGGCTGTGACGCGGGCGGGTGACAGTGCTCGTGCGCGGCGGGCCCCGGGTCGGGCTCGCCGCACCACGAGACTGCCCGTGCGGGGGAGGCGGCGGCATCAGTCAAATGACTGCGGACCGCCAAGGATCCCGACCGAGTGATGCGTCCTACCCGTCGTGCCGGGAAACGGCCCAGAAACATGGGATGTCGTCGCACCGGCCGGGACAGCGAGGATTCGGTCCATGGCGTCGGTCGCCGAGCAGGTGCCGGGCGCCGCCGATTCCGTTCTCCCGAAGGAGTGTTCGTCCCATGAGTCTTCGCCGATCGGTCTCCGCGGTGGCCACCGTGGCGGTGCTCGCCCCGCTGCTGGCGCTGGCCGCCGGAACCGCGCAGGCCGCGCAGGGCCCCGCCACCGACCCCGGGCCCGTGAACGCCGTGGCGCCCGCACCCGACTTCACGATCCTGCCGTCGAACCCCTCGGTGCTGCAGCTCACGCGGAAGCAGCAGTGCATGGCCTCGTACAACGTCAACTACTGGGTCGGCGGCGGGCCGTTCGCCGTCACCCAGCTGAAGGTCTGCCTCAGCGCGCCGGCCACCCTCGCGACCGGCGCGCAGATCTTCTTCGCCGGTGACGCGAACTACGTCCCGATCGATCCCGTCTACGTCCCGACCGGGCCCGTCATCCCGACCGGGCCCGTGACCGACCCGGACGGGCCCGTCCTCGTCCCGACCGGGCCCGTGCTCGACCCGGCCTTTCCCGCCCTCCCCTGATCCGGGGAGCCGGTCCGGCCGTGCGGCGGCGCGGCCGGGGCCGGCCCGGCGGTTGCCGTCGGCTCAGTAGCCGACGGTGAACCGGCGCTGGACGAAGCGGGGCAGCTCCGCCTCGTCCACCAGCGCGACCGCGGCGTCCTCCGCCGAGATCCGGCTCAGGCCGTCGGCGTCCAGGACGACCTGGTCGCCGCCGATCCGGAAGCGGCCGGTGCGCTCGCCGGGTCCGATCCGCTCGGCGGGGCTGAAGTACGTCCAGAGCCGGTTGGACAGGCGCAGCACGTCCAGCGCCTCCCGGTGGCCGCGCACGGCGGCGGCGTACTCGCGGGGCAGACCGAGCTCGTCCAGCGCGGCGTGCAAGAGCTCGTCGTGGTCGGCGCGGACGACGCCCGGCTCGATCTCCAGGCTGCCGGCGCCGCCGATGACGATCAGCCGGGTGCGGGGGTGGCTGTCCAGCGCCTTGAGCAGCGACCGGGCGGCGGTCGCGTAGACGGTCGGGTCGGCGATCGAGCGCCGGACGGTGTCGGCGAAGTCCTTCGCCGCGTTGCCGGGCTGGAAGCCGCTGATCAGGACGTCCAGGCCGGGCAGGACGGCGGCGACGGCCGCCGGGTCCAGGACGTCGACGCTCGCCCAGCTCAGGTTCTCGCGCCGGTCGGTGACCGCGGAGGCGTCCCGGCTGAACGCCGAGACGCGGTGTCCGCGCCCGAGGGCCTCGGTGACGATCCGGCTGCCGATGGTGCCGGTGGCTCCGATGATGCCGATGTGCATGGTTCTCCCCTTGGTTCATGCCACGGTCAAGGCCGAAACGGCGGCTCGGGACAGCACTTCCTCACGCCCGCCCCTCACGCCGTGTGGGAACTATACGGCGTGAAGTTTTCCCACGGCAATCAGCGAGGTGACGCTGTAGAGTGGCGCCGTGGCAGGCACCCCGAGCACCGGACGACGCGAGCGACTGCGGATCGAGACGACCGCCGAGATCAAGCGCACCGCACTGGAGTTGATGCGCTCCGGCGGCCCCGACGCGATCACCCTGCGGGCCATCGCCCGCGAGATGGGCATGACCGCCAACGCCATCTACGGCTACTTCGCCACCCGCGACGACCTGGTCACCGCCCTCGTCGCGGACGTCTACACGGCGCTCGCCGACGCCCTCGACGCCGCCTGGGCCGCCTCCGCGCAGGACGCCCCGGCGCGGCGGATCCAGGCCTGGGCGCACGCCTTCCGCGGCTGGGCGCTGGCCAACCCCGAGGGCTTCCGGCTGATCTACGGCGATCCCGTCCCCGGCTACCGCGCGCCGGAGGGCGGCGCCGCGCCCGACGCCGCCCGGCGGGTCTGCGTCGGCATCGCCGCGCTCGCCGACACCGCCTGGGACGGTGCCGCGGGTGCGGGTGCGGGTGCGGGTGCGGGTGCGGGCGACGGCTTCGGCTGGGAGGACTTCGATCCCGGCCTGCTCGACAAGGTCCGCCCCGCGTTCCCCGCGCTGCCGCCGGCCGGGGTGGCCCTGGCGCTGCGGATCTGGGGCCATCTGCACGGCCTGGTCGTGCTCGAGGTCTACGGCCACCTGCGGGCCCAGACCTCCGCGCCGGACAAGCTCTTCCGCGCCGAACTCACCCAGCTGACCCGCTCGTTGGGCCTCCAGGACTGATCCCCGGCTGACTGTCCGTCCGGGCGGGGGATCGGCCCGGACGGACACGAACGGCTCGCCGCCGGCGCAGGTCCGGCGCGGTACGCGGCCGCGGCTGGTCCTGGCGGCCGACCACATCGAGGTGCGGCCGGACCGGGACCAGCCGCGACCGGACGGCGCCGGGGGCTGAACGGCGGGGGCCGAACGTCAGACCCGGCCGGCCCCGGCCCGGGCCTCGGCGGCGCGGGCGGCGGTCAGCTCGCGGTGGGCGGCGACCAGGCGCTCGATGTCCTCGGGCGTCACGCTGTCGACGAACGCCGGGATGCGGCCGACCGGCAGGCTGCCGCCCATGGTGGTGGCGATCGGGTCGTCGGCGGAGATGCCGATGGACTCCGCCATCGGCCGCATCGCCGCGCCGATGATCTGCGCCCCGACCGGGTCGGCCAGCCACTCGCCGAGGGTGGACTCGGCGGTGAGCCCGGGGACGTAGCCGTCGCCGGGGCAGCCGACCGTGGTGCGCAGCCGCAGGTCCCGGGAGGACGCGCCGATCCGCAGCTCGAACTCGCCGCCCTCGACCCGCCAGCGGTGGTCGCGCACCGACCAGTGGGCGAAGGAGCGCCCGTCCAGGGTGATGGTCAGCCGGGCGCTCTCGCCGGGCTCCAGGTGGACCTTGGCGAAGCCCTTCAGCTCGTGCTCGGGGCGGCGCAGCCGCGGGGCGCACTCGTGCACGTACAGCTGGGCGACCTCGGCGCCGGCCCGGGTGCCGGTGTTGGTGACCGTGAACGAGACGTCGAAGCGGTTGTCCCCGGTGGGCGTCACCTCCAGGCCGTCGTAGCCGAAGGTGGTGTAGCTCAGGCCGTGGCCGAAGGGGTGGGCGACCGGCAGGCCGAGGGTGTCGTAGTACCGGTAGCCGACGTACACGCCCTCGCCGTAGTGGACCTTGCCGTCCGCGCCGGGGAAGTGCAGGTGGCTGGGGTTGTCCTCCAGTCGCAGCGGGATGGTCTCGGCGAGCCGGCCCGAGGGGTTGTCGAGCCCGAACAGCAGCCGGGCGAGGGCCGAGCCGCCGGCCTGGCCGAGCAGCCAGCCCTCCAGGACGGCGCCGACCCGGTCCTGCCACGGGGTGAGCCGTACCGGCGCGCCGTTGGAGAGGACCACGGTGACGTCGGCGCCGGAGGCCCGGGCGGCGGCGGTGACGGCGTCGAGCAGGGCGAGCTGGTCGGCGGGCAGGTCGATGTCGGTGCGGTCGAAGCCCTCGGACTCGTGGGTCTCGGGCAGGCCGAGGAAGAGCACGGCGTGCCGGGCGGCGCGCACCGCCTCGACGGCCTCGGCGACGAGCGCCGGGTCGGCCGTGCCGTCGAGGGTGAAGCCGGGGGCGAAGCGGATCCGCTCCGGGTCGGTGACGGTCGCGCGGATCGCGTCGAGGGCGGTGTCGAGCCGGGTGGGCACGACGTGCGAGCTGCCGCCGCCCTGGAAGCGCGGGCTGCGGGCGAACTCGCCGACGACGGCGATGGTTCCGGTGCCGTCGGGGGCGAGCGGCAGCAGGCCGCCGTCGTTCTTGAGCAGCACGGCGCACTGCGCGGCGACGGCGCGGGCCAGCGCGTGGTGCTCGTCCTCGTCGTAGCTCCCGCCGGGCACCCGGGCGGCCGCGGTGCGCTCCAGCAGCTCCAGGACCCGCCGGGCGGCGGCGTCCAGGGCGGCCGGGTCCAGCGAGCCGTCCTCGACGGCTGCGACGACCTGCGCCTCCCGCCGGGAGGGCGGCATCTCCAGGTCGAGCCCGGCGGCGAGCGAGGCGACCCGGTCGGCGACCGCGCCCCAGTCGCTGACGACCAGGCCGTCGAAGCCCCACTCGCCGCGCAGCAGTTCGGTCAGCAGCCAGTGGTTGCGGGCGGCCGGTACGCCGTTGACCGCGTTGTAGGCGGCCATCACGGTGGTCGGCCGGGCGGTGGTGACGATGTGCTCGAAGGCGGGCAGGTAGATCTCGCGCAGGGTGCGCTCGTCGACCTCGGCGCTCACCCGGAGCCGGTCGGTCTCCTGGCTGTTGACGGCGAAGTGCTTGAGCGAGGTGCCGACGCCCCGGGACTGCACGCCGTGCACCAGCGCGGCGCCGATCCGGGCGGTGAGCAGCGGGTCCTCGGAGAGGTACTCGAAGTTGCGCCCGCCGAGCGGGGAGCGCTTGATGTTGACGCCGGGGCCGAGGACGACGGAGACGTTCTTGGCGACGGCCTCCAGCGCGATGGCCCGGCCGACCCGCTCGGCGAGCGCCGGGTCCCAGGAGGAGCCGAGGGCGCAGGCGGGCGGGTAGCAGGTGGACGGCTCGCTGGTGCCGATGCCGAGGGCGTCGCCGTTCTCGGGCTGCTTGCGCAGGCCGTGCGGGCCGTCGGTGAGCATGATGCCCTCGACGCCGGCCTCGGGCAGGGCGCGGGTGTGCCAGAAGTCGCCGCCGGAGGTCAGCGCGGCCTGCTGCTCGGTGCTCAGCGCGGGGTGGTGGCTCTGCTCGGTCATGGGTTTTCTCCTTCGGGTGGCCGGTGGGCGGGTTGGTGGTGGGGGGTCAGGCCCCGGCGACGGGCAGGACGCGGCTGCGGCCGGCGGCGCCCAGCCAGGCGGCGGACGGCTTCGGGGTGCGGACGAAGGTCTCCCGGTCCACCGCGATCAGGCCGAAGGTGGGGAGGAAGCTGCCCCACTCGTAGGTGTCCGGGGCGCTCCAGTGGAAGTGGGCGAGGGCGGCGCGCGAGAACTCGCCCGGCTCGGGCTCGATCCGGGCCCACTCGACGCTGAACCGGTAGTCGGTGAAGCCGAGTTCGGCGAGCAGGTCCATGCCCTCGCGCCAGCGGTGGTAGCTGTCGCAGGCGTCGCCGCTGGGCTCCTTGATGTGGCCGCCCCCGGTCTGGTGGGCGGAGGTGGCGGCGCCCCGGAGGAAGCCCTCGGGCAGGGAGGTGATCGGCGCGTCGCGCATGGCGGGTCTCTCTTCCGTGGTGCGGTCCGCCGTCCGGGCCGGCCGCGTGTGCGCAAGGGGTGCCTCACCATAAGCACGAAAACATGACAGTGCAATGCTTTCGTCGTCGAAAACCTGGCATCGATATGTTTTTGCGCCGCGCCCGGTAGACTCCGGCCATGAGCAAGCCTCGGGGGCCGTACGCCAAGACCTCGGCCAAGCGGCAGGAGATCATCGACGCCGCCCTCGCCGCCTACGCGGAGGCGGGCAGCCGCAACGTCTCGCTGCGCGACATCGCCCAGCGGGTCGGGATGACCTACGCCGGGGTCATGCACCACTTCGGCAGCAAGGAGGCCCTGCTCACGGCCGTCCTGGAGGCCCGGGACGCGGCGGCCGCGGAACGCTTCGGACCCGACCCCGAGCGAACCGGACTGCCGCACTCGGCGATCCTGCGGCACAACGCGTCCACCCCGGGGCTGGTCAAGCTCTTCGTCGACCTCGCGGCGGCGGCGGCCGAACCCGACCATCCCGCGCACGACTTCTTCGAGCAGCGCTACGCGGACCTCCGCGCCCGGCTCGCGGAGCGCATCGAGCGGCACGTCGCCGACGAGGTGGACCCGGCCTGGCTCGCCCGGATCTTCATCGCCGCCGTCGACGGCATCCAGCTCCAGTGGCTGCTCGACCCGGAGATCGACATGGCCGCCGACATCGACCGGCTCGGCGAGTTGCTGATCGGCCCGCGGTGGACCCCCGACCCCGACGCGCAGCGCCCGGCGCCCGACGCCCCCGCGGAGGAGCGCCCGGCGTCCTCGGCCTGAGCGGGCGGATCGGCCCCCGGCCGGTCGGCGTCGTCGTGCTCGGTGGCCCTCGTGGGGGTCGGTGCTTGCACCCTCCCGGGGCAGGGAGCGGCACCGCCCGGTGGCATCCGGAATCTCCGGTCGGCACGGTGTGCGGCGATCGCTAGAATCCGGCTGCCTACGAACTCTGTGATCGTCATATGAGTTGGGGCCGTGAAACATGAGGGGGCATCAATGAAGTTGCTGCCATCGGGCAGCCGCGGGGGGCAGGGGCGAAGAAGGAAGCGCATCGCCGCTCCGGGCGCCCTGTTGCTCGCCGTCCTGGCGACGCTGGTGGGCCAGGCCGGCCCCGCCGCCGCCGTCGCCCCGCCGCCGGCGGCCACCGCCTCGCCGCAGGCGGGCGCCGGCGCCGCTCCGGGCACTGACACCGCTCCGGGCACCGATCCGTCCGCCGCCCCGAGCGCGGCGCCCACCGCCGGGCCGACGGCCCCGCCGCCGGTGGACCCGAAGGCCGAGGCCGCGGCCGCCGCCCGGGAGCTCCAGCAGGCCGACCCGACCGGCCCCTGCCCGACGGCGCTCGCGGCCGGCACGGTCGCCGAGTGCGCGGTCGAACCGGGCAAGCCGCAGTCGTTCTCCTTCACCCTGCCCCAGCCGCAGGACGTGCTGTTCGTCCGGGTCCTGACCGCCACCGGCTCGCCGCGCTGGACCCTGCGCGCGCCCGACGGCACGACGCCGACCTGCGAGGACCAGTCCGGCGGGATGCGCCGCTGCGCCACCACGCAGGCGGGCGACTACACCCTCCAGGTCACGCAGGACTACGGCGTGGCGGGCGGCCTCTCCGTCTCGTACCTTCCGCTGCTCGCGCCCGGCGCCTGCCGGACGGTGAGCGCCGCCGACCTCTCGCTCGCCGCACCGGCGGTGTTCCACGGCTCGCTGCCGACCGGTTCCGCCGGTGAGTGCTACCTCGCCGCCGACCTCACCGTCGGGGACCAGCTGCGGACCCGCATCAGCGCCTACTCCGCCGCCCGCGCCGTCTACGACGCCACCGGCCGACAGATCTGCTCCGGTACCAACAGCGGGGACTCCTTCCGGCTGGACTGCACGACGGCCGGCCAGGCGCCGTTCCGGTTCACGGTGCAGGCCGGCTACGGCTCGACGCAGGCGTACGACCTCACCCTGGCACGGCTCGCCGGCACGCAGGGCTGCGTGCTCGTGGAGCCGCAGGCCTACGGCACCTCCCCGGACCTGGGCCAGGCCGCCCGGTGTCGCACGCTGCGGATCACGGAGAAGGACCGGTACTACCTCGCCGCCGTCACCTCGGCGAGCGGCACCGCGCTCACCGGCGAGCTGTTCGCGCCCGACGGGAGCCGGGTGTACGCCGGCTGCTCGGAGGCCTACACCTGTGAGCTGACCCCCGGCGGCTACACCTGGGTGGTGGACCCGGGCACCCCCGCCGACCAGGGCTTCGGCCTGGTCCTGCGTTCGGCCAGGGAGACCGGGGGCTGCACGGCGACCGGTGACACCGGCCTGGTGTCCGGCCCGGCCACCGGCTCCTTCGGTGCCTCCGGGCATGCCTCCTGCCTCCTCCTGCCCACCGCCACCGGTACCGGCGTCTACCTGCTCAACCAGCCGCCGAAGGACACGACCGGTGCGGTCTTCACGGTGCTCGACGCGGCCGGCACCAAGCAGTGCGAGAACCCCTTCTCGTACGGCACCACGATCTGCAAGCTGACCGGGACGGCGCCGTTCCGCGTGCTGCCGACCGGTGCGCCGACCGCGACGTACCGGCTGGTGGTCCACCGCACCGGTGAGACGGCCGGCTGCACGGCCTGGCCGCGCAGCGCCTTCGACGGCGGCTGGGGCGTGGAGGTCACGCCCACCGAGGCCGCGCCGCAGGTCTGCCTCGGCCTCCCGGCCGGTCAGCACAGCACCGCCGAGGCCGTCGACTACACGAACGCCACCAACACCGGCGGCGCCTCGCTGAAGGTGGTCGATCCGCAGGGCAACGTGGCCTGCCTGGGCAGCGCCTTCACCTGCGCCTTCACCGACGGCGTGCCCTACACGATGCTGCTGTCCGGTCGTTACGGCGACGGCTACAAGCTGGCCCGGCGGGACATCTCGCCGACCGCGAACTGCCTTGCCCCGAACGCGACCACGGTCGGCGGCCGGTCGCTCCCGCTGGACCTGGGCTCGGCGCTGGACGCCCGCTGCATCCGGGTGCCCGCCGAGGCCACCGACAAGCTCTGGCTGAGCGCCCGGGTCGCCGCGGGCCGGTACGACAGCACGGTGCAGCTCCAGGTCGCCGACGCCGCAGGCCGCACGATCTGCGTCCAGTTCGGCGACTCCTGCAAGGTCACCGGATCGACCTCGTACACGATGGTCGTGCTCGCGGTCGGCCACAAGGGCGGCGCCCCGGTCCACGCCGATGTGGACAGCTGGCGGGTGGGTACGGCGAACGGCTGGGCGCCTGAGTGCACCGCCCATCCGATCTCGGTGGCGGGCTTCTCGCTCCGCAGCGGGATGTTCACGGAGTCGTCGCCGGGGTACTGTGCGGTGGTCGACATGAAGGAGTGGCAGTCCTTCAACGTCTTCGGCGCGACCTCCGCGCCGACGCTGGCCAAGCCGATCCTGGACCTCGTGGGGCCGGGGAAGTGGGACGACTACAGCCCCACCTACTGGTGCGGCAACATCTACAACGCGTTCGGCGCCAAGTGCAGCGCCACCGGCGGCGCGGTCGCGGGGCAGGCCGTCCTCCTGGCCGCCCCCGGTCGTGCCGCGACACCGATCGAGTACACCTTCCAGGGCACGTGCGAGCGCTACTCCTCCACCTGCGGCGGCCAGTCGAGCTACGTCACACTGACCTCGGTCAGCCCCGCCACCGGCGCGGCCGGGACGCAGATCCAGGTCGCGGTGCGCGGTTACGGCCTCACCCTGGGCAGCAAGCTGCGCCTGAAGGGCGGCGTGACCTCCTCCCAGTTCGACGTCACGCCGATCTCGGTGAACCCCGGGGGCACCGAGGCACACGTCCTGTTCAACACCTACGGCCTCCAGCCGGGGGCGTACGACGTGGTGCTCGACGACGGGAGCACCGGTGTTTCGCTCGGCAAGGCGTTCACGGTGACGCCCGAGCAGGCCGCGGCCAAGGGCCGGTTCGTGCCGGTGTCGCCGTCCCGGATCCTGAACACCGTGCTGGGTGTCGGCGCGCCGGCCGGCCGGGTCGGCCAGGGCGGCGTGGTGCCGCTCCAGGTCGCCGGTGCGGGCGGGGTCCCGGTCACCGGGGCGACGGCGGTCGTGATGAACGTGACGGCCGTCAACCCGACCCGCAACAGCGCCGTCTCGGCGTACCCGAGCGGCCAGAAGGTGCCGGACCTGCCGACGGTGAGCTTCGCGGCCGGGCAGAACGTCACCAACCTGGTGACGGTGCCGCTGGCCAACGGCCGGGTCGACCTGCGCAACGCCTGGGGCGAGGTCGACCTCGGGGTGGACGTCGTCGGCTACTACACCGACAGCACCACCCAGGGCTCCCTGCTGAGCCCGGTGTCGCCGACCCGCATCCTGAACACCGTGCTCGGGGTCGGCGCGCCGGCCGGCCGGGTCGGCTGGGGCGGCGTGGTGCCGCTCAAGGTGACCGGCGTGGCCGGGGTGCCGACGAGCGGGGTGACGGCGGTCGTGATGAGCGTGACGGCCGTCAACCCGACCCGGACCGGCTTCGTGACGGCCTACCCGCACGGCGAGTCCGTGCCGGACGCCTCGGTCGTCAACTTCGCGGCCGGGCAGAACGTGTCGAACCTGGTCACGGTCCCGGTCGGGGCGGACGGCAGGGTCGACCTGTACAACGCCTGGGGCGAGATCGACCTCGGGGTCGACATCGTCGGCTACTACGGCGCCTCGGGTGCCACCTACTCGCCGGCGAACCTGGTGCGGCTGCTCGACACCCGTACCGGCGAGGGCGCCCGGATCGGCGCCCTGGGCGGGAACGGCGACCTGCTCAGCGTGCGGGTGGACGGCGTCGAGGGCGTGCCCTCGACCGGGGTGACCTCGGTGCTGATGAACGTCACCGTGGTGTGGCCGACCAACACCAGCTTCCTGACGGTCTTTCCGCACGGACAGGAACGTCCCGACGCCTCGAACATCAACTACCGCCCGGGTGAGGTCGTCTCCACGCTGGTGATGGTCCCGGTGGTGGACGGACGCGTGTCGTTCGCCAACCAGTGGGGCGGCACCGACGTGGTCGCCGACCTGATCGGCTGGTTCTCGGTCTGACGACCGGCCGCCTGATCGACACCGCGCCGCCCGGGGTTCCCGGGCGGCGCGGTTCGTTCTGCGGCTGACACGCGGACATCGGACACGCGGACGCGCGGACGCGGGCCCGCCCGGGTGGGCGGACCCGCGTCGCCGTGCCGGTGGTCCTACTTGTTGATGCAGATGTTGCCGAAGGCCGGGTTGGCCAGCCCGATGATGTCGATCGAGTTGCCACAGAGGTTGATCGGGATGTGGACCGGGATCTGGATCTGGTTGCCGGACAGGACGCCGGGGGAGTTGGCGGCGATGCCCTCGGCGACGGAGTCGGCGGCGGCGGTGCCGCCGCCGGCCAGCAGGGCGGCCGACGCGAGGATGCCGGCGGCGAGGGCGGTGCGAGTGCGCATGTCTCTCCTTGTGAGGGGATGAGTTGGCAGATCAGAGCACCATCACACCGGTGAGGGGCGGCGATCCCGGCGCATTGCTCGCATCGAGGGCGTGTCCTCGGCGGCGCCCGCCGTCCCGGGTGCACCGGCCGTTCCCGAGGGGGTGTCAGCCGGTGGGCGGGAGGTCCTGCTCGGCCCAGATGGTCTTGCCCTGGCGGGTGTAGCGGCTTCCCCAGCGGGTGGTGAGCTGGGCGACCAGGTAGAGGCCGCGGCCACCCTCGTCGGTCAGGCGGGCGCGGCGCATCCGGGGCTGGGTGGCGCTGGGGTCGGAGACCTCGCAGGTGAGCCGTTCGGCGCGGATGAGGCGGACGCCCACCGGACCGCCCGCATAGCGGATCGCGTTGGTGACCAGCTCGCTCAGCACCAGTTCGGTGGTGAACGCCAGCTCCTCCAGCCCCCAGGCCAGCAACTGCGCGGTCGCGGCCTCCCGGACCTGCGCGACCGCCGCCGGGTCCGCCTCCAGCGTCCAGCCCGCGGTGTCCTCCGGCGGCACCGCCCGGGTCCGGGCCAGCAGCAGGGTGACGTCGTCGGTGAGCCGGTGGGCCGGGAGGCCGGCGACGAGGTCCCGCCCGAGCTCGCGCAGCGCGGCGCCGGCCGGGGGAACGGAGCCGTCCGGCGGGGCGGCCGTGGCGGCGAGCCGGTGGGACAGCTCGTGCATGCCCTCCTCCAGGTCGTCCGCGTAGCCGAGCAGCAGCCCGTCGGTGTACAGCGCCAGCAGGCTGCCGGGTGCGAGCTCGACCTCGGTCACCTCGAACGGCAGCCCGCTCACGCCGAGCGGCGGCCCCGGCCGCAGGGGCACGTACGTCACCTCGCCGGACGGCGTCGCGACGGCGGGCGGCGGGTGCCCGGCCGAGGCCATCACGCAGCGCCGCGACACCGGGTCGTACACCGCGTACACGCAGGTGGCGCCGAACGGCACGGTCTGCTGGTCGTCGGGGGTGTCGTGGGCGCTGTCGCTCCACGCGCCGTGGCTCACCGGGGGCAGGGTGGCCGCGGTCGCCCCGGGCTCCGCGCCGGGGCCGTCCTCCTCCTCGTCCGGCCGTTCGGCCTCCACCATCAGCTGGGCGACCAGGTCGTCGAGGTGGACCAGCAGTTCGTCCGGCTCCAGGTCGAGATCGGCCAGGGTCCGGACGGCGGTCCGCAGTCGGCCCATGGTCGCGCTGGCGGCGAGCCCGTGGCCGACCACGTCCCCCGCGACCAGCGCGACCCGGGCGGAGGACAGCGGGATCACGTCGAACCAGTCGCCGCCGATCCCGCTCGCCGTGTCGGTGGGCAGGTAGACGCTCGCGGTGGAGACGGCGGTGGTCTCGGCCAGCGAGGGCGGCAGCAGGCTGCGCTGGAGCCCGACGGCGGCGCGGTGCTCGCGCGCGTAGCGGCGGGCGTTGTCCAGGGCGAGGGCGGCGCGGTCGGCGATCTCGCGCAGCAGCTCCAGATCGGCCGGCAGGTACGGCGGCCGGTGCGGGGCGCGGTGGACGCTCACCCGGCCGAGCAGGCTGCCGCCGGCGCGCAGCGGGACGGTCATCGACGGGGGGAACGCGGTGTGGGTGGTCTGCTCGCCGGGGTCGGCGTGCAGGGTCACCCCGGTGGGCGGGGGCGCCGGGATCCCCGCTCCGTCGGCCTCGGCCGAGGCCGACGCCGTGCTCGCGACCGCGGTGCGGCGCAGCGGCACCCGGCCGTCCCGGCCCGGGGACGGCTCCCCGCCGGTGAACACGGCCTCGGCGACGTCGATCACCGCGAGGTCGGCGAGCCCGGGCACCGACCCGTCGCCCGCCTTGGGCCCGCCCTGGGCGGACGGCGGGGAGGGGGCGCCCGGGCCTTCCGGGGACGGCGGGGCGAGCACGGCGGCCAGCTCCTCCGCCGTCCCGGTGACCGACAGCGAGCCGCCGACGGCCGCCGTCGCCCGGTGCAGCAGGGCGAGCCGCTCGCCGGACCGGTGCAGTTCGGTGACGTCGGTGAACAGCGCGGTCACCCCGATCACCTGCCCGTCGGGGGACTGCAGCCGGAACGCCGAGATCGCCATCACCGCCCCGCCGGCCGGGTCCTCGATGGTGCGGACGATCTCCTCCGCGCCGATCAGCGGCCGGCCGGTGCGCAGCACGTCCTGCAGTCCGCGTTCGACGGCGGCGGCGTCCCGCGCCTCCAGGAAGTCGCCGAGGCGCCGCCCGCGCAGGTCCGGCGGCAGGCCGCTGTAGGGGAGCAGGTGGGTGTTGGTGCGGATCAGGCGCAGCCGCTCGTCGAAGACGGCCAGGCCGACCCGGTCCTGCAGGAACAGCTCGCGGGTGAAGGCCTGGTCCTGGCGCGAGCGGGCGACCAGTGCGGTGGGGGAGGCGAGCACGAAGTACCGGGGGGCGCCGGTGCCCTCCGGTCCCGGCGGGGCGTCCTCCTCGGGCGCGTCCAGCGGCAGCACCTGGTAGGAGAGCGCGAGCCGTTCGCCCCGGCCGGAGCGCAGCACCGCCTCGCCGGACCAGCCCTCGGCCTGCTGCTCCGCGGTGAGCTCGGACATCGCCGGCCACCCCGAGGGGTCGTCGAGCAGGTCGTGCACGGGCCGGCCGTGGACCTGGGCGGCACCGAGGGCGAGCAGCCGCTCCGCCTCCGGGGTCCAGCGGACGATGCGGCCGTCCGCGTCGAGCAGGGCGCCCATGGCGTTGACGACGAAGGGGGATCGGCCGCGGTTCAGGGCGTCCGCCGTGTCCATCCGGTCCGCTCCTCTCCGTCGGCGGGTTGGCTGCCGCGACCCCTCCATCATCCCCCGGCCCGGCGAGCCCGCCAGTTTCCGGGCGGCGGACAGCGCGCTGCACGGGGGGTTCTCGGGCGCCCACTCTTATTGTAATCTCCGTCAATAAGCGGGGCCGGCGGGTTCCCGCGCAGGCCACGCACCTGACGGAGGCAGCCATGGCTCACCCGGCGGAACGCATCCCCACCCGGACCCGCACCGCGGCCGACGACGACGTCTCGAAGCGGCTCCTCGCCTCGGCCGCGACCCTCTCCTACGACCCGTCCGTCGAGATCGACTGGGACGCCCCGCTCCCGCCCGGGCACTACGGGCTCAACCCCGAGTGGAGCACCCTCTACGGAACCCCGCTCTGGGCGGAGATGACCGAGGAGCAGCGGGTCACCCTCACCCGCCACGAGGTCGGCTCGATCATGACCACCGGCATCTGGTTCGAGATGATCCTGCAGCAGATGGTGCTGCGCGACCAGTACCTCAAGGACCCCGGCAGTGCCGAGTTCCGCTTCGCGCTCACCGAGATCGCCGACGAGTGCCGCCACTCGATCATGTTCGCCCGGGCCTGCGAGCGGATGGGCGTCCCCCAGTACCGGCCGAACCGGCTCGTCGCCCAGGCCGGGCGTGCCTACAAGTCCCTCGCCCGGGGCGAACTCGCCTACGGCGGCATCCTGGTGGCCGAGGAGGTGCTGGACGTCATGCAGCGCGACTGGATGCGCGGCGAGAACGTCCTCGACATCGTCCGCGGGACGTCCCGGATCCATGTGGTCGAGGAGTCCCGGCACATGAAGTTCGCCCGCCAGGAGATCCGCGAACGGCTGCGCGGAGCCGGCGCCCTGCGCCGTCGCAACGCCGCCTTCGGCATCGCGGCCGGCGCCTTCGTCATCGTCACCAGCATGGTTCACCCGTCCGTGTACAAGGCCGCCGGGCTGGACGTCGCACGGGCGCTCGCCGAGGTCCGGGCCAGCGAGCACCGGCGCGCCATGATGCGCACCAGCAGCCGCCACCTGATGGCCTTCCTCGCCGAGAACGGCCTGATCACCGGCCCGGCGGCCAGGCTCTACCGGCGCATCCACATGCTCTGACCCGCCCCCTTTCCCGCCCGTCCGCTCCCAGCCCCCAGCCCCAGCCCCAGCGCAGCGAGGACCCCACCCCCGCCATGGCCTACGCGATCACCCGTACCTGCTGCAACGACGCCTCGTGCGTGTCCGTCTGCCCCGTCAACTGCATCCACCCCACCCCGGACGAGCCGGACTTCGGCCGCACCGACATGCTGTACATCGACCCGGCCGCCTGCATCGACTGCGGCGCCTGCGCGGACGCCTGTCCGGTGGACGCGGTCTTCCCGGTCGACCGGCTGATGGGGCCCGACGCCGTCTACGCCGGACTCAACCGCGACTTCTTCCGCGACCACCCCGCCGACCACGCCTGGGGCGCGCCCGCCTTCCCGCGCAGCCTGCCCGCCGGCCTCGCCCTCGGGCCCGGCCCGCTGCGGGTCGCCATCGTCGGCACCGGGCCGTCCGCGAGCTACACCGCGCAGGCGCTGCTGCGCTCCACCGGCGCCGAGGTCACCATGCTCGACCGGCTGCCGGTGGCCGGCGGGCTGCTGCGGCACGGGGTCGCGCCGGACCACCAGTCGACCAAGCGGATCGCCGAGAGCTTCGCGTCCGTCTTCCACGACCCGCGGCTGCGGGTCCACCTCAACGTCGAGGTCGGCACCGACCTCGGCCACGCCGAACTCGCCGCCCACCACCACGCGGTGGTGTACGCGGTCGGGGCCGCCGCCGACCGCCGGCTCGGGGTGCCCGGCGAGGACCTGCCCGGCAGTCTGCCCGCCACCACCTTCGTCCGCTGGTACAACGCCGAACCGACGGTGCCGGCCGACGCGGTGGCCCTGTCCGGCGGGCCCGGGAGCGGCGCCGAACGGGCGGTGGTGATCGGCAACGGCAACGTCGCGGTCGACATCGCGCGGATCCTGCTCTCCGACCCCGACCGGCTCGCCGCCACCGACATCGCCGACCACGCGCTCGCCGCGCTGCGCGGCAGCGCGGTCCGCGAGGTCGTCCTGCTCGCCCGGCGCGGGCCCGGGAACGCCGCGTGGAGCGTGCCCGAGTTCCTCGCCCTCACCCGACTCCCGGGCGTGGACGTCGTGGTGGACGACCGCCCGGAGGTCCGCGGCGCGGCGCTGCCGGCCGGTGTCCCGCTGGAGCGCGTCGACGCCACCGCGCCGCCCCGGCCCGGGCGGCGGATCGTGCTGCGCTTCCACGCCGCGCCCGCCGAACTCCTCGGCGACGGCCGGGTCGAGGCGGTCCGCCTCGCCGGCACCGGCGAACTCCTGCGCACCGCCCTGGTCGTGCGCTCCATCGGCCACCGCGGCGTGCCCGTCCCCGGACTGCCCTTCGACGACACCGCCGGCAGCGTCCCGCACACCGGCGGCCGCGTCCTCGACCCGGCGACCGGCCGGCCGCTGCCCGGCACCTACCTGGTCGGCTGGGCCAAGCGCGGACCCTCCGGCGGCATCGGCGCCAACCGCGCCTGCGCCGAGGAGACCGTGCACGCCCTGATGGACGACGCGGTCGCGGGCACCCTGCCCGTCCCCACCGGCGACCGCAGGGCCTTCGACCGCCTGGTCCGTACCCGCCGCCCCGACGCCCTCGGCCTGCGCCAGCTGCGTGCCATCGACCGCGCCGAACGCGCCCGCGGCGAGGCCACCGGCCGCCCCCGGGTCAAACTCCCCACCGTCCCCGCCCTCCTCGCCGCCGCCCGCCGCTGAACCGCGGGCGACCCCGCGCCCCTCAGGGCCCGACGAGCAGCCGGACAGCGCCGTCAAGGAGGACCGGCAGGAGGTCGGACACTCAACTTCTCCCACTCCGGGAAGAGTTCACCCGCCACGCCGGGTGTGACTCGCCATCAACCGAATACGTCGGATGGCCTGCTCTTCGGTCTGGCCGACAGGATCAGCTGAAGAGGGCGCCGAGGTCGAGGGGGGTGATCAGGTAGGTGTCGGTGGCCGGGTCGTGGGCGTGGAGGAGGGCGGTGCGGCCGGCCGGGACGGCGGCGTCGCCGGGCGGGGTGCGGACGGCGAGGAGGGCGGGGGAGCCGTCGTCGGTGGTGGCCTCGGCCCAGCCGGAGGTGGTGTCGGCGCCGCCCGGGAGGACCGCGCAGACGCGGCCGACCAAGGGGAAGGGCTCGGAAGCGAGGAGGTCCCCCGGCAGCTCGTCGGGCAGCTCCCCGGAGGCGGCGTCGACGTGGGGGTCGGCGCCGCACCCCCCGCCCCGGGTGCCGGTGGGGCGGCCGACGCCGTGCCCCCCGGGCACGACGTCGGCCGCGAGGCCGCTGAGCAGGGCCAGCATCCAGTACTCGGCGGTCACCACCAGGGTCGGAAAGCCCGGCGCGGCCTTGAAGTCCCCCCGCATCCGCCCGTTCCCTCCGACTTTCCGATCGGCGCCGGACCCCCCGGGCGCCGTGGTGATCCTGTCAGGAGGAAAGCGTCCGCACACTGCCAGGACCTGGCAATCTTGTCGGTGTTTTGACACCTGAAAATATCCGGAAACCAGACGCAACGCGGGGCCCGCTGAAACGTTCACGACGGAACGGCCGCGGTCACAGCTGCCGGTTCGGCCAGTCGAGCAGACGCGCGCCCATCACGGCGGTCTCCAGGGTGTAGCGGTGCAGCGCGTCCGCCGGGTCGTAACCGGTGAGGTCGCGGATGCGCTCCAGCCGGTAGCCCAGCGCGCGCACGCTCAGGCCGAGCCGCCGGGCGGTCTCGGCGTTCACGTAGCCGGCCTCCGCCTGGACGGTGATGGTCTCCAGCAGCGGGCGGGCGCCGCCGCGCGCGGAGGTGAGCGGGCCGAGCACGGTGCGCACCAGGTCGGCCATCGCGGAGCGGTCCCGCATCAGCACCGGGAAGACCAGCAGTTCCTCGGCGCGCAGCCGCTGCGCCGGCAGCCCCAGCCGCTGCGCGTACTCCAGCGCGCCGAGCGCCTCCTCGTAGCTGCGGACGATTCCGCCGGTGCCGGCGTGCCGGCGGCCGGTCGCCACCCGCTGCGCGGGCAGGTACCCGGCGCCGGGCCGCAGGGCCAGCTCGGTGAACGCGGTCAGGACGGCCTGCTCGCCGTCGGAGGCGATGCAGACCAGCCGCCCGTCGCGGGAGGCCAGCAGCAGGGTGCGGTCGTCGTAACGGCCGGTCAGCTCGCGCAGCACCCGGTGCGCGGCGGGCGCGCCCTCCAGGTAGGGCTCGTCGGCGACGGCGACCGCGACGGTGTAGCCGGCGGCCAGCCGCAGCCCGAACCGCTCGGCGCGCTCGGCGAGCGCGCCGAGGTCGGAGCGGCCGTGCAGCAGGTCGTTGACCAGCTCGCGCCGGTTGGCCTCCTCCTGGCGCACGGCCATCCGCTGCGCGCGCTCGTGGCCCTCGGCGAGGGCGCCCAGCGCGGCCTGGGTGGCGGCGAGCACGGCGTCGCCGGTGCGCCGCAGCTCGGCGGCGGTGGCGGCGGTGAGGCCGGGGAGGGTCTGCCAGGCGGCACGGGTGGCGCCCAGACAGGCGCCGACGAGTTCGCGCAGGCCGTGGCCGGCCTCGGCGCCGCGCTCGCCGAGTTCGCGCAGCCGCTCCAGTTCGGAGCGGCGCAGCAGGCGCCCGGTGCGGGAGACGTCGGTGAGCAGGTCCAGGCAGTGCGGAGCCAGCTCGCTGGGGATGTCGGGTGCGCCGGTTCCGTTGGCCACCGTCATGTCGTCGTGTCCCGCCCCGGTCCGTGGGTGTGGTCCGGCCGTCCGGCGTGCCCGCCGGTCGGCCGATCGGCTTCTCGGCTGGTCAGCCGGTGCGCCGAGCCGTCGGCCGGCCCGTCGGCTGCCCAGCCCGGGCATGTTATCCGGTCGTCGTCCCAACCGCCTTGCCAACCGCCTCGCCGACCGTCGGCACCAGCGGCCGGTGGCAGGCCACGGTCCGTCCGGGCGTGACCTCGCGCTGCGCCGGCACCTCGCTCGCGCACCGCTCGTCGGCGAACGGGCAGCGGGTGCGGAAGCGGCAGCCGGACGGCGGGTCGAGCGGGGACGGCGGGTCGGCGGGCAGCAGCCCGGAGTCGCCGAGCGGGCGGCCGGGCTCGGGGACGGCGGCGAGCAGGGCCGCGGTGTAGGGATGGGCGGGGGCGGCGAGCACCTCCTCGGTGGGGCCCTGCTCGCAGAGCCGGCCGAGGTGGAGCACCGCGACGTCGTCACTGACGGCGCGGACCACGCCGAGGTCGTGCGAGATGAACAGGCTCGCCAGGCCGCGCTCCTCGGTGAGCCGGCGCAGCAGGTTGAGCACGGTGGCCTGGGCGGAGACGTCGAGGGCCGAGACGGCCTCGTCGGCGATCAGCACCCGCGGCTCGGCGGCGAGGGCGCGGGCGATGGCGACCCGCTGCGCCTGGCCGCCGGAGAGCTGGGAGGGCCGGCGGTCGCCGAACAGCGCGACCGGCAGGCCGACGGCCTCCAGCTGCTGCTCGACCACCGCGGTGCGGTCGACCGACGGGTCCGGGTGGGCGTCCAGCGGTTCGGCGACCAGGTCGCGCACGGTGCGGCGCGGGTTGAGCGAGGAGACCGGGTCCTGGAACACCATCTGCATCCGGGGGCGCAGGGCCCGGAGCGCCCGCGGGGAGAGCGCGGCGAGGTCGGTGCCGTCCAGGGTGACGGTGCCGGTGGTGGGCGGGGGCAGCCGCAGCAGGGCCTTGGCGATGCTGCTCTTGCCGGAGCCGGACTCGCCGACCAGGGCGAGGGTGCGGCGTTCGCGCAGCTCCACGTCGACGCCGCTGACGGCGTGCAGCGGGCCGGAGCGGGTGCGGTGGACCACGGACAGCCCGGTGGCGCGCAGCACCACGGGGGTGTCCGCGTCGGGGGAGGTGGGGGTGGCGGTCATGCGGCGGTCTCCTCGGCCGTCGCCGGCAGCGCGGCCGACGGCGTGAGCGGGAAGTGGCAGGCGGCCGTGTGTCCGGCCCCGGCCCGGTGGAGCGGCGGCGCGTCCGTCGAGCAGACCGCCTGGGCGCGCTCGCAGCGCGGGGCGAACGGGCAGCCGGGGATGGGCTTGGAGAGGTCCGGCGGTGAGCCGGCCACGGCGGGCAGGGTGCGGCGCAGCGGCCCGGTGACCCGGGGCACCGAGCGCAGCAGCGCGGCGGTGTACGGGTGGGCGGGGTTCTCGGTGACGGCCTCGGTGGGGCCGGTCTCGACGATCCGTCCGCCGTACATGACGGCGATCCGCCGGGCGCGGCCGTAGAGCAGGCCGATGTCGTGGGTGATCAGCAGGGTGGCCAGGCCGCGGGTCTCGCGGTGCCGGTCGAGCAGGTCGAGCACGGTGCGCTGGACGGTGACGTCCAGGGCGGTGGTGGGCTCGTCGGCGAGCAGCAGGGCGGGGGAGCCGGCCAGGGCGGCGGCGATGCCGACGCGCTGGCGCAGGCCGCCGGAGAGCTCGTGCGGGTAGGCGCGGGCACGCCGGGCCGGGTCGGGGACGTCGACGGCGGCGAGCAGTTCGGCGGCGGTGCGCAGCCGTTCGCGGCGCGGCATCCGGCGCCGGTTGGTGAGCGACTCGGTGACCTGGTCGGCGATCCGCACGACGGGGTTGAGCGAGGTCATCGGGTCCTGGTGGACCATGGCGACGCCGGTGCCGAGCAGGTCGGCGCGCCGGGCGGCGGTGGCGGTGAGCAGGTCCTCGCCGTTCAGCCGCACCGAGCCGGTGGCGGTGGTCCGGGTGGTGCGCGGGTGGACGCCGAGCACGGTGCGGGCCAGCACGGACTTGCCGGAGCCGGACTCGCCGACCACACCGAGGCACTCGCCGGCGTCGATGGTGAGGTCGATGCCGTGCAGCACGTGCAGTGTCCGGCCGTCGGGGGTGTGCAGGGTGGTGTCGAGCGAACGGACCTCCAGAACCGGGCTGGTCATCCTCGCCCTCCCTTCGAACGGAACTTGTCGCCCAGGTAGTTGAGGGCGAGGACGGTCAGGCAGAGCACCGCCGCCGGGGCGAGCGAGATCCACGGGGCGCTGCCGAGCGTCGTCCGGCCCTCGGCGATGATGCCGCCCCAGGACGGCTCCGGCGGGCGGAGCCCGAAGCCGAGGAAGCTGAGCGAGCCCTCGGCGACGATGGCGACGGTGGTGGCGGTGAACGCGAAGGTGAGCGCGATCGGCGCGACGTGCGGGACCACCTCGCGCACCAGGATGCGCAGCGGAGCGGTGCCGATCATCCGGGCGGCCTGGACGAAGCCCTGCTCGCTGAGCGACAGCACGACGGCGCGCACCACCCGGGTGAAGGCCGGCACGGTGAACAGGCCGATCAGGATGCCGATCACCGGCAGGCTGGGCCCGCGCAGCGAGACCACGATCATCACCAGGATCAGGGTGGGCACGGACATCAGCAGGTCGGCGGCGAAGCCGATCACCTTGTCCACCGGTCCGCGGAACCAGCCGGCCGCGATGCCGAGCGTCCCGCCGCCGAGCATGCCGACGGTGATGGTCAGTCCGGCGACGGCGAAGGAGGCCCGGGCGCCGGCCACGGTCCGCTGGAAGACGTCGCGCCCGCCGGCGTCGGTGCCCAGCCAGTGGCCGGGGCCGGGGGCGGCGGCGGGGTTGCCGAAGTCGCCGTGCAGCGGGTCGAAGCCGGGCAGCAGCGGGAGCACCAGGGCGGCGAGCGCGACGATCGCCAGCCAGCCGCCGGCGATCAGCACCCCGGTGGACGGGCGACGGCGCCCGGCCGCCGCCTCGCGCGGCACGGCGGCGGGGACGGGGACGGTCTCAGCGGCGCTCATCGGCGATCCTCGGGTCGATCGTGCGGTACAGCAGGTCCACGGCGAAGGTGGCGGCCACCACGGCGACGGCGCTGACCACCACCACCCCCTGCACCACCGGGAAGTCGCGGCCGTTGATCGCCCCGGAGACCAGCATGCCGACGCCGGGCACCGCGAACAGCGACTCGACCAGCACCGAGCCGCCGAGCGAGGTGCCGACGCCGATGCCGATCAGGGTGACCAGCGGCAGCGAGGAGGGCCGCAGCGTGCGGCGCAGCAGCAGCCGCGCGGTGCCCATGCCGCGGCTGCGGGCGGCGGAGATGTAGGTCTGGTCGAGGGTGTCGATCAGCTGGCTGCGCAGGGTGCGGGTGAAGATCGCGGCCTCGGTGAGGCCGAGGGTGAGCGCGGGCAGCACCAGGTGGCGCAGGTTCTCCAGCGGGTCCTCGGTGAACGGCGTCCAGCCGGTGGCCGGCAGGATCCGCAGCTGGACGGCGGTGATCCAGATCAGCAGCAGGCCGAGCACGAAGCCGGGCACGGCGAGCCAGACGAACGCGCCGGCGGTGGCGATCCGGTCGACGGCGCCGCCCGGCCGCCAGGCCGACCGGAGTGCGACCGGCAGGGCCAGGCCGAGCGCCACCACCTGGGCGGCGACGAAGAGTTCGAGGGTGACCGGGATCCGGTCGGCGAGCTCGGTGGTGACGGCGACGCCGGTGGAGAGCGAGTGGCCGAGGTCGCCGTGCAGGGCGTCGCCGAGCCAGCGCCAGGTGGCGGCGAACACGTTCTCGTCCAGGCCGAGCTTGGCCTCGTACGCGGTGACCTGCTCCGGCGTGGCGGTGGGGCCGAGCGCGGCGAGGGCGGGGGAGCCGGGCATGAGGTGCGGCAGGGAGAGGGCGGTGACGGTGACCAGCAGGAGCACCGCGCCGGCCCGTCCGAGCCGTCCGGCGGTGCGTCCCGCGGTCCGCAGTGCGGTGGGCGTCACTTCTTCACCCACAGCAGGGCCGGGGAGACGTTGACGACGGTCCGCTTGGAGACGTCCGGCAGGCCGCCGGTCCTGGCGGAGGCCAGGAAGCCGACCTGGTTCTCGGTGAGGAAGATCATCGGGGCGTCGGTGACGACCTCCTGCGCGGCCTCCTGGTAGGAGCGGGCGCGCTGGGCCGGGTCGACGGTGCTGCGGCCGGCGGCGATCGCCCGGCCCGCCTTCGCGTTGTTCCAGCCGGTGAAGTTGTAGGGGGCGTCGGGCATGTAGAGGCTGGCCAGGGCGGTGTCGGTGTCGCCGAACATGCTGGTGACGAAGTCCATCACCTGGAACTTGCGCTGGAACATCGCGGTGCCGAGGTTCGCCGGGTCCAGCGGCTTGATGGTCATCTTCACGCCGGCCTCGGCGAACATCTGCTGGAGCGCGGTGGCCCGCTGCTGGCCCTCGGGGCGGCTGTCGACGAGGTACTCGAAGGAGAGGTCGGAGTGGCCGGCCTCGGCGAGCAGGGCGCGCGCCTTGGCGGGGTCGTGCGCCGGGTAGTCGGCGGTGCCCTGGGCGCGGTAGGGGGAGGTGGAGCCGATCGGGCCGTCCGAGACCTTGCCCTGGTCGAGGTAGACGACCTTCTCGATGGCCGAGCGGTCCACCGCGTACTGCAGGGCCTTGCGCACCCGCGGGTCGTCGAAGGGGGCGACCTTGGTGTTGAACACCACGGTGGAGGTGGAGCCGGGGCCGGTGGCCACCCGCAGGCCGTCGGCGGGGGCCTGCTTGAGCTGGGAGGGGGTCTCGGCCCAGACGAGGTCGGCGTCCCCGGAGCGCAGCGACTGGTAGCGGCTGTCGGCGTCCGGCAGGACCTTGTAGACGAGCTTGTCGGCGTGGCCCTTGGCGCCCCAGTAGGAGGGGTTGCGGGTGAGGGTGGCGGAGACGCCGGGCTGCACGCTCTCCAGCGTGTACGGGCCGGAGCCGACCGCGGGGGTGTCCGCGCCGGCGGGCGCCTCGGAGACGTAGCCGAGGGAGCGGGTGAACAGGCCGGGGAAGGCGGCGTTCGGGGACTTGAGGGTGAAGCCGACGGAGGTGGGGGAGTTCACCGTCATGCCGCCGATGCTGGCGGCGTCGACGGCGCAGCCGCACTTGGCCTCGGGCTTGGCGAGCCGGTTGACGTGGTCGATGACGGCCTGGGCGTCGAGCGGCTTGCCGTCGCTGAAGGTGACGCCCTCGCGCAGCTCCAGCGTCCAGGCGGTGGCGTCGGCGTTCGGGGTGAAGGACTTGGCCAGGTAGGGCTGGACGGCGCCGTTGTCGCCGTTGACCATCAGCGGGTCGTAGAGCGCGTTGGCCAGGATCATCAGCGGCATCGAGGTGAGGGTGGAGTCCGCCGGATCGAGCTTGGTGAAGGGGCGGTCGAGGCCGATTCTCAGGGTGCCGCCGTCGACGGCGGGGCCGTCGTCCTTGGCGGCGGAGGCGGCCGTGCCGCCGCCGGAGACCGTGTCGTCGGACGCGGAGCAGGCGGAGGCGGTGAGGGCGAGGGCCGCCGTGCAGACCGTGGACGCCAGGACGAGCGTGTGCCGCTTCATGATTCCTCGGGGGGATTCGGGGAGCTGGGGGAGGGGGGAGACCGGCGGACGCTGCCGGACCGGTGGCCGCCGGACCCCACTCTTTGGAGGTGGCACAACTGCCAATTGGCACTTGTGCAAACTTCGCATGACGAAATGACGACGACTTGGCGCTCGGCTTGAGCGGGCCACGCCGGGCGTGATTCCGTACGACTACGGCCGCGTGCGGCACAGCAGTTGACGAGGAGCGAGCAGGATGCAGGGGCAGGGGACGGACACCGTGGCGGAGCCCGGGCTGCGCGACCGCAAGCGGACGCGGACCAGGCAGGCCATCCGCACGGCGGGGCTCGACCTCTTCGAGGAGCAGGGCTTCGAGCGCACCACGGTGGACCAGATCTGCCGCCGGGCCGACGTCGCCCACCGCACCTTCTTCCGGTACTACGAGTGCAAGGAGGCGCTGCTCTTCGGCATGGACTTCGGCGCCGCCTTCCTGGACGCCTTCGCCACCGCCCCTGCCGGGCTGGAGCTCTGGGCCGCCTTCGAGCACGCCGCCGACACCACCGACGGGCAGCTGGAGGAGCCGGCCGAGCACACCGCGCGGCGCCGGGCGCTGCGGCGCCGGTTCATCGAGGTCCGCAGTGTGCACGACTTCGCGCTGGTCACGATCGACGCCATCTCGCAGCGGGTGACGGTGATCGCGGCCGAACGGCTGGGCGTCGACCCGGCGGTCGACCTGCGGCCGCAGGCGTTCGCGGCGCTGATGGCGGGCATGACCCGGCGGCAGGTCCTCGACGGCAACGAGATGCGCTCGCTGCGGGAGTGGGCGGAGGCGTTCCGGCTGCTGCTCGCGAAGTTCGACACGCCGGCCCCGGCGGAGCCGCCGGCCCTGCCGCCGCGCCCGGCGGGAGTCGCCCGGTGAACTCCTACCGCACCGGCCCCGACCCGCCGCCCGGCTCGCGGTAGTGCAGCACGAACCGCGCGCTGCTGCCGTCGATCCGCCGCCGCAGGTACAGCGCGGGCGCGCCGTCCGGCGTGCAGCTGACGCCCTCGCGGACCAGCAGCGCGGTGCCCGGAGGCACCCCGAGCAGCTCCGCGTCGGCGAGGTCCGCGCCGACCGCGCCGAACGCCCGCCAGTCGTACTCCAGCTCCACCCCGGCCGCCTGTGCCAGGTCGAGCACCATGTTGCCGGGACGGCCCGGTCGCACCAGCCCGTCCGGCAGCGGCCCGGACGGCACCCAGTAACTGCTCACCACCCGGGGCCGGCCGCCCAGCCGGATCACCGTGTCCACCCGGGACAGCTCCTCGGGGGCGCGTCCCAGCTGACGGGCCGCCTCGTGGTCCTCGGCGGAGCCGGTCACCGGCGGCGCGGCCACCACGAACTCGCCGTCCTGCGCCGCCCCGGGCGCGTCCGTGCCGAGCGGCAGCCCGGTGTGCACGCTGCCGAGGTCGAACCGCTGGCTGCGCGGGTCGACCGCGATCGACACCCGTACCGCGGGCGGGCGGACGAAGGTCCCCACGCCCCGGCGGATCTCCAGCACCGCGGCCCGTTCCAGCTCGGCCACC
Source organism: Kitasatospora sp. NPDC058032 (assembly GCF_042885845.1). NCBI lineage: Bacteria > Bacillati > Actinomycetota > Actinomycetes > Kitasatosporales > Streptomycetaceae > Kitasatospora > Kitasatospora sp. NPDC058032. Next base: position 179,625 of record NZ_JBHVRK010000011.1, on the reverse strand, counting down.
GCCTGTCGGACGGTCAGCCGGTTGACGCCGAACTCGGCGCTCAGCTCCGGCTCGCTGGGCAGCCGGGAGCCCGCCGGGTACGTCCCGGCGTCGATGCGCTCCTGGAGCTGCCGGGCGAGCCGGCGGTACAGCGGGGTTTCGGTCCGGTGCGTTGCCACGTGCCAGATCCTACGGAGCCGGGTGGCGGCTTCTGTCCCCGGTTGTCCGGAAGTTCACCTCGTCGTCGCTTGCCCGGCGCCCCACTTGCGGGTAGACATCTAGACGTCTAGATGTCTTACCTTCCTGCGCCGTCCCGAGTCATCACCCCCCACCCCCGCCCGCACCACCGAAAGGCCCCGCCATGACGCTCGTCAACTTCCGTGACCCCGCCGCCCTCGCCGACCCCGAGGGCCGCTGGGTCCGCCACGGCGTGCTGCACCGCTCCGCCCAGCCGTTCCCGGCCGACGACGCCTCGATCGTCGAGCAGCTGAACGCCGCCGGCGTGCGCACGATCATCGACCTGCGCGGCGGGGCCGAGGCGGACGACGCCGACTGGGCGCAGTCCCAGGCCGCCGGCATCGAGGTGGTCGCCGCCCGCGTCCAGCCCACCGACCGGAAGCTGGAGGCGGCGATGATGGAGATGACCACCGACGCCGACCTCGGCCACTTCTACCTGCTGATGGTCGAGTCCGCCCCCGGGGCGGTCAAGCTCGCCGTCGAGGCCGCCACCCGCCCCGGCGGCCTGCTGGTGCACTGCGCCGCCGGCAAGGACCGCACCGGCTGGCTGACCGCCCTGCTGCTCGACCTGCTCGGCGTCCCCGCCGAGGAGATCGTCGCCGACTACCACCGCACCACCGCGGCGCTGCCGCAGATCTTCGAGGGCCTGGCCGAGCGCAACCGCAACGCCCTGAACGACTACCACGCCGGCTCGCTGACCATCCCGCGCCAGCTGCTGGAGGCCCCGGCCGACTCGATGGCCGCCTTCCTCGACCTCGTCCGGGCCCGCTACGGCGGCACCGAGGGCCTGCTCGCCCACTGCGGGGTGGACGCCGCGACCATCGAGGCCTTCCGCGCCAAGGCCGGCACCGGCGCCGTCGAGACCGCCGAGGTGACGGCATGAGGACCCTGCTGCACCACACCGACGGCACGCCGTTCCGCGACCTCAACCACAACGGCACCATGGAGCCCTACGAGGACCCGCGGCTGCCCGTCGAGGAGCGCGTCGAGGACCTCCTCTCCCGGATGACCCTGGAGGAGAAGGCCGCCCAGATGTTCTGCGGCCGGATGCTCGCCGGCAACCAGGGCCCCTTCCCCGCCGGCGACCACCTGATCACCGAGCGCGGCCTCACCGCCTTCGGCATGACGATGGTCCCCGACGCCCGCGGCATGGCCGAGTGGAACAACCACGTCCAGGACCTCGCCGCCGCGAGCCGCCTCGGCATCCCGGTCACGCTCGCCTCCGACCCCCGGCACGGCTTCACCACCAACCCGGCCACCGCCTTCGCCGGCGGCGGCTTCTCGGTCGGCCCCGAGCCGATCGGCCTCGGCGCCACCGACGACCCGGAGCTGGTCGAGGAGTACACCGCGCTGATCGGCCGCGAGCTGCGCGCCGTCGGCATCCGGGTCGCCATCCACCCGATGGCCGACCTCGCCACCGAGCCGCGCTGGGCCCGGATCAGCGGCACCTTCGGCGAGGACCCCGAGCGGGTCTCCCGGATCATCGCCGCCTACATCCGCGGCCTGCAGGGCGAGCGGATCGGGCCGGACAGCGTCGCCTGCATGACCAAGCACTTCCCCGGCGGCGGCCCGCAGCACAAGGGCGAGGACTCGCACTTCGCGGCCGGCCGCAGCCTGGCCTACCCGGGCGGCGCCTTCGAGCAGCACCTGCGCCCGTTCGAGGCCGCCTTCGAGGCCGGCACCGCGCAGATCATGCCCGCCTACGCGATCCCGGCCGGCTCCGGGCTCACCGAGGTCGGCGCCAACTTCAACCATGACGTCATCACCGGCCTGCTGCGCGGCACGTACGGCTTCGACGGCGTGATCTGCACCGACTTCAACGCCATCACCGGCATGGAGATCCCCGGCGTCGTCAGCCTGCCGCCGCGGCACTGGGGCGTCGAGGAGCTGTCGGTGCCCGAGCAGGTCGCGATGACCCTGCACGCGGGGGCCGACCAGCTCGGCGGCGAGACCGACCCCGAGCTGATCCTCGGCGTGGTCCGCTCCGGCGCCGTCACCGAGGCCCGGCTCGACGAGTCCGTCCGCCGCATCCTGCGCGACAAGTTCCGGCTCGGCCTGTTCGACGACCCGTACGTGGACGTCGAGGCCGCCGTCGCGCTGGTCGGCGCCCCGGCCGGGCGCGCGCTCGGCCGCAAGGTCCAGGCCGCCTCGCTGGTCCGCCTCGCCGGACAGCCGCTGACCGGCGAGCGGATCTACGTCGAGGGCGTGGACGCCGGGGTGGCGGCCCGCTACGGGACGGTCGTCGAGCGCCCCGAGGACGCCGACGTCGCCGTCGTCCGCCTGGCCACGCCGTACGAGCGGCGCGAGGGGCTGCTGGAGCAGCACTTCCACACCGGCACCCTGGAGTTCGAGCCCGCCGAGGCCGCCAGGATCGTCGCGCTGGCCGGTACGGTCCCCACCGCCGTCGTCGCGCTGCTGGAGCGCCCCGCCGTGCTGACCCCGCTGGCGCCGCACGCGGCCCTGCTGGTCGGCGAGTTCGGCGCCGCCGACGAGGTCGTGCTGGACGCGGTGTTCGGCCGCGCCCCGATGACCGGCTCGCTGCCGTTCGACCTGCCGCGCTCGGACGCCGCCGTCGAGGCCTCCCGCGAGGACGTGCCCTTCGATACGAAGGACCCGCTCTTCGTCGCCGGCCACCCGACCGCCCCGCGCGAGGTGACCCGGTGACCGGCGGCGGAGCGCTGCCGGAGGGCTTCCTGTTCGGCGCCTCCACCGCCGCCCACCAGATCGAGGGCAACAACACCACCAGCGACTGGTGGGCCCTCGAACAGCGCCCCGGCGGCTTCCTGCCCGAGCCCAGCGGCGACGCCGCGGACAGCTTCCACCGCTGGCCCGAGGACATGGACCTGCTCGCCGGGCTCGGCTTCAACGCCTACCGGTTCAGCATCGAGTGGGCCCGCATCGAGCCGGCGCGCGGCCGCTACTCGTGGGCCGCGCTGGCCCACTACCGGGCGATGGTGGAGGGCGCGCTGGCCCGCGGCCTCACCCCGGTGGTGACGCTCCACCACTTCACCCTGCCGCAGTGGTTCGCCGAGGCGGGCGGCTGGCTCGCCCCGGACGCCGCCGAGCTGTTCGCGCGGTACGCCGCCACCGCCGCCGCCGAGGTGCTCGACGGCGTCCGGTACGTGGCCACCATCAACGAGCCGAACGTGCTCGCCCGGATGCACACCCTGATGGGGATGCTCGCCGAGGGCCCGGCCGGGGTGGACCTCGACCGGGTCGACCCCGGCGAGGACATCACCGAGGCGCTGGTGCGGGCCCACCGCGCCGCGGCCGCGGCGCTGCGCGAGGCCGACTCCCGGCTGCTGGTCGGCTGGACGGTCGGCGGCCTCGGCCTCTACCCCGTGGAGCCCGGTGCCGAGGCCACCGCCGCGGCCGTCTCCCGGCGGCGGGAGGGCGTGTTCGTCGAGGCCGCCCGCGGCGACGACTGGCTCGGCGTGCAGGCCTACACCCGCACCCCGGTCGGCGTCGACGGCCCGGTCCCGGTCGCCGAGGGCGTCCGCACCACGATCAAGGGCTGGGAGTACTACCCGCAGGCGCTCGGTGAGACGGTCCGGGGCATGGCCGCACTGGTCGGTCCGGACGTGCCGCTGCTGGTGACCGAGAACGGCATCGCGACCGCCGACGACACCGAGCGGATCGCCTACACCACGGAGGCGCTGGCCGGCCTCGCCGACGCCCTGCGCGACGGCGTCGACGTGCGCGGCTACCTGCACTGGAGCCTGCTGGACAACTACGAGTGGGGTTCCTACCGGCCGACCTTCGGCCTGGTGGCGGTCGACCCGCGGACCTTCGAGCGCAGCCCGAAGCCCTCCGCGCACTGGCTCGGCGCCCTCGCCCGGGAGGGCCGGCTGGGCTGAGCCGCAGCCGCCCGCGGGGAGCAGGACGTCGGCCGGTCCGACGTCCTGCTCCCCGCTTTCCGTTGCTTCGCGTCCTGCTTCCGCGTTCTGTTCCCGCGTTCTGTTCCCGCGTCAAAAACCGGTCGCGCCCACGGTGGCGGGCTGGCAGAGTCCGCTCCCATGGAGCAGCTGTACGGGATCCGGGCCGACCACGACGCCTCCACCCTCGTCGTCTACCAGGCGTACGCCCCCGCCGTGGCCGACGCGGCGCTCGCCGCCGGACGGTTCGTCCCGCCGTTCTCCTTCGGGCGGATGACCTGGATCAAGCCCTCGTTCCGCTGGCTGATGCACCGCAGCAACTGGGCCCGCAAGCCCGGGCAGGAGCGCGTGCTCGCCGTCCGGATCACCCGGGCCGGCTGGGAGGAGGCGCTCGGCCGGGCGGTCCTGACCACCGGCGACCCCGCGTTGCTCGCCCGCGCCGAGGTGCACGTCCAGTGGGACCCGGAGCGCTCCCTGCGCGGCGCGGCGCTCAACCACTACAGCATCCAGGTGGGCGTGGGCCGCACCCTGATCCGGACCTTCGCCGAGGAGTGGATCACCGGGATCACCGACCTCACCCCGCAGGTGCGGCGGATCGCCGAGCTGGTCCAGCAGGGCCGCACCGCCCAGGCCCAGCGCCTGCTGCCGCCGGAGCGCCCGTACCCGTTGCCGCCGTCCCTCGCCCATCTGGCCCGGGCGTGACGAAGCCCCGGGCCCGGCGAGAGGCGGGGCCGCCTCCCCGGCACGATCACTGGAATCGGGAGACGGCCCCGGTCCGGGGCCGGTCGGGGCCCACGCCGCGGATCGGGCATCGACCGCGTGGTCCCGACCGGACCTCCATCAGACGACCTCAACCCCGGTTGAGGTCAAGTGCTCGTGGCGACGGCTGTTCGTCAGGACGGGCCGCTAGCATGTGCGGTTCGTCCACAGTGCGACGTGAGACGCTCAAACCTGCCGAACACAAAGGATGATGACGATCAGTATTCGACGCATACTCCTGACCGCGGGCAGCTGCCTCGCGCTCGGAGCGATCACCGTGGGGACCGCCGTCGCGGCGCCCGCCCCGGCACCGACCGCATCGTCCGGCAGCAAGCCGGTCACGTACCTGGGGCACCGGTTCACCGTCCCCGCCGACTGGCCGGTGGTCGACCTCGCCGCCGACCCGACGACCTGCGTCGGCTTCAACCGCCACGTGGTCTACCTCGGCACCCCGGGCGACGGCGCGAGCTGTCCGCCCGGCGCCGTGGGCCGCACCGAGGCGCTGCTCGTCGAGCCCGCCGCCGCCGGCACCGCCGCGGGCTTCACGGCCGACCCGGTGGACCACCAGCTCACCGCCACCGCCCCGGGCCTGCGGGTCACCGCCACCTACGACCTCGACGAGCGGCTGGTCCGGGGCATCATCGCCTCCGCGGGCCTGCCGACCACCGCGTCGACGGCCGCCCGCAGCCCGAAGTCCGTGGCCGGCCAGGCGCCCGCCGCGACGCCGGGCGTGGCCGCCGCCCCGCAGGCCGCGGCCGCGCCCGTCGCCCTGCCGCCCGAGGTCACCAACTTCACCGGCCGCGGTTTCGACGCCTGCGCCGCGCCGAGTTCCGACCTCATGCAGGCCTGGAAGACGAGCTCGCCGTACGGCGCGATCGGCATCTACATCGGCGGCAGCGCCATGTACTGCCAGCAGCCGAACCTCACCCCCGAGTGGATGCAGAAGCAGACCGCCGACGGCTGGCGCTTCCTGCCGATCTTCGTCGGCCGGCAGGCTTCGCGGATCACCGGCCCGGCCGACGGCGTCACCGAGGCGGACAACGCCATCGCGAAGGCGGCCGCGCTCGGGCTCAGCCCGGGCAGTGTCCTCTACTACGACATGGAGGCGTACAGCACCCCGCAGTACACCACCACGGTCCTGGGCTTCCTCTCCGCGTGGACCAACCGGCTGCACGAGCGCGGCTACAAGTCGGGTGTCTACAGCAGCGGCGCCAGCGGCATCAACGACATCGTCAAGAACCTGGGCAGCGGCTACGCCATCCCGGACGTGCTGTTCTGCGCCAACTGGAACGGCAAGGAGACCACCAGCGACCCGTACATACCGGACAACGTGTGGGTGAACCACGAGCGCGTCCGCCAGTACCGCGGCGACGTCCAGGAGACCTACGCCGGGTACACGCTGAAGATCGACCAGGACTTCCTCGACGTGGCCGTCTCCCCGCCGCCGGGCCCGGGCGCCCGGGTGCGGGTGGACTTCAACGGTGACGGGAACGAGGACATCGCGGGCAAGCTGTCCGACGGTTCCCTGCTGCTGTGGACCGGCAACGGCAACGGCACGCTCAACACCAACAGCGGCTACGCGATGTGGCCGGGCACCGGCTTCGGCCAGGTCAGCGAGATGGTCGCGGCCGACTTCAACGGCGACGGCCGCACGGACGTCGCGGGCAAGCTGTCCGACGGCTCCCTGCTGCTGTGGACCGGCAACGGCAACGGCACGCTCAACACCCAGAGCGGCTACGCGATGTGGCCGGGCACCGGCTTCAAGGACGTCCACGACCTGCTGGCCGGCGATTTCAACGGCGACGGCAGGATCGACCTCGTCGGCAAGGCCGCGGACGGCACCCTGATGCTCTGGACGGGCAACGGCAACGGCACGCTCAACACCAGCAGCGGCTACGCCATGTGGCCGGACACCGGCTTCAAGAACGTCCACGACCTGGTCGCGGGCGACTTCAACGGTGACGGCTGGACGGACGTCGCGGGCAAGCTGTCCGACGGCACGCTGCTGCTGTGGACCGGCAACGGCTCCGGCCGGCTGAACACCTACAGCGGCTACGCGATGTGGCCGGACAAGGGCTTCGGCCAGGTCCACGAGCTGGTGGCGGGCGACTTCAACAACGACGGCCGCACCGACATCGCGGGCAAGCTGTCCGACGGCACGCTGCTGCTGTGGACCGGCAACGGCAACGGCACGCTCAACACCCAGAGCGGCTACGCCATGTGGCCCGACAACGGGTTCTGGCAGGTCTCCGAGCTGCTGTAGTCCCGGGCCGCCGCAGTCCCGGGCGGACAACCACGGACCGGGCTCCCACCGCACGGCGGCGGGGGTCCGGTCCGGCGTTTCACGGGGTCGGCAGCTCCCGGATCCGGGTGATCCGGCCGCGCGCGTCCAGCGTCAGGTCGTAGTCGTTCCCGTAGCAGGCGTACGGGAGTTCGGGCTCGCCGCCGGTGAGGCAGCTGTCCAGGTGGTCGAGCAGGACCGGCAGCTGGACCTCCTTGGCGGGCTCGTCGTGCGGGAGGTCGACGAGGGTGGCGGTGGCATGGGCCGCGAGGGCGTGGGTGACCACGGCGGCGCCGGGCGGACAGGAGGGCCGGACGGTCAGCCGGCCGTCGGCGACCGCGAGGACCTGGACGACCCGGCGGCCGGCGTGGGTGGTGCAGGGGGCGGGGGAGAGGGTGGCGGGGGCGAAGAAGTCCGGGGTGGCCGCGAGCGTGTCCTCCTCGTCGTCGCCGGGGGCCGCGAGGTCCGCGGGGTCGTCCAGGTCCTCGGCGTCCACCGGGTCCCCGATGTCGTCCGAGGCCATCGCGAGCGTCGGGTCCTCGTCGATCGGGGTGCAGGCGGCAAGCCCGGTGGTGACGGTGCAACAGAGCAGCACGGCGAAGAGGAGGCGACGGGGCGCGGTCATGGGGTGAGTCTCCCAGGAACAGGGCCGGACGAGACATCCACCTGGACGCGGAATCCGAGTGACCGGTTCCGGACACGACCGTCCCCGTCGGGCGTGCGGGCCCGGCGGGGACGGAAGCGGGGGCGGGGCGGTCGGGCGGGTGCTACGCCGCGACCGGGTGCGTCGGGTCGTAGGCCCGGCGGACCCGCTCCTGGGCCTCCGGCCCGGCCCCCAGATGGTCGAGCCCGAGCAGCGCCGCGCCGAGGACCGGCGGGGCGACCACGATCCGCGGCTCGGCGAGCGGCGCCGCGGCCGTCAGCCGGGCCGTCAGGTTGTCGAGCAGCAGCGGCTGGCGGGAGGCGAGCACCCCGCCGCCGAGCACCAGCGGGGTGGGCGTGTCCAGCAGCTCCAGCCGCCGCAGGGCGACGACGGCGAGCCGGGTGATCTCGTCGGCCTGCCGGTCTATCAGCGACAGGGCCGTGGCGTCCCCGGTCCCGGCGACGGCGAACAGCACCCGGACCACCTCGTGCAGCCGGACGGACGGCAGGTGCCCGAGGTGGACGGCCTCGGCGACGGCACCGGTGGTGGGCAGGCCGAAGTGCTCGGCGATGGCGGCGGCCAGGCCGGTCGGCCCGCCGCGCCCGTCCTCCGCCCGCACGGCGTGCCACATGCTGGCGCCGGCCAGGCCCCAGCCGCCGCCCCAGTCGCCGGTGAGCTTGCCGAGGGCCGGGAAGCGGGCGGTGCGGCCGTCGGGCAGCAGCCCGACGCAGTTGATGCCGGCGCCGCAGACGACCGCGACGCCGCGCGGGCCGTCGGTGCCGGCCCGCAGCAGGCCGAAGGTGTCGTTGAGGACGGTGTTGCCGGCGCCCCAGGGGTGGCTCTCCACGGCGACGCGCAGCGCCTCCTCCTCGACCGGCAGGTCGGCGTTGGCGAGACAGGCGCTGACGTGGCCGGTCAGTGGGCCGGTCCAGTCGGTGACCCCGGCGGCCGCGGCGGCCTCCTCGACCAGCGGGGCGAGGCCGGCGACGGCGACGGCGGCGCCGACGGTCGCTGGGTGGAAGCCGCCGCCCCGGGCGGAGCCGAGGACGGAGCCGTCGGTGCCGATGAGGGCGACGTCGGTCTTGGAGTTGCCGGCGTCGATGGCGAGGACGCCGGGCAGGTGCGGTTCGGGCTGGTGGGTCATTGGGGTTCCCGCGGCTCGTCGTACGTGGCCCGGCCGGGGGTCTTTCCCGGCCGGGGGTGGCGTGGCTCCGCCTGCGATCCGGCCCGCACTCCCCCACGGAGCGCGGGCCGGGGACCGGGGGTCGGGCGGCTCAGGCCCGGGGCGTGTCCGTCAGGCACGCGCCCATGCGAGGTGCTCGCGGTTGTGGGCGAGCAGCCGGTCCGTCAGCTGGTCGGCGAGTTCGATCTGGCCGACCAGCGGGTGGGCGAGCAGGGCGTCGAAGACCCGGTCGCGCCCGCCGCGCAGGGCGGCGTCCAGGGCGAGGTGCTCGTACGCGGTGACGGCGGCGACCAGGCCGGCGTACAGCGGCTCCAGCGGGCGCTGCGGCAGCGGGCGCACGCCCGCCGCGTCGACCTCGGCCGGCACCTCGATCACGGCGTCGTCCGGAAGGAAGGGCAGCACGCCGTCGTTGCGGGTGTTGACCACCTGCACGGAGGTGCCGCCGCCGGTGCCGAGCAGCGCCGCGATCAGCTGCACCGCCGCCTCGGAGTAGAACGCGCCGCCCCGCTCGGCGAGCAGCTCCGGCTTGGTGTCGAGTGCCGGGTCGGCGTACATCTCCAGCAGCCGCCGCTCGATCTCGGCGACCTCGGCGGCCCGCGAGCCCTTGGACCTCAGCTCCTCCACCACCAGGTCGTGCTGGTAGAAGTACCGCAGGTAGTAGGAGGGCACGACGCCGAGCCGCTCGATCACCGGCTGCGGCAGGTGCAGGTCCTCGGCGATCTCCTTGCCGAAGCCGGAGAGCAGCTCGGGCAGCACCTCGCGGCCGCCGGCCGCGCCGGGGGCGTCGAGCAGGGTGACCCCGCGCTCCCAGGTGAGGTGGTTGAGGCCGACGTGGTCGAGCCGGATCAGCTCCGGGTCGACGCCCAGGTGCTTGGCGAAGCGCCGCTGGAAGCCGATGGCGACGTTGCACAGGCCGACGGCCTTGTGGCCGGCGCTCTGCAGGGCCCGGGTGACGATGCCGACCGGGTTGGTGAAGTCGACGATCCAGGCGTCGGGGTTGGCGCGCCGGACCGTCTCGGCGATGTCGAGCACCACCGGCACGGTGCGCAGCGCCTTGGCGAGGCCGCCGGCGCCGGTGGTCTCCTGGCCGACGCAGCCGCACTCCAGCGGCCAGGTCTCGTCCTGGTTGCGGGCCGCCTGCCCGCCGACCCGCAGCTGCAGCAGCACCGCGTCGGCGTCGGCGACGCCCGCCGCGACGTCGGTGGTGGTGGTGACGACCGCGCCGTGGCCCTGCTTGGCGAAGATCCGCCGGGCCAGCCCGCCGATCAGCTCCAGCCGCTCGGCGGCCGGGTCGATCAGGACGAGCTCGGCGATCGGCAGCGTGTCGCGCAGCCGGGCGAAGCCGTCGATCAGCTCCGGGGTGTACGTCGAACCGCCGCCAACGATGGCCAGCTTGAGTGCGGACATCAGCCCTTGACCCCTGTCAGTGTCACGCCTTCGATGAAGGCCTTCTGTGCGAAGAAGAAGAGGACGATCACCGGGGCCATCACCAGGAGGGTGGCGGCCATGGTGAGGTTCCAGTTGGTGTGGTGGGCGCCCTTGAAGGACTCCAGGCCGTAGGAGAGGGTCCAGGCGTCGTGGTTGTTGCTGGCGTAGATCTGCGGGCCGAAGTAGTCGTTCCAGCAGTAGAAGAACTGGAACAGCGCGACGGCCGCGATGGCCGGCTTGGCCATCGGCAGCACCACCCGCAGCAGGGTGCGCAGGTCGCCGCAGCCGTCGATCCGGGCCGCCTCGATGTACTCCTTGGGGATGGTCATCAGGAACTGCCGCAGCAGGAAGATCGAGAAGGCGTCACCGAAGGCCATCGGGATGATCAGCGGCCAGAGCGAGCCGCCCAGGCCCAGCTGCTTGGCCCAGAACAGGTACATCGGGATGATGGTGACCTGCGGCGGCAGCATCATCATCGCGATGACCGCCATCAGGGCCAGGTTGCGGCCGCGGAAGCGGAACTTGGCGAGCGCGTAGGCGACCGGCAGGCTGGAGACGATGGTCAGCACGGTGCCGAGGCCCGCGTACAGCAGGGTGTTGCGCCACCAGGTGAGGAAGCCGGGGGTGTTCCAGACCTTGCCGTAGTTGCCCCAGTTCCAGGAGGTGGGCCAGTAGTCGGTGGTGAGCGCCTGGCTGTCCGACATCACCGAGGTCAGGAAGGCGAAGACGAACGGCAGCAGGAAGAACAGGCCGGCGGCGACGGCCAGCGAGTGCACGGCCACCCAGTTGAGCAGGGCGCGGCGGCGGGCGGTGCGGGCGGCGGTGGTGGCCGGGCCGCGCGAGGGGCCCCGGCCGGTCCGCCTGCCGGGCGCCTCGGCGGGGAGGGTCGAGCTGAGAGTCATGGTTTCGTGTCCCCGCTAGTCGTCGTTGGCCATGAAGCCGGACCGGCGGCGCAGCAGCACCGAGGTGACGGCCATCGAGATGACGAACAGCACCAGGGCGACGACGCACGCCGCACCGTAGTTGAAGCGCTGGAAGCCGAGGTTGTAGACCATCTGCGGCAGGGTCCAGGTGGAGCCGGACGGGTAGCCGGGCTCGAACTGCTGGCCGGAGTTGCCCGCGTTGCCGCCGGCGACCTTCGCGGCGACGATCGCCTGCGTGTAGTACTGCATGGTCTGGATGACCCCGGTGACCACCGCGAACATGATGATCGGCGAGATGTTCGGCAGGGTGACGTACCGGAACCGCTGGAACGGGCCGGCGCCGTCGAGTTCGGCGGCCTCGTACTGCTCCCGCGGGACGTCCAGCAGGGACGCCATGAAGATGACCATCAGGTCGCCGACGCCCCACATGGCGAGCAGGGTGAGCGCGGGCTTGGACCAGTCCGGGTCGGCGAACCAGCCGGGCTGCGGCAGCCCGATCTCGCCGAGGAAGTGGTTGACCGGGCCGGTGCCGGGGTTGAGCAGGAAGGCGAAGGCGACCGTGGCGGCCACCGGCGGGGCCAGGTAGGGCAGGTAGAAGGCGGTGCGGAAGAAGCCCACGCCGCTCTTGATCTTGGTGATCAGCAGTCCGATGCCGAGGCCGAACGCCACCCGCAGGCTCACCATGATGACCACCAGCCACAGGGTGTTGCGCAGGCCCTGCCAGAACGCCGGGAGGTCGTTGAAGACGTAGTCCCAGTTCTTCAGACCGCTGAAGACGGGCGAGCCGAAGCCGTTGTACTTGGTGAACGAGAAGTAGATGGTCGAGATCAGCGGGTACAGGAAGAAGACGCTGAAGCCGATCAGCCAGGGGGAGAGGAAGGCCAGGTTGCGGGCCGCCGCCCGGCGGCGCTTCCGGCGCAGCTGCTGCTGCACGGGAGGCGCCGCCGGGGCGGTCGCTCCGGCCCCCTTGCGGGTGGCGGACGCGAGTGACATGGGTGCTCCGTGGACGGGCCGGACGCGCGGGGGAGGCCGCTACTTGGCCTGGGCGATGGCGGCGTCGATCTCCTTGGCGGTGGCGGCGAGGCCGGCCGCGAGGTCGCCCTGCTTGCCCGACTCGTAGTCGTAGCCGAGGTTCTGCAGCGAGACGATGTAACCGCCGCCGTTGACGACCGCCGGCGTGGTGCCGGAGTGCGCGTTCTTCGCGATGTTCACGAAGGTCTTGAAGTTCTCGTCGGCGATCAGCTTCGGCGACTCCAGCGCGGCGAGGGTGCTCGGCACGTTGTGGATCGCGTTGGCGAAGGAGACCACCGCGTCGGTGTCGGTGGTCAGGAACTTGACGAACTCCCAGGCGGCGGCCTGCTTCTTGCTGGTGCTGGCGATGCCGACGATGGTGCCGGTCTGGTAGCCGCGGCCGTAGGTGTCGGCCTGGTCGTCCGGCACCGGGAACGGCGCGGTGGCCCAGTCGATGTCCGGCTTGTCGGTGGCGAGCGAGGCGGTGCGCCACTCGCCGTCGATGGCCATCGCGACCTGGCCGGTGTTGAACGGGTTCTTGGCGCTGAACTCCTCGCCGAAGGTGGAGCGGAACTTGTCCAGCTTGTCATAGCCGCCGAGCTGGTCGACCAGGCCCTTCTGCCACTTCATCATCGCGGCGACCTTGGGGTCGGTGGCGATGGTGGACTTGCCGGAGCCGTCGAAGTACGTCGGGCCGTACTGGCCGAGGAAGTGCTCGGTGGTCGACTCGTAGCCGTGGTAGAGCGGCATGAAGCCGAGCTGCTTGTAGCCGTCGCCCTCGGCGACGGTGAGCTTCTTGGCGGCCTCGGTGAACTCGCTGAAGGTCTTCGGCGCGGAGGTGATGCCGGCGTCGGCGAAGGCCTTCTTGTTGTAGTACAGGCCGAAGGCGTCGCCGAGCAGCGGCAGCGAGCACTGGTTGCCCTGGAACTGCGTGTAGTCGAGCATCGCGGCCGGGAAGGTCTTGGCGGCGTCGATGCCGTCCTTGGCCAGCAGCGGCTTGAGGTCGATGAAGGCCTTGGTCGAGCAGAACATGCCGACGTTGTTGGTGGTGAACGAGGAGACCACGTCGGGGGCGTCGTCGCCGCCGGCCCGCAGCGACTGGTTGACCTTGTCGTCGGCGATGTTGCCGACGGCCTTCACCTTGATGTTGGGGTGGGCCTTCTCGAAGGCGGCGATGTTGTCGTTGATCGCCTTCACCTCGGAGTCCTGGCTCCAGCCGTGCCAGAAGGTGATGGTGACGTCCTTGCCGCCGGCCGAGTCGTCGCTGCCGGAGCCGTCGCTGCTGCCGGTGCAGGCGGTGGCGAGCAGGGCGAGGACGGCGCTGCCGGCCACGGCGGCGACGGTGCGGCGGCCTCTGCGGGAGTGGGAGGTGGTGGAGTGCACTTCGAGGTCCTCCTGGGGCTGCGCGGGCAGGCGTCATTGCCTCGGGATCCCGCGTTCGGGGGTAGGGGAGAGGTGGGTGCAGGGCGTGCGGTGGAGCGTCGGGCTGCGGGGGAGCGCGGTGCGGTGCGTCGGTGCGTCAGTGTGTGGAGAAGACCGCCTCACGGGCGGCCGTCAGCGCGCGTTCCAGCGCGCCGAGCAGGACGGGCGAGCCGGTCAGCGCGCTGCCGCGCACCTCGGGCCGGGCGGCCGCGATCCGGGCCAGTTCCTCGGCGACCAGGGCCCGCAGCCGTTCGCCGCCCGCGTTCGGCACCCCGCCGGAGACCACCACGAGCCGGGGGTCGACGACGGCGACGATCACGGCCAGTCCGACGGCCAGCCGGGCGGCCAGCTCGGCGAGGAACGCGTCGCCCGCGCCCGGGGTGTCCAGCGCCCGGGCGACCGACTCCTCGGCGGTCGGCGCACCGAGCCCGTGCACCTTGGCCAGGGCCCGGACGGCGGGCGCGCCGACCAGTTCCTGGAACCCGCCGGAGTTGCGGCGGCGGACGTCCTTGACCACCGGAGCGCCGGGCACCGGCATGTAGCCGACCTCCCCGGCGCCGCCGGTGAAGCCGCGGTGCAGCCGGCCGGCGATCACGATCGCCGCGCCGATGCCCTCGCCGGCCCAGAGCAGGACGAAGTCCTCGAACCCGCGGGCCGCGCCGGAGGACTGCTCGGCGACGGCGGCGAGGTTCACGTCGTTCTCGATCGTCACCGGCGCGCCGATCGCCGCGGCCAGGCCCTCGGCCAGCCGTGGGGCGTGCCAGCCGGGCAGGTGGGAGGCGTAGCGCAGCTTGCCGGTGACCGGGTCCGGCGCGCCGCCGACGCCGATCACCACGGTGTGCAGGGCGCCCTCGGCGAGGCCGGCCGCGCGCGCCGTCCCGGCGACCGCCGCGGTGACCCGGGGCACCGTCTCGGCCGCCGCCCAGCCCTTGGTGGGGACGACGTGCTCGGCGAGCGTGGTGCCGGTGATGTCGGCGACCGCGACCCGGACGTGGCTGTTGGTGACGTCCAGTCCGGCGACGTAACCGGCGGCCGGGTTCACCTGGTACAGCTGCGCGTTGGGGCCCGGGCCGCCGGCCGTGGTGCCCACCGGCAGCACCAGCCCGGCCGCCTCCAGGCGGGACAGCAGCTGGGAGGCGGTGGGCTTGGAGAGCCCGGTCAGGGTGCCGATCTGGGTGCGGGACAGCGGCCCGTTCTCCAGCAGGAGTTCGAGGGCGGCGCGGTCATTGATGGCCCGCAGCAGGCTGGGGGTGCCGGCGAGGGGGGACTTGGCGGTGTTCCTGGTCACGCGAAGATCCTCCCTCCCCTGGTCGGCCGACGGCTCGTGGCGAACTGTTAGGAAACTTTCCAGTCGCTTCGGGACAGGACCGTACGGGCCCCGTCAGCGGGGTGTCAATGGTCCTTACACCGGAGGATGCCGACTCGTTACCGGCCCGCAGGCGGCCCCGATCCCACCACCGCACGACTGGTCCCGCCCGCCTCCCCCGAACGGCGATCCGGGCGGGACCGCGGGGCGGATCGGCCACTTCTGAATACAGGCGTGGCGGCCTCCTCCGGCGAGGAGGCCGCCGCTCCGAAGAAGGGCCGGCCCTTGCCGCGTGGGCTGTCATCCCGTCGCCGCTTCGGCGGGGCCGAAGCGGCGACGGAATCTCGCCTGCACAGGAAGTCGGCCCAGCCGACTTCCTGTGCAGGCGAGAAGGCGGAGTTCGGGGTGCATCCGTCCGGAGGTCCCTTGCCGGTCTCCGTGATGAAAGCGCGAAGCCTCAAGGAAGGTGACAGGGCAGTTTAAGCAAGTTCAAGCAAGTACATGGCGCGAGTGGCGACTTGCGCGGCAAGATCGTTCAAGGCGATCGGCTCCGACCTGCTAGGAGGCTCACCGTGGCGCTGCACAAGCTCGGACAAGATCCCGACAGCCCCGAAGGCAAGTCCCCGACGGTCTACTTCGACGACGCGACGGGCAACTACGTCCTCCAGGGCTGGAAGGTGCTCGACCCGGAACGTCTGGCGCAGATGGACATTCCCGGGCACGAGACCGTGATCGAATTCCCCAGGCGAATGATGCGCTTCTTCCCGGAGGTGAACGGTGGCAGCAGTCCCATCGCTTGAGGATCTGCTGCGGACGTGTACGCGCTCGGCTCTGCATCTGGAGATGCGCGACGGCTACATGCGAGACGACCCGCTGTTCCTCCGCTGGCTTAGTGGACAGCGCGACGACCCTGCCGATCACTCCTCGTGGTGGAGCCCCTGGTTGCAGCTCATCCAGGAGACCACGAGCCGCGGCGTTGAGGTGCGGCGCGCGCGGGTGGTCTCGGAGCCGGTGAGTGAGTACATCCGGTTCGAGCACGAGATCACGTTCCGGAACGTCGCCTCCGGCGAGCAGGTCAGGTGGCTTCCCCGTCGACAGGCGTCCGGCCTGGCGCTCCCGGGCAACGACTTCTGGCTCATCGACGGACAGGCCCTCGTGGTTCACCACTTCAGCGGTGACGGTGACTTCATGGACGACGAGGTCACCACCGATCCGCAGGCCGTGAAGCTCTGCGCCTCCGCCTTCGAGACTGTCTGGGAACGGGCCGTCCCACACGAGGACTTCCGGCTGAGCTGACCCGTGTCCGAGTCTTCCAGTGTTCAGCAAGCCAGGAAGGCCCTCGGCCAGCGTCTGCGCGACATCCGGCGAGACTCCGGACTCAGCGCGCGGGCGCTGGCCGAAGCTGCTGGGTGGCATGAATCGAAGTGCTCCAAGATCCAGAGCGGCCGGGTGATGCCCTCGGAGGCGGACCTACGCGCCTGGACGGCCATCTGCGGCGTCCCGGAGCAGGCGGCAGACCTCATCGCAACGGCCCGGAACATTGAAGGAATGTACGTTGAGTGGCGGCGCCTTGAACGTGCAGGCCTCAAACTGGCTCAGGAGTCCGTACGCCCCCTCTTCGAGCGCACGCGTCGATTTCGGATGTACCAGTCGTGGGTCATCCCCGGCCTGCTCCAGACAGCGGCCTACACGCGGGCAGTGCTGAACACGATCGTTTCATTGCGTGGCACTCTCGACGATGTTGACGACGCTGTCGCTGTGCGAATGGAGCGGCAGAAGGTGCTGTACGCGGGCCACCACCGGTTCGCCATCCTGATCGAGGAGTGGGTGCTGCGAACCGTCATCGGCACTCCGGACATCCTGGTCGGTCAGCTCGGCCACCTCATCACCGTCGGCTCTCTTCCATCGGTGAGCCTCGGGGTGATTCCCCTCGGTTCGACCAGAGGCGCCGGCTGGCCGGTTGAGTCCTTCACCATCTACGACGAGGCACAGGTGAACGTCGAGCTCGTCTCCGCCCACCTCACCATCACCCAGCCGGCCGAGATTTCCGGATACGGTCAGGCATTCGCGGAGCTGGCCAGCATCGCTGTCTATGGCGCCAAGGCAAGATCGCTGATCACTGGAGCCATCAACGCACTCGGGTGAATGCGAGCAAGCTCAAGCAAGTTCGTCGACCGCGTATCCCGTTGCTTCCTACCGTCTCCAAATGTGTCTGCCGGGCTGGTCCGTACTACCCGGCACAACTGCTCGTCCACTCCCGGGCGAGCTGAAGCCAACCCGATTGGAGAGGCACGTGAGCGACACCACCATCGAGTCCGGTGACCTGGAGGTCACCAACCTGACCCGCCGCCTGGACCACTCGGTCCCGGACGGTGACTTCGCCCCGGCGGCGCCCGCCGAGTCGTTGACCCGCCGCCTGGACCACTCGGTCCCGGACGGTGACTTCGCCCCGGTGGCTACCGAGGCCTGACCGCAGTCCCGAACCGTCGCCGTTTGAATGCCGGCATGGCGGGTCGGCTCCGTGCCCTGCCGAGCCGACCCGCAGCTCGGCAGGGCACATACCCCAACCAAGGAGAGTCCGCGTTGAAGACCACCATCGCCACTCGCGTCCCCGCCGGCTCCTTCTTCGACCTCGACCGGAGGGACCCGGACCTGATCCGTCTGCGCGAGGAAGGCGCGGAGTGCGCGCTGCCGTTCGCCTTGATGGAGCGCCTCGTCAAGTCCGGTACCCCCTACGCCGAGTATGCCCGGTCCCTGCGTAGCGACAAGGTGACCGTGGCCGGGGTGAGCTTCGACTGGTTCGACGCCGAGCTTCCCGACGAGATTGCCGACGAGATCAACCTGACGGACTACGAGATCATCGACCACAGCGACGAGCGCCGCGAGGCGCTGACCCGGGCACTGGACCGCCTGTCGCTGGTCCACCCCGAGGGGTTCGCCCGCATGCGCGAATTCGTCCGTGGGCTCCTGTGGGTGGGCCTCAAGTCCGGCGTCCGCACCTCCTCGCTGACCAGCTCCAGCGACCCGGCGCTCCCGTACGTCATCGTGTTCTCCGAGAAGGCGCGGCACCACATCCCGCCGAACACCGTCAGCGAGCAGCCGTCCTCCCTCTTCCTGGCAGAGAACCTGCTGCACGAGGGGACGCACCAGTCGATCAGCTTCCACATCCTCCAGAACCAGGTCTTCGCCGACGGATACTCGTCCCAGACCTCGCCCAAGATCGAAATTGCGTGGCGCGCCGCGCAGGGAGTGGCCCGCAACCAGTTCTGGGAGATTGACCGGGCCTTCCACGCGACCTGCGTCTACAACCAACTGTTGCGGTTCCGCCAGACCGAACTGAACCGCGACGATCTGACGCCCAACGAGCGCGCGAGCTTGCAGTCCGCCTACGACGAGGGCCTGCCGGCCGTCCGCTACCTCATGCGCGAACTCGAACTCCTGCGTCAGCACTTCTCCCCCCACGGGGCGGAGCTACTGGCGGACCTGCGTCACCAGACCGACCAGCTGTAGCACCCACTGAGCAGAACTGAACGAGGGAAGGGTCACGTGCTCCAGCACCTCATCACACAGGACGACAACCTGCGGATGGTCCCCACCGATCGGAACGAGCTGACCAGCGCGGTCGGGCACCTCCATGAGGAACTATGGGCCCTGCCCGAGGAGACCGACCCCGGTCGTACTCGGGTCCTCGCCAGGTGGATCGGTATCGGCCAGATGTGCCTGGGCCACCACGATGAAGCGCGTATGTTCCTCCGGCAGTCGCTCGACCTGGCCGAAGCCAGCGGCAACACCCGGGCGGTCGTCGCCACCGGGCTCAACCTCGGGGACGCCCACCGCTACGCCGGTGACGTACAGACCGCGGACGCGCTTTACCGCAGCGCGCTGAACACCGCGCGAAGCCGGCACCCGGAACTCGTCGACTTCGCCCTCCAGCACACCGGCAAGCACCTGATGGAACGCGGCGACCTCGCGGAGGCCCGGACTCTTCTGCAAGAGGCCCTCAGGCTGCGGATCGCCAAGGGGAACACCGAGCTGGTCGAGTCCACGCAGGCCGCACTCGTCCGGGTCGAGCTGCTGCTCGGCGAGGCACCGAGCGAGTGGAGCCGTAGGTGGACCGGATGGCTCCAGGCCTGCACCACGGTCCGGGCGTCGGCCCGGTGGGCAGAGGACTTCGCTGTTCTCCGGGACGCTGTGCGCGAGCTCACCGCACACCAACGTGTAAGCCCGCGCCACCTGCGTGATCAGTCAATTCCCGTCGAGCTGATCGTCGCCATGGCGGAGGAGGCCGAGAAGGCCGTAACCGCTGACGGATACCTCCACAACGGCAAGTGGAACGCGCCCGTCGGCGACGTCGCGAACCGGTTCGCCGCACAGGTCGATCTGGCCGCAGTCGTAGCACGGTCCACCGGCCTGGAGGTCGAACCGCCGCACACCGGCGTTTACATCGGCTACGAGGAAGGGCAGTTCCTCGACTTCCACCTCGACGAGTCCGGCTTCGGTGAGGCCAACCTGATCCTCTGCCTCAAGCGCGCTCGCGTCACCGGTGCGCCCACGGTGAGCACCACGGTGTTCATCAACGCCAACGGCTATCTCGAATGCGATCTCGGCGAGGGTGACTGTGTCGTATTCGATGGCGCGCTCACGCCGCACGGCCGGACGCCGCTCGGTGCCGGAGAGAGCGTCACCCTCGTCAGCTTCGGCTTCCGCCCACATGATCGGGCTCGTCGCACGCTCACGAACCTCCCGTCGGTCCCCCGGTAGGGAAGGTGCATTCGGGCGGTCCGGTACCCGTACAACGCGAAGGCCCCGTCTCCGAGTGGCGCGGAGACGGGGCCGGTGAGCGGTGAACGAAGGTCAGGGCGCCTTGGCGGCGTCGTCGGCCGGGCGGACCGGGGCCGGTATCGGCGTCGCGGCCTTGTAGCCCGCCGAGGAGGGGTCGGACAGCGCGGACGGCGGGGCTGCGTCGGTGCCCGGGACCGCGGCGGTGGCCAGCACGGTCGCGGCGGTGGTGGTCCCGGTGCCGGCAGCCACGGCGGCGGCGAGCGGGACCTCCTCCTTGACCTTGATGCCGGCCTCGTCGAGCACCCGCTTGACCCGCTGGCGCAGCGCCCGCGCCACGCTCAGCGACTTGCCGGGGGCGGTCCGCGCCTCGATCCGCAGCACCACCGAGTCCGCCGCGACCGACTCCACGCCGAGGATCTTGAACGGCGCCCAGACCAGCTCGTCGTACGGCGCCTCCTTGGCCATCGCCTCGGCGGTCTCCGTGATCAGCGCCTCGACCCGCTCCAGGTCCTCCTTGTAGCCGACCTGGACGTCCACCGAGGCGGTCGACCAGCCCTGGCTCATGTTGGCGATCCGCTTCACCTCGCCGTTGCGGATGTACCAGATCTCGCCGCCCGCGCCGCGCAGCTTGGTCACCCGCAGGCCGACCTCCAGCACCGTGCCGGTGGCCACCCCGGTGTCGATCTCGTCGCCGACGCCGTACTGGTCCTCCATGATCATGAAGACCCCGGAGAGGAAGTCGGTGACCAGGTTGCGGGCGCCGAAACCGATCGCCACACCGGCCACACCGGCGCTCGCCAGCAGCGGCGCCAGGTTCATCCCGAGCGCCGACAGCACCATCAGCGCCGCCGTGCCCAGGATCGTGAACGAGGCGACGCTGCGCAGCACCGAGCCGATCGCCTCCGCGCGCTGCCGGCGCCGCTCGGGGTTGACCACCCCGGTGTTGGCCAGCAGTCCGCCGAGGCGGCTCGGCTCCTCCTCGCCCTCGTCCGGGAGCATCCGGGTGATCAGCTGGGTGATCACCTTGCGCACCATCGCCCGCAGCACCAGGGCCAGCACGATGATGAAGACGATCCGGATCCCGCTCGCGAGCCAGTCCTGCCAGTGCTCGTCGAACCAGCCGGCGGCCTGCCGGGTGGTGTCGGAGACCTCCTGCGCGCTCGTCGGGATTCTCAGGTCGAGCGGCGACTGCGGGGCCGTGGGAGTCGGGGACGGGACGGGCGTCGAGGCCGGCGTCGTGGCGGACGCGTCGGCGAGGAGGCCGGCGGCACCGGACCGGAACACGTGCGGGACCTTCCTGCTGGGGTCGTGGCACGGCCCGCCGACACCGGGCACACCCGGGTGGCACGCCCCATGGCCTGCGGACCGTCCGCACTACCCTAGCCGCCGCCCGGCCCGCACCTTGACACGCCGATCGGCTGTCCGGAGGGCGTGCGAATCCGCGCGAACGCCCCGTTCGAGCGCCTGCGCGCCGTTTTCCGCACTGCTCCGACCGGCCCAGCGCCACCCCACCGGGGTACCGGCGTGCAACCCGCTCCTTCCCCGGGCATACCGGGTATGACAGAAGCCACACCCGGAGTTCACGTCAGGTCCGTTACACAGGAGTGGTGGCGCCGCACGAAGGCGTAAGGCGACACTGGGGGAGATCACGCACCCGTTGCGCGATCCAACCGCTCGTCCCGGCGCGAGCCACGCGCCGCAGGCGTCCAAGGAGGCATCCGTGCCGCATGTCCTGGTCCTCAACGCGTCGTACGAGCCACTCGGCGTCGTATCGATGCGCCGCGCGCTCATCCTCGTCCTCAACCACAAGGCGGTCAGCCTGGAGGACTCGGGTGTCACTCTGCACAGCGCAACCAGCGCCCTTCCGGCGCCGTCCGTCGTCCGTCTGACCCGCTTCGTGCGGGTCCCGTTCTGCGGGCCCGTCCCGCTCACCCGCCGGGCGCTGTTCGCCCGCGACCACGGCCGATGCGTCTACTGCGGGGCCGCCGCCACCAGCGTCGACCACGTCATCCCGCGCAGCCGGGGAGGCCAGCACCGGTGGGACAACGTGGTGGCGGCCTGCCGCCGCTGCAACCACACCAAGGCCGACCGCCACCTCACCGAACTCGGCTGGCGGATGAAGCGACCACCGGCGCCGCCGACCGGACTGGCCTGGCGGATCATCGGCACCGGCATCAAGGACCCGCGCTGGCGGCCCTACCTGGAGCCGTACGGCGGCGGCGACCAGCTGCGCGCCCCGCAGTGGGGCGAGTACGAACACCACGACCATACCGACGCCGTCCACCCCGTGCCGCTCGGCCGGGCACATGCCGGCCACCCCGCACCCGTCCGCCGCGGCGAGCAGCCCGAACCGCTCTCCGCCTGACCTCCGCACCACAAGGGCTTGCCCGTCAAACCATCGGTACGCCTCATGGGCCGCCGCGCACCCCAGCCGGGGAGCGCGGCGGCCCGCCGTTGAGGCCCGTTACGGCTGCTTGGACGGGGTGCCGCTCGGGCCGGGCGTCGGGCCTGCCGGGGTGCCGCTCGGGGTGGCGGAGGGCGTCGGCACGGCCGGCGGGGCGGTCGGCGCCGGGCCGCCGGCCTGGCCGCCCGACTGCTGCCCGCCGCCCGGGGTCCCGGTCGGCGGCGTCACCGGAACCGTCGGCAACGGGACGACCGGCAGGGGCACGGACGGCGGCACCGCCCCGCCCGCACCGGCGACGGCGTACAGCTCGATGCCCCACAGCGAGTAGCCGTACTTGGTGCCCCGGGCCACGCCCTGCATCCGCAGGAACTTGGCGCCCGGCGCATCGAACCGCACCGTCTCGTTGCCGCCCGCGCCGTTGTCCACCGTCGCGACCGTGGTCCAGGAACGGCCGTCCGCCGAGGCCTGGAGCTTGTACGACGCGGCGTACGCGGTCTGCCAGTGCAGCACCGCCGAGCCCAGGTGGGTGGGCTGCGGCAGCTCCAGCTGCACCCAGGCGTCGTCGGCGGGCGGCGAGGACCAGCGGCTCTTCGGGTCCTGGTCGGCCACCGCCGCGGCCGGGAAGCCCGCCGTCTCGTCGGCCGACGAGGTGGCGTGCGCGGTGATCGCCAGGTCCGGGCCGCCGGTCGGCGGCACCACGTGCACCTGGAGCACCTGGCGGACGGTGGTCTGCCCGGCCACGAACACCACCGGCACCTGGTACGTCCCCGTCGGCGTCTCCGGCCCGGCGGTGACCATCAGCGGCACGCCGACCTTCCCGCCGCGCGGCACGCTCACCCCGGTGACCGGCGCCACGGCCAGCCCCTTGGCGACCGCCGGCACCTCGGTGCGCAGCTCCCCGGTGACACCCTCCGGCCGCCCGGCCTCGACGACCGCCCGGGCCTGCACCGGCTCGGCCTCCCCGGTCACCGCGTCCACCGAGGCGTCGGTCAGGCTCAGCCGGGCCGCCGGGGCGTCCGCGTACCAGGGGATCACCTGGTTGACCACGGGCGGCTCCCCGCCCGGCTTCCAGGCCAGCCGGAACGCGTCGGCGGGCAGACCGCCGGCCGACAGCTCGTTCCAGCCCGGCTGCACCGTGCCGATCTCCGTCCAGGAGCCGTCCGGGTGGCGCACCGAGACGGTGGCCGAGGCCCGGACGCCCGGATCGGTGAGGACGGTGAGCCGGTCCAGCGGCCGGGCGGCGCCCAGCTCGACGGTGAGCGGCTCGTCCAGCGCGGTCGGCGCGGTGGCCGCCCGGTAGGCGGTGTCCGGGTTGCCGTCCAGCACCGCGGCGGCCGACGAGCCGGGCAGCGCGGCCGGACCGCCGCTGACACTGGCCGGCAGCTCGTCCGGCGCGGTCACCGAGAACTCGCGCACCGCGACCGCGGTCTTCTGCGCGGCCGTGGCCCGCAGCCGGAGCGCCCGGACGACCGTCCCGGCCGGCAGCTGCGCCGAGACCGACTTCTGGTTCTTCACCGAGGCCAGCTTCTTCCAGCCGCCCTCGCCGGTGGAGTACTCCAGCACGCCGTCGCGGATGTAGTCGTCGTTCGCGCTCGGGCCGTCCGGACCGCTGCCCCAGGAGCCCATCAGCACGGTCACGTTGCCCACCGGACGCCCGCCGCCGAGGTCCAGGCCCACCGAGTCGCCCGCCTGGGGCGGCGCCGAGCTCCAGTAGAAGGTGTCCGCGAGGCCGTCGGCCATCAGCGCCGGCAGGTGGTCGCTCGCGGAGCCCAGCGTGGTGGTCGCGGTGATGCCGCCGCCCTGCACACCGGCCCAGGTGTCGGCGGCGCGCAGCGCGCGTTCCAGGAACGGGCCGAGCACGCCCGCGCCGACCGTCGCCGGGCTCTGGCCCAGCTGCTCGCGCAGCTTGGTCAGCTCCACCCGGGCCTTCCAGGCGGCCCCGCCGTCCCCGCCGCGCTGCGCCAGCAGCATGTCCAGGGCGGCGTTCCCGCCGAGGCCGTAGTCGCGCAGCGGCGCCAGCCAGGACGCGGCCTCGGTGGCCAGCTGGGCGGTCGCCGGGGCGGCGGCCAGGGTCTGCTGGGCGCCCGCCATCGCGGTGAACGCCTCCCGCAGCGGGGCGGCCGCCTCGATCAGCCTGGCCAGGTCGGGCGCGGTGCCCGAGGTCGGCTCGGCGGTGGCCCAGAACCGGTCCAGCAGCGGCAGCAGGTAGCCGGACTCCTGCTTGGCCAGCGGCGAGGAGACGCTGTTCCCGGCCAGCGCGGTGACCGCCGGCAGGGTCTCCCCGGTGGGCGTCGCCGTCGCGCCGGTCGGGCCGGCCAGCGACCGCAGCGCCGCCCGCCAGGAGTCCTCCGGCTTGTAGGCGACCGGGTTCCAGGCGAAGTCCCCGGCCGTGGCGAGCGCGATCCGGGAGGCGACCGGCTGCTGCATCGCGCCGGTCAGCATGACGGCCGAGCGCGTGGCCACCTCGGAGTCGCGGCCGGTGTAGGCGCCGAGGAAGAGCCGGTCCGGGGTGGCGTCGTTGACCGGGTAGTTGTCCATCGTGACCAGCGGGTGCCGGTACAGCTCCGAGGTGTCGCCGATCTGCGTGCCGGTGATCCGCTCCGGGATCACCCCGACCCCGCTCCAGGCCACCTGGACGGCCGTCGGCAGCGCGTCGGCCAGCGTCGTGCGGTACGGGGTGGCGCCCTGCTGGTGGTACTCGGTGGGGACCACCGACAGCGGCGCCAGGCCCGGGTTCGCGGTGATCAGCCGGTCCTGCACCTTGGCGATCAGCTCGGCCTGCGCCTTGGCGGCGGCGGCCGGGCCGGTGCCGTACCTGGCCCGGTCGTCGGAGCAGTGCCACTCGTCGTAGGAGACGTCCAGGAACTGCAGCTGGAACGCGGTGAAGCCGAGCCCGCGCAGCCCGTCCAGCTTGGCGACCAGCGCGTCCGCGTCCTTGCCGGAGCTGTAGCAGAACGACTGCCCGGGGTCGATCGCGTAGCCGAGCGCGACGTGGTTGCGCGTGGCGCGGTCCGCCAGCGCGCGCAGGTCGTCGGCCTTCGCCCGCGGGTAGGCGTCCCGCCAGCGGGAGGTGCGGTACGGGTCGTCGCCCGGGGCGTAGAGGTAGAGGTTCTGCTTGGAGCGGCCGAGGAAGTCCAGCTGGTCCAACCGCTGCTGCTGGGTCCACGGAGTGCCGTAGAACGCCTCGGCGGTGCCGCGCACCGGGGAGCCGGAGGGCCAGTCGCGCAGCGTGATCCCGGGCAGGCCGAGACCGGCCGCGCCCGGCGCCTGGCCCTGCTCGGCCGGGACGGCGGCCAGCAGCTGGCGCAGCGACTGCGCCGCGTAGAAGGTGCCGGCCGCGTCGGCACCGGCCAGGACGACCGCGCCGTAGCTGCCGCCGCCGGCCACCGGCAGCTGACCGGCCGCCAGCACGTAGCCCCCGGCCGGCATTCCGGCGGTGCTCGGCGCCGTGCCCTCCTTGCCGCCGGCCGCCGCCGTGAGCTCGCGCAGGATCCGGTCGGTCTCGCCGCCCGCGCCCTCGCCGGGGCCGCCGACGTACACCACCAGCGAGCCGGCGACCGGCGCGGCGGGCGGCGGCAGCGGGGTCACGGCCGCCGCCCCGGCGACACCCAGCACCTCGTGCACCGCGGCGACCGCGCCGCGGTCCGCCCGGGGCGCGGCGACCAGGGTGACGGAGCCCGGCACGGTGACCGGCTTGCCGGCCACCCGCTGCTCCTGCGGGCGGGGGAAGACCTGGGGGTCGCTCACGCTGCCGAGCGGGGTCTGCGGCGCGCTGCTCACCACGTCCGGCCCGGGGGCGAACCCGGGGACCTGCGCGTACGCGGCCGGTCCGCTCACCAGCAGGCCGCCGACCACGGCCGCCGCCGACAGGGTGGCCGCCACCTGGAGGGTGCGCCGGCTCGGCGCCCCGGGACGGGCGGCCAGCTCGCGCTCGACCCGCACGGAGCGGAGCAGCGGTTCGGTGCCCTTGAGGTCCGCGATCAGCCGGTCCGCCGTCCTGGGCGCGAGTTGACGGCACGTCCGCGCGGTGGCCCGCCGTGCCGCGAGGGCGGCGGGGTGCTGGAGCACCTCGCGCAGCGACGGGCTCTGCTCCAGTTGCTGACGGAGCCGCCGCCCGGCCACCTCGGACACTCGGGCTTGCACAGGAGCCTCCTCGCCAGGCCGGAACCACATCGCGCCAAAGCCCACCAGCTACGTTTCCCGGTGTCAACGCCGTCGACGGGTATGCCGACTTTGTCCGATTTACGTCGGACTTAAGGCCTCTTTAAAGAGGGCCCTCCGCCCTCCCGGACCGCTCCCCTCCGCCGTCTCCCACCCCTTCGGCCGCGTGTGTCCACCGGGTCACCGGGCCGTCACCCGGGTAGGACTGTGGCTGTCCTGACTGGGCGTTGCCGAGACATCGCAGGAGCCGCGAGTGGCCGCTTATCTCGACCGTGACGGAGCCGACGGCCTGGACGTGCCGGCGCAGGACGCGCCGCCGCCCCCGCCCGAGCTGGTGGCCCTGGCGCAGGCCCACGGGGTGGACACCCGCTGCGGCCCCGGCGGCGTGCCGGCCGGCGCCCGCACCCTGGTCGCCGTGCTCGCCGCGCTCGGCGTGGACGCCGCCGCCCCCGAGGCCGCCCGCGCGGCGCTCGCCCGGCACCGGGCCGAGCAGCGCGCCCGCCTGCTGCCCCCCACCGTGGTGGCCCGGGCCGGCCGCCGCACCGCGCTCGACCTGCCCGCCGACACCCGGCTCGCCGTCGCCCTGGAGCAGGGCGGCCGATGGGAGCTGCCGCGCGGCCACGCCCACTGGCTGCCCGCCGACCTCCCGCCCGGCCGGCACACCCTGCACGCCGACCTCCCCGGCCGCCCCGCCGCCACCGCCCACCTGATCGTCGCCCCCGACCGCCTGCCCGCCCTCCCCGGCCGGAGCTGGGGCTTCCTCGCCCAGCTCTACTCCGTCCTCTCCGACCGCTCCTGGGGCATGGGCGACCTCGCCGACCTCGCCGACCTCGCCACCTGGGCGGGCTCGCTGGGTGCCGGTTTCCTCCAGATCAACCCGCTGCACGCCGCCCTGCCCGCCGTCCCCTCCGACCCGTCCCCCTACCGCCCCTCCTCCCGCCGCTTCGCCGACCCGGTCCACCTGCGGGTCGAGGAGGTGCCCGAGTACGCCTACCTGACCGGAGCCCCGCGCGCCGAGGCGGACGAGCTGCTGGCCCGCGCCGCCCGGCTGCGCTCCGAGGTGCTGGAGCACGACGGCCTGATCGACCGCGACGAGGTGTGGGCCCTCAAGCGCCGCGCCCTGGAGCTGCTGCACGCCGAGTACCGGCGCCACGCGGCCCGGCACGGCGCCGTCCGCACCGCCGCGTTCGACGCCTACCGGGAGCGCGAGGGCGAGTGGCTGGAGCGGTACGCGGTCTGGAACGCGCTGGCCGAACGGCACGGCGCCGACCACCACCACTGGCCGAAGGGCCTGCGCCACCCCGGCTCCCCGCACGTCCGGCAGCAGGCCGCCGAGCTCGCCGACCGGGTCGACCTGCACCGCTGGCTGGCCTGGCAGACCGACCGCCAGCTCGACCGGGCCCAGCGGGCCGCCCGCACCGCCGGAATGCCGCTCGGCCTGGTGCACGACCTCGCGGTCGGCGTCCACCCGGACGGCGCCGACGCCTGGGCGCTGCAGGACGTCCTGGCCGCCGGCATCTCGGTCGGCGCGCCCCCGGACGCCTTCAACGCGCATGGCCAGGACTGGGGCCTGCCGCCCTGGCGCCCGGACGCGCTGGCCGCCGCCGGCTACGCGCCGTTCGCCGAACTGATCCGCTCGGCCGCCCGGCACGCCGGCGCGCTGCGCATCGACCACGTGATGGGCCTCTTCCGGCTCTGGTGGGTGCCGGCCGGGCACGCCCCGACCGAGGGCGTGTACGTCCGCTACGACGCCGAGGCGATGCTCGCCGTGCTCGCCCTGGAGGCGCACCGGGCCGGCGCCGCGGTGATCGGCGAGGACCTCGGCACCGTGGAGCCCGGCGTCCGTGAGGAGCTGGCGGAGCGCGGCGTGCTGGGCACCTCCGTGCTCTGGTTCGAGCGGGACTGGCAGGCCGGGGGCGGGATCCTGCCGCCGCCGCGGTGGCGCGCGGGCAGCCTCGCCACCCTGACCACCCACGACCTGCCGTCCACCGCCGCCCGGCTCTCCGGTGAGCACGTGGAGCTGCGCCACCGGCTGGGCCTGCTGGCCCGCCCGCTGGCCGAGGAGCAGGCGCAGGCCGCCGCCGAGCTGGCCGACTGGCGGGCCGAGCTGGTCCGGCTGGGCCTGCTGGGCGCGGACGAGCCGCTGTCGGCCCTCGCGCTGCACCGCTTCCTGGCCGCCACCCCGGCCGGACTGGTCGGCGTCTGGCTGCCGGACGTGGTCGGCGACCCGCGCCCGCAGAACCTCCCGGGCACCTGGGACCAGTACCCGAACTGGCGCCTGCCGGTCGCCGACGGCTCCGGGACGCCGGTCACCCTGGACACCCTGGCGGCGGCCCCGGACGTCCGCGTCCTCGCGGACCTGCTGCGCCCGGTGGGCGCCGGGCGGGGAATCGCCGGACATGCCCCAAAGGCCGACCCCGCCGAGCGGCCCGGCGTAAGTGACGGGTAAGTTGGCATCGTGGACAAGAGGAACGCTTTGCGAGCCGGCGCGGTCACCGCAACGGTCACGCTGATGATGCTGCTGTCGTCGCCCGCCATGGCCCTCACCCGGGACGACGGCGACGACCCGGGTAGCGGCCTGAGCGTCGCCCAGACCCTCGGCCTTTACGTGCTGATCCCGATCGCGGCCTTCGTGATCATCGGCGGCCTGGCCGCGCTGCCGTTCGGCGACAAGGACAAGAAGAAGTAGCCGGGCGGCTCCTTCCTCCACCCACGAGCGCACAGACCCCGAGGGGGGGGGGGGCCCGGGGCGGCGCCCCCCCCCCCGGGGCCGCCCCCCCCCCCGCCGGCGGGGGCGTGAAAAAAAAAATAACGGGCGCCCCAAGTTTGAGGGT
>NZ_JBHVRK010000011.1:86670-150387 GCF_042885845.1 Kitasatospora sp. NPDC058032 | reverse complement strand
GAACCCTTTTTGTGTGGGGGGGTGTTTTTTGTTTTTATTCCAACGTGCGGGGGGGGGGCCCCTCCCCCCCCCCCCGCGCCCACACCCCCGGGGGGGGCGCCGCCCCCGGCCCGCCCCCCCCTCGCTCGTTCCCTCCCCCCTCCGCACGGGGACGCGCGGAGGGGGGAGGGAACGGCCGGATCAGCGCTCCGAGGCGGCCCGGTCGGCGTCCTGCGCCTTCAGCGCCCGCTCCACGCCGGCCCGCGCCTCGACGACCTGGCGCCGCAGCGCCGGCGCCGGCTCGGCCGAGGCCAGCCACGCGTCGGTGGCCTCCAGCGTGGCCTGCTCGACCAGCAGCGCCGGGTACAGCCCGACGATGATCTGCTGCGAGATCTCGTGGCTGCGGCTCTCCCAGACACTCTTCACCGCGGCGAAGTACTTCTCCGCGTACGGCGCGAGCAGGGCGCGCTGGTCGGCCTGCTGGAAGCCGCCGATCACCGCCGCCTGCACGTAGTTGGTCAGCTCGTCCGACTCCACCACGGACGCCCAGGCCGCGGCCTTGGCCCCGATGGTCGGGCGGGCGGCGCGGCAGCTGGCCGCGTGCTCCTGGCCGGCCGCGGTGTTGTCGCGCTCCAGCTCCGCCGAGATCTCGGCCTCGTCGGCCCGGCCGGTCGCGGCGAGCCGGCCCAGCAGGGTCCAGCGCAGCTCGGTGTCCACGGCCAGGCCGGGGATCTGCGCGGTGCCGTCCAGCAGACCGGCGAGCAGGTCGAGCTGACCCTCGGTACGGGCGACGCCGGCCAGCGCACGGGCCCAGGCCAGCTGGTGGTCGCTGCCCGGCTCGGCGGCGCGCAGCGCCTCCTCGGCGGCCTCGGCCCAGCGGGCCAGGCCCGCCTCGCGCCAGGCCGGGTCGGCGTAGGCGTCCAGCGCCAGCTTGACCTGGCGGTGCACCGACTGGACGACGCCGATGTCGCTCTCGCGCGGCAGGCCGGAGAGGGCGAGCGTCAGGTAGTCGCGGGCGGCCAGCTCGCCGTCGCGGGTCATGTCCCAGGCGGAGGCCCAGCACAGCGCGCGCGGCAGCGCGTCGGTGAAGCCGCCGAGGTGCTCGGTGACCACGGCCAGCGAGTCCTCGTCCAGCCGGACCTTGGCGTAGGACAGGTCGTCGTCGTTCAGCAGGACCACGGCCGGGCGGTGCCGGCCGACCAGCTGCGGCACCTCGGTGCGCGGGCCGTCGACGTCCAGCTCGATCCGGTCGGTGCGCACCAGCGCGCCGTCGGTCAGCTCGTAGAGGCCGATGGCGATCCGGTGCGGGCGCAGCACGGCCTCGCCCTTGGCGCCGGCCGGGAGCGCCGGGGCCTCCTGGAGCACGGCGAAGGACTCGATCTCGCCGTCGGTGTTCAGGGTCAGCGCGGGCCGCAGCACGTTGATGCCGGCGGTCTCCAGCCAGGCGGCGGACCAGGCCTTGAGGTCGCGCCCGCTGGCCTCCTCCAGCGCGCCGAGCAGGTCGCCGAGCCGGGTGTTGCCCCAGGCGTGCCGCTTGAAGTAGGCGCGCACGCCCTCGAAGAAGGCGTCCTGGCCGACGTAGGCCACCAGCTGCTTGAGCACCGAGGCGCCCTTGGCGTAGGTGATGCCGTCGAAGTTGACCTGGACGTCCTCCAGGTCGTTGATCTCCGCCATGATCGGGTGGGTGGACGGCAGCTGGTCCTGCCGGTACGCCCAGGTCTTCATCTGGTTGGCGAAGGTGGTCCAGGAGTTGGGCCAGCGTGAGGCGGGCGACTCGGCCTGGCAGACCGCCTCGGCGTAGGTCGCGAACGACTCGTTCAGCCAGAGGTCGTTCCACCACTCCATGGTGA
Source organism: Kitasatospora sp. NPDC058032 (assembly GCF_042885845.1). Taxonomy (NCBI): domain Bacteria; kingdom Bacillati; phylum Actinomycetota; class Actinomycetes; order Kitasatosporales; family Streptomycetaceae; genus Kitasatospora; species Kitasatospora sp. NPDC058032. The sequence goes on along the minus strand of NZ_JBHVRK010000011.1, from coordinate 148,558 downwards.
CGAGGTTGCCGAACCACATGTGGGCCAGCTCGTGCAGGATCGTCGCGGCGCGGGCCTCGTACGCGGCGTCGGTCACCTTGGACCGGAACACGTACTGGTCGCGGAGGGTGACGGCGCCCGCGTTCTCCATCGCGCCGGCGTTGAACTCCGGCACGAACAGCTGGTCGTACTTGGGGAACGGGTAGGGGAAGTCGAACTTCTCCTGGAAGTAGTCGAAGCCCTGCTTGGTGACCTCGAAGATCGCCTCGGCGTCCAGGAACTCGCGCAGCGAGGGCCGGCAGTAGATGCCCAGCGGCACCTTCTGCTCGCCGTTCTCGTAGGCGTCGAAGACCCCGACGTAGGGGCCCGCGATGAGCGCGGTGATGTAGGAGGAGATCCGGCCGGTCGGGGCGAAGCGCCAGACCTGCGCGTCCCCCTCGCCCTCCGGCTCGGGGGTGGGCGAGTTGGAGATCACGCTCCAGCCGGCGGGCGCGGTCACCGTGAAGGTGAACGCGGCCTTCAGGTCGGGCTGCTCGAAGTTGGCGAAGACCCGGCGGGCGTCCGGTACCTCGAACTGGGTGTACAGGTAGGTCTCGCCGTCGACCGGGTCGACGAACCGGTGCAGGCCCTCGCCGGTGTTGGTGTAGGCGCAGTTCGCGACGACGCGCAGCTCGTTCTCGGCGGCGAGGCCCGGCAGCGCGATCCGGCTGTCGGCGAAGCCGGCGGTGTCGAGGCGCTCGCCGTTGAGGACGATCTCCTCGACGCTCGGGGCGACCAGGTCGATGAAAGTGGCCGCGCCCGGGGTGGTGGCGGTGAACCGGACCACGGTGGTGGACCGGAACGTGCCCCCCTCTCGGGCCGAGCTCAGGTCGAGCTCGATGTCGTACGCGTCCACGTGCAGGAGGTCGGCCCGGGTGCGGGCCTCCTCGCGGGTCAGGTTGGTGCCGGGCACTCGCAGGACTCCTTCGTCAGGCTGATGTCTGGCATCCTGCCATGCCCGTCCGCCCGGTCCGCCGGAATATGCCCGGATACGGGACGGGTGGGGCGGCGGGGGCTCGTCGGCCCCCGCCGCCCGCCCGCGGCCCCGTTACTTCTTGACGTACTTGAACACGGGGGAGTCGAAGCTGCCGCGGGAGAACCCGTACAGCGACCCGTCCGAGTTCAGGACGAACTCGTTGGTGCTCATGCCGATGGTGAAGGTCGAATTGACGGTGACGTTGCCGAGCTCGCTCACCGCGCCGTCGGCGGCGGCCAGCGTCACCAGCTTGGCGTCGTTGCCGTAGCCCATGTCCAGGATGGCCCGGACCCGGCCCTCCTTGTCGGTGCCGGAGACCAGCCGGATCCCGTCCTTGGCCTTGCCGTCGGTGGACCAGAGCCGCTTGCCGCTGTTCAGGTCGTAGGCGTTGACCGCCGGCTTGGTCGGGTTGGTCTGCACGTACAGCGTGCTGCCGCTGACCACGCTCTGGGTGAAGGCGTCGGCCAGGCCGCTGAGCCGCAGGCTGTCGTAGCCGGGCTCCTTGACGGGCATCTGGGTGCCCGGCTTGTTGGTCTTGTCGAACGGCAGCACGTAGTCGCCGTTCGAGCCGTTGGCCATCGACAGCACCAGCGGCTGGTCGGAGAGGACCTTGTCGACCCGCTCGATGCTGCCGGTCAGGGTGATCGGGGCGGGCGAGGCGACCTTGCCGGTCTCCGTCTCCAGGATCACCAGCTGCGACTTGACGGTGGTGTTGACGCCGTAGCAGCTGTCGGTGACCACGATCTGCGCGCCGGCGGCGGTGCCGTAGACGCTGCAGTTCTTCTCGCGCGGCTGGAACGCCCAGACCGCGGAGCCGTCGGAGACGTTCACCGCGGCGGCCGTGTTGGCGCCGATGCCGATGACCTTGTCGGTGATGCTCAGGGTGGGGGCGACCATCTTGTTCTGCCCGACCCTGGCGCTCCACGACAGCTTGCCCGTGGTGAGGTCGACGGCGGCGATGGTGGAGCAGTCGCTGTCACCGGTGTTCAGCGCGACCGCGGCGACGTGCTTGGAGTTGGCGCTGTACGAGGCGCTGCAGAACTCCTTGGCGCCGGACGGCACCGGGATGCTCCAGGCCTCCTTGCCGTCGGCGGTGTTGACGGCGCGGATGCCGGTGGTGTCGGCGCGCACGGCGATCTTGTCGGCGCCCCAGATGGCGAGCAGCCGGGTGGAGCCGCTGACCGAGCTGGCCGGCTTGTCGGCCGCCCAGCCCAGGTTGTAGGCGCCGGCCTTGCCGCCGCCCCCGCCGCCGGTGGTGCCGCCGGTGGCGGTCGTCGGCGGTGCGCTGATGCTGTTGCTGACGTCCGGCGTGGTTCCGCCGCCACCGGTGACCTGGCCGCCGGTGGTGCCGCCGGAGGCGGCCGGCGGGTCGTCCTTCTTCTTGTTGTCGTCGGTGAGCAGCACGACCAGCGCGGCGACGATGGCGATCGCCAGCACGCCGCCGATGATGCCGCCCCAGAGCATCACGGGGTTGCGCTGCTTCGTCGGGGCCGGCACCGGGGCGCCCGGGTAGCCGTAGCCGCCCTGCTGCGGGTAGCCGTACCCGGCCGCGCCGCCGTCGGCGGGCGGCGGGGCGGCGTAGCCGTACGGCTGCTGGCCCGCCGCCGGGGCGCCGAACTGCGGCTGGCCGGGCGCCGGGTCGTACGGGCCGACCGGTGCCGGTCCCTGGGCGGCTCCCTGCGCGGGGAAGGCGGGGGCGGTGGGCGCGTACGCGTACCCGCCCGCCGTCGCGGCCGGCGGAGCGGGCGGAGCCGCCGGCGGGGCGGGCGGAGCGGCCGGGGCCGCCGGCGCGGCCTGGCCGGGGACCGCCGCCCCGTCGAGCTGTGTCTGCTGGTCCGCCACGGCCGCCGGGTCGACGCCGCCCGGCTTGCGTCCGAACGAGACGCCCCGGTTGTCCGGTCCGCCGCCGGGAGCTTCGCCAGCCCCCGGTATGGGGTGATCCCCTGCCATCTGATGCCCCGTCTTGTCTGGAAGCGTCCCGTGACCGGCGCACGTCCGTGTCCGGCGGGACGGGTGAGATTGGGCACCATCGTACGGGGGGCCGGTTTTCGGACCGGCGGCGGAACCCGCGACCCCGTCCGCCCCCGTGCCGACCTGGGGCGATGTCAACCCTCCGGCACCCCCGCCGACCTGGCCCGGGCCCGCCCTCCGCCCCCGCCGGCCGCTGTCGTGCCCCGGGCGTGCTCACCGGCCCTCCGCCGTCCCTCCGCCGTGCCTTCACCAAGAGACAGGCCCTAGGCTTCAGGACTTGAAGGGGACGCCCGGTGGAGGGGTCCCGCGCCCTTGGGAGGGTGGATCATGTCGACGGACACTCCGGGTTCGCAGTCCTCGCTGCACCGGGCCAACCTGGAGCGGGTGCTCCGCGCGGTGCGGATGGCCGGCTCGCTGACCCAGGCCGAGATCGCCCGCGGGACCGGCCTCTCGGCGGCCACCGTGTCCAACATCGTCCGGGAACTGAAGGAGAGCGGCACCGTCGTGGTCGCCGACACCTCCGCCGGCGGTCGGCGTGCCCGCAGCGTCTCGCTCAGCGGGGACGCGGGCATCGTGGTGGGGATCGATTTCGGCCACACCCATCTGAGGGTCGCCGTCGGCAATCTCGCCCACCGGGTGCTCGCCGAGGAGAGCGCCCCGATGGACGTCGACGTGTCCGCCGCGCAGGGCTTCGACCGTGCCGAGGCCCTGGTCGAGCGGCTGCTCGCGGAGGCCGGCTTCCGCGCCGACAAGGTGATCGGCGTGGGCCTGGGCGTCCCCGGCCCGATCGACGTGGAGACCGGCGCGCTGGGCTCCACCGCGATCCTGCCGGGCTGGACCGGCATCGCCCCCGGCCGCGAGCTGGCCGAGCGGCTCGGCCTGCCGGTGCACGTCGACAACGACGCCAACCTCGGCGCGCTCGGCGAGCTGGTCTGGGGCGCCGGCCGGGGCCTGAACGATCTCGCCTACATCAAGGTGGCCAGCGGCGTCGGCGCCGGCCTGGTGGTCAACGGGCACATCTACCGGGGGCCGGGCGGCACCGCCGGAGAGATCGGCCACATCACCCTGGACGAGGCCGGCCCGGTCTGCCGCTGCGGCAACCGGGGCTGCCTGGAGACCTTCGTCGGCTCCCGCTACCTCCTGAACCTGCTCACCCCCACCCTCGGCACCGGGCTCACCCTGCCCCGGGTGGTGGAGCTGGCCCACGAGGGCGACCTCGGCTGCCGCCGGGTGATCGCCGACGCCGGCCGGCAGATCGGCACCGGCGTGGCCACCCTGTGCAATCTGCTCAACCCGCGCCGGGTGATCCTCGGCGGCGACCTCGCCGAGGCCGGTGAGCTGGTGCTCGCGCCGATCCGCGACTCGGTGGCCCGCTACGCGATCCCCAGCGCCGCCCGCCAGCTGTCGGTGGTCCCGGGCACCCTGGGTGGCCGCGCCGAGGTCCTGGGCGCGCTCGCGCTGGTGATGAGCGAGGCCGGCGACTCCAGCGCGCTCGCGATCGCCCGCCCCTGACCGCCGTGGGCCGGTCCCGGGGCCCCGCCGTCCGGCCCGGCCGCGGCGCACCGACACGCCGGGTGCGCCCGTCCACTCGAAGGAGTGACCGCCGAGGTGACTGGCGCGTACCGGCCGTCGGTACCGGACACCCCGCCCGGTGTTCGGTAGGCGGACATTAGACTCGACCGGTCGACACCGGGCGGCGACGCCCGTCGGGCCCCCGCGGTCCGCGAACACTGAACGAGGAGGAACGGGTGGCCCTGCTGACCCGCATTCGGGGACCGCGCGATCTCGACCGGCTCACGCCCGGACAGCTGGCCGCCCTGGCCGAGGAGATCCGGACCTTCCTGGTGACCGAGGTCTCCAAGACGGGCGGCCACCTCGGCCCGAACCTCGGCGTGGTGGAGCTCACGATCGCGCTGCACCGGGTGTTCGACTCCCCGCGCGACCGCATCCTCTTCGACACCGGCCACCAGAGCTACGTCCACAAGCTGCTCACCGGCCGCCAGGACTTCTCCGGCCTGCGGACCAAGGACGGCCTGTCCGGCTACCCCTCGCGCGCCGAGTCCGAGCACGACGTGATCGAGAACTCGCACGCCTCCACCGTCCTCTCCTACGCCGACGGCCTGGCCAAGGCCAACGAGCTGCTCGGGAAGAACGACCCGGTGGTGGCCGTGATCGGCGACGGCGCGCTGACCGGCGGCATGGCCTGGGAGGCGCTCAACAACATCGCCGACGCCAAGGACCGCCCGCTCGTCATCGTCGTCAACGACAACGAGCGCTCCTACTCGCCGACCATCGGCGGCATGGCCAACCACCTCGCCACCCTGCGCACCACCCAGGGCTACGAGCGCTTCCTGTCCTGGGGCAAGGACGCGCTGCAGCGCACCCCGGTGGTCGGCCAGCAGCTCTTCGAGACCCTGCACGGCGCCAAGAAGGGCCTCAAGGACTTCATCGCCCCGCAGGGCATGTTCGAGGACCTCGGCCTCAAGTACATCGGCCCGATCGACGGCCACGACCTCACCGCCCTGGAGTCCGCGCTCACCAAGGCGCGCGGCTTCGGCGGCCCGGTGATCGTGCACTGCCTCACCGAGAAGGGCCGCGGCTACCACGCCGCCGAGAACAACGACGAGGACCGCTTCCACGCGGTCGGCGTGATCCACCCGGAGACCGGCCTGCCGATCAAGAGCTCCGGCGGCCGGAGCTGGACCTCGGTCTTCGCCGAGGAGATGGTCGCGCTCGGCCACGAGCGCGAGGACATCGTCGGCATCACCGCCGCGATGCTCCACCCGGTGGGCCTGGCACCGTTCGCCGAGGCCTTCCCGGACCGCATCTTCGACGTCGGCATCGCCGAGCAGCACGCCGTCACCAGCGCCGCGGGCCTGGCCACCGGCGGGCTGCACCCGGTCTTCGCGGTCTACGCGACCTTCCTCAACCGCGCCTTCGACCAGGTCCTGATGGACGTCGCCCTGCACAAGCTGGGCGTCACCTTCACGCTGGACCGGGCCGGCGTCACCGGCGACGACGGTGCCTCGCACAACGGCATGTGGGACATGTCGATCCTCCAGGTCGTCCCCGGCCTGCGGCTCGCCGCCCCGCGCGACGCCGACCAGCTGCGCGCCCAGCTGCGCGAGGCCGTCGAGGTCAAGGACGCCCCGACGGTGGTCCGCTACTCCAAGGGCACGGTCGGCCCGGCCGTCCCGGCGGTCGGCAAGGTCGGCGGCATGGACCTGCTGCGCACGAACCCGGACGCCGAGGAGGGCCGCCGGGCCGACGTGCTGATCGTCTCGGTCGGCGCGCTCGCCCCGATGTGCCTGGAGGTGGCCGACCTGCTGGCCGCCCAGGGCATCAGCTCGACCGTGGTGGACCCGCGCTGGGTCAAGCCGGTCGACCCGGCGCTGCCCGGCCTGGCAGCCGAGCACCGGGTGGTCGTCACGGTCGAGGACAACGGCCGGGCCGGCGGCGTCGGCGCGGCCGTCGCCCAGGCGCTGCGCGACGCGGACGTGGACCTGCCGCTGCGCGACTTCGGCATCCCGCAGGAGTTCCTGGACCACGCCTCGCGGGCCGAGATCCTCGCCGAGATCGGCCTCACCGCCCCGGACCTCGCCCGCCGGGTGGCCACCCTGGTCTCGCGCCTCGACGTCGCCGTCGACGCCTGACCGCCTCCCGCACCTCTTCACCCCCGGCCCGTGTGTGACAGCTCTGCAACAGTCACACCGGGCGGGGGCTGATAATCGCACCAAAGGCGGGACCGGCGCTGCCGGAGCCGATCCCGCCCGGTAGGTTGTCATCCGTGCCGACCCCCACCCGATCCCGCCTGACCGCGCTCGCCGAGCGCCTTCCCTTGGGGGTACCCCCGGCCGACGGCTGGGAGCGCGTGAAGACCGGCTACTGGACGCGGCTGGTGCCGCTGCTGGCGCTGGTCGCCCTGCTCACCCACCTGCCGTCCTTCATCCGCCCGGTCTGGAGCCCCGACGAGGGCTTCCTGGCCACCCAGGCCCGGATGCTCGCCGACGGCGGCGTGCTCTACGACACCGTGGTGGACCGCAAGCCGCCGCTGCTGCCCTGGCTCTACCAGGCCTGCTTCGCCGTCTTCGGCTCTGCCTCGCTCTGGCCGCTGCGCACCCTGGCGGTGGTCGCCCACCTGGTCACCGCGATCCTGCTGGCCTCGATCGCTCGCGGCCGCTGGGGCAACCGGGCCGGCGTCGGCGCGGGCCTGCTCTACCTGCTGGTCTCCATCGGGCTCTCCCCGGAGGACACCCAGGCGGCGACCTTCGAGGTCTTCATGCTGCCCGCCATGGTGGCCGCCTTCCGCTACGCCGAGCGCCGCCGCTGGCTGGCCGCCGGCATCGCGGTGGCCCTCTGCTCGCTGACCAAGCAGACCGGCGGCGCGGTGCTGCTGCCGGTGCTCTGGATGCTCTTCCAGGACGCCCGCCGGCGCGGCGTGCGCTGGATCCCCGCCCTGCTCAAGATCGGTTTCGGGGTCACCCTGCCGATAGCGCTGGTCGCGGTGATCCTCACCAAGCCCAAGGGCTTCCTGTTCTGGGTGGTCACCGGCAGCGGCGACTACGCCACCGTCGGCGGCGCCTGGCTGCAGATGCTCGGCCGGGCGCTCGGCAACTCGGCGATCCTGCTCGGCGCCGGCCTCGGCTTCCTGCTGCCGGTCGGCCGCCGGCTCTGGCTGAAGCACCGGCACCGCCCGCTGCCGGTCGCCGGCGAGGAGCACGGCTCCACCACCGACCTGTGGGTGTGGCTGCTCTCCTCGGTCGTGGCGGTCAGCATGGGCTTCCACTTCTTCGGCCACTACTACCTCCAGCTGATGCCCCCGCTGGTGCTGCTGGGCACCGGGGCGATCGCCACCTCGGCCGTCCGCTGGAAGCCCGTGCTGGTGTACACCACGGCCGCCGCCAGCGTCTTCTGGGGCCTGGCGCTGGCCTGGCCGGGGGAGCGGCTGGACCGCACCACCGAGGTCGCCACCGCGGTCGCCGCGCAGACCACCCCCAAGGACACCGTGCTGGTCTGGGGCATGCACCCGGAGCTGTACTGGCTGGCCGACCGCAAGCCCGCCACCCGCTACCTCACCGCGGGCTTCCTGACCAACTACAGCGGCGGCAAGGACGGCAGCCCCAACGTCGGCGAGCAGTTCTCGATGGCCAACGCCTGGCAGACCTTCGACCAGGAGATCGCCAAGAGCCTGCCCGAGGTCGTCGTCGACGATTCCGGCCTCGCGCCGTACCAGCCCGGCATGATCCCGAAGATCGAGAACCTGCTGGACACCCACTACGAGATGGTCGGCGTCTTCGCCGACACCGTCGTCTACCGCCTCAAGCGCTGAGCGGCCCCGGGCGCAACGCAGAGGGCCCCGGTGACCGGATGGTCACCGGGGCCCTTCGTCGTTCGCCTAGGCGGGCACGGAGGCCGTACCCGGGGCGAGGAAGCGCTTGCCGTTCACCCGCTCCGAGACGCCCTCACGGTCCAGGTACGGGGTGATCCCGCCCAGGTGGAAGGGCCAGCCGGCACCGGTGATCATGCAGAGGTCGACGTCCTGCGCCTCGGCGACGACACCCTCCTCCAGCATCAGGCCGATCTCCTGCGCGACGGCCTCCAGGGCGCGGCCGAGGACCTGCTCCTCGGTCAGCACGGTGTCGCCGAAGGAGAGCAGCTCCAGCACCTCGGGGTCGAGGACCTGCTGGCCGTCCACCCAGGTGTAGAAGCCGCGCTTGCCGGCCTTGACCACCTTGCCGAGGTTCTCGGAGACGGTGAACCGCTCCGGGAACGCGCCGTGCAGGGTCTCCGAGACGTGCAGGGCGATGGCCGGGCCGACCAGCTCCAGCAGCACGATCGGGGACATCGGCAGGCCGAGCGGCTCGACGCCCTTCTCGACGGTGGCGATCGGGGTGCCCTCGTCGATGATGTTCTGGATCTCGCCCATGAAGCGGGTCAGGATCCGGTTGACCACGAACGCCGGGGCGTCCTTGACCAGCACCGAGGTCTTCCGCAGCTTCTTCGAGACGCCGAAGGCGGTGGCCAGCGAGGCGTCGTCGGTCTTCTCGCCGCGGACGATCTCCAGCAGCGGCAGGATCGCGACCGGGTTGAAGAAGTGGAAGCCGACGACCCGCTCCGGGTGCTTCAGCTTCGAGGCCATCTCGGTGACCGACAGCGAGGAGGTGTTGGTCGCCAGCACGCAGGTCGGCGAGACCACGTTCTCCAGGTCCGCGAAGACGGTCTGCTTGACGCCCATCTCCTCGAACACGGCCTCGATCACGAAGTCGGCGTCGCCGAAGGCCGCGGCCTTGTCCAGCGAGCCGGAGACCAGGCCCTTGAGGCGGTTGGACTTGTCCTTGCCGATCCGGCCCTTCTCCAGCAGCTTGTCGATCTCGGCGTGGACGTAGCCCACGCCCTTGTCGACGCGCTCCTGGTCGATGTCGGTGAGGACCACCGGCACCTCCAGCCGGCGGGCGAACAGCAGCGCCAGCTGCGAGGCCATCAGACCGGCGCCGACGACGCCGACCTTGGTGACCGGGCGGGCCAGCGACTTGTCCGGGGCGCCGACCGGGCGCTTGGCGCGGCGCTGCACCAGGTTGAAGGCGTAGATGCCGCTGCGCAGCTCGCCGCCCATGATGAGGTCGGCCAGCGCCGCGTCCTCGGCGTCGAAGCCGGCCTGCAGGTTCTCGTCCTTGACCTGGGCGATGATGTCCAGCGCCCGGTAGGCGGCCGGGGCCGCCCCGTGCACCTTGGCGTCGGCGACCAGCCGGCCCCAGGCGACGGCGTCGTCCCAGGCCTTGCCGCGGTCGATCGCCTCGCGCTCGACGACCACGTCGCCCTTGAGCACCCGGGCCGCCCAGAACAGCGACTGCTCCAGGAAGTCGGCCGGCTCGAAGATCGCGTCGGCGATCCCCAGCTCGAACACGTCCTTGCCCTTGAGCTGCTTGTTCTGCGCCATCGAGTTCTCGACGATCACCTTGACGGCCTTGGCCGGGCCGATCAGGTTCGGCAGGATGCTGCAGCCGCCCCAGCCGGGGACGAGGCCGAGGAAGACCTCGGGCAGCGAGAACGCCGGGACGCCCGCCGACACCGTGCGGTAGTCGCAGTGCAGGCCGACCTCGACGCCGCCGCCCATTGCCGCGCCGTTGTAGAACGCGAAGGTCGGGACGGGCAGCGCGGCGATCCGCTTGAAGACCTCGTGGCCGCCCTTGCCGATGGCCAGCGCGTCCGCGTGCGCCTTGAGCAGCTCGACGCCCTTGAGGTCGGCGCCGACGGCGAAGATGAACGGCTTGCCGGTGATCGCGGCACCGACGATGGCGCCCTCGGCGGCCTCCGCCTCGACCTGGTCCAGCGCCTCGTCCAGCTTGAGCAGCGAGCCCGGGCCGAAGGTGGTCGGCTTGGTGTGGTCGAAGCCGTTGTCCAGGGTGATCAGGGCCAGCCGGCCGGCCTGCAGCGGCAGGTCCAGGTGACGCACGTGCGCGGTGGTGACGACCTCGCCGGGGAAGAGCTCGGCGCCGCGGGTCAGCAGCTCAGTCGTGGTGCTCATGCTCACTTACCACCCTCGAACTCGGTCTTCTGGGTCGCGCCGTTCCAGTGGGGGTTCTCCCAGATGACCGTGCCGCCCATGCCGAAGCCGATGCACATCGTGGTGAGGCCGTAGCGGACGTCCGGGCGCTGCTCGAAGCGGCGGGCCAGCTGGTTCATCAGGCGCACGCCGGAGGAGGCCAGCGGGTGGCCGAACGCGATCGCGCCGCCGTACGGGTTGACCCGCTCGTCGTCGTCCGCGATGCCGTAGTGGTCCAGGAACGCCAGCACCTGGACGGCGAAGGCCTCGTTGACCTCGAACGCGCCGATGTCGTCGATGGTCAGGCCGGCCTTGGCCAGTGCCTTCTCGGTGGCCGGCACCGGGCCGATGCCCATCACCTCGGGCTCGACGCCGGCGAAGGCGTACGAGACCAGGCGCATCCTGACCGGCAGGCCCAGCTCCTCGGCCACGTCCTCGGCGGCCAGCAGCGAGGCGGTGGCACCGTCGTTGAGACCGGCCGAGTTGCCCGCGGTGATGTTGCCGTGCGGGCGGAACGGGGTCTTGAGCCCCGCCAGGCTCTCCATCGTGGTGCCCGGGCGCATCGGCTCGTCCACGGTGGCCAGGCCCCAGCCGGTCTCGCCGACCTCGGGGTTGGTGTTGCGGATCGAGATCGGCACCAGGTCGGGCTGGATGTCGCCGTTGGCGTACGCCTTGGCGGCCTTCTCCTGCGAGCGCACCGCGTAGGCGTCGCAGCGCTCCTTGGTCAGGTGCGGGAACCGGTCGTGCAGGTTCTCCGCGGTCATGCCCATGAACAGGGCGGACTCGTCGACCAGCTTCTCGGAGACGAAGCGCGGGTTCGGGTCGACGCCCTCGCCCATCGGGTGACGGCCCATGTGCTCCACGCCGCCGGCCACGACCACGTCGTACGCGCCGAAGGCGATGCCGCCGGCGGTGGTGGTCACGGCGGTCAGCGCGCCGGCGCACATGCGGTCGATCGCGTAGCCGGGGACGGACTTCGGCAGGCCGGACAGCAGCGCGGCGGTGCGGCCGATGGTCAGACCCTGGTCGCCGATCTGCGTGGTGGCCGCGATGGCGACCTCGTCGATGCGCTCGACGGGCAGGTTCGGGTTACGACGCACGAGCTCCCGGATGCACTTGACGACCAGGTCGTCGGCGCGCGTCTCGTGGTAGATGCCCTTCGGGCCGGCCTTGCCGAACGGGGTGCGGACGCCGTCGACGAAGACGACGTCCCTCACGGTACGAGGCACGGGGGCTCTCCTCCCAGGGACCAACGGTTCAGGTGGGCAGGCTGCCGCTCACCATCGCACGAGGGGATGTGAGCGGCGCCGCTTCCCCGCCATGCTACCCGCCGGTAACCACCCTGCCCAGGCCCGTCCGGCGACTCTCGCGATGTGTCCCCGGACACGTTCCGCTCCGCGAGCGCCGAACGGGACGCCGAACGGAACGCCGCGGGGAACGCCGAAGGGGATGCCGCCCGACCGGGCGACATCCCCTTCCTCCTGCTCCTCCGCCGCTCAGCCCTGCTGCGCCGCCGTCTCCGCCGCCTTGGCGAAGGCGGTGGAGATCACCGGGGCGACCAGGTCCACCTGCCACTGGCGGGCGCCCAGCCGACGCAGCGCCGCGGCCACGTTCGCCGCGGAGGCGTCGGCCGGCGGCTCCCAGGACACCCGGCGGACCAGGTCCGGGGTGATCAGGTTCTCGGCCGGCAGGTGGTGGTGCTCGGCCAGCTCGCTCACCGCGGCGCGCGCCCCGCTCAGCCGGGCAGCCGCGACCGGGTCCTTCTCGGCCCAGGCGCGCGGCGGCGGCGGGCCGTCGTGCGGTGCGGCGGCCGGCGGCAGCTGGTTCTCCGGCACCTCCCGCCCGCGCTGGACGGCTGCCAGCCACTGCTCCAGCTGGCGCCGGTGCACCCGCGGTCCGAAGCCCTGGACGGACTGCAGCGCGGCGATGTTGAGCGGCATGGCCAGCGCGGCGTTGACGATCGCGGCGTCCGACAGCACCCGGCCCGGCGAGACGTCGCGGTCCTGCGCCATCCGGTCGCGGGCCAGCCACAGCTCGCGCACCACGACCAGCTGGCGGCGCCGGCGCACCTTGTGCAGCTGTGAGGTGCGGCGCCAGGGGTCGGTGCGCGGCGCCGGGCGGGGGGCCGCGGCGATCGCCGCGAACTCCTCCAGGGCCCAGTCGAGCTTGCCCTGGACGTCCAGCTCCCGTTCGAGTGCGTTGCGCAGCTCGACCAGCACCTCGACGTCCAGAGCGGCGTAGCGCAGCCACGGTTCGGGCAGCGGGCGGGTGGACCAGTCGACCGCGGAGTGCTCCTTGGCCAGGCTCAGCCCGAGCACGCTCTCGGTCATCGGCCCGAGGCCGACCCGGGCGAAGCCGGCGATCCGTCCGGCCAGCTCGGTGTCGAACAGGCGCCCCGGTCTCATGCCCACCTCGGCCAGGCAGGGCAGGTCCTGGGTGGCGGCGTGCACCACCCACTCGGTGTCCGCGAGGGCCGCGCCCAGTGCGCCGAGGTCGGGGCAGGCGATCGGGTCGATCAGCGCGGTACCGGCGCCCGCGCGGCGCAGCTGGATGAGGTACGCCCGCTGGCCGTAGCGGTAGCCGGAGGCCCGCTCGGCGTCGACGGCGACCGGTCCGGTTCCCGCCGCGAAGGCGGCGATGGTGGCGGCCAGCGCCTGCTCGTCCGCCACGACCGGAGGGATCCCCTCCTTCGGTTCGAGGAGCGGGACCGGGGCTGCTTCTTCTGGGATGGCTGCTACGGCGTCGGTCACTCCCCAAGGGTACGACGGTCCCCGCGACCGGGAGTGTTGTCGGACTGGTCAGACCGATGACGGGGGCCGCGGGTTCGCCGCCGCGGCGGCGAACCGGGCACTCCTCAGCGCGCTGCGGCGGCCACGGAGGAAACGTTCCTCCATGGCCGCCGCAGCGGCGGGCTGCTCAGTGGATGATGCCGGTGCGCAGCGCGACCGCGACCATCCCGGCGCGGTCGCCGGTACCGAGCTTGCGGGCGATCCGGGCGAGGTGGCTCTTCACGGTGAGCGCCGAGAGGCCCATCGCGACGCCGATCGCCTTGTTGGACTGGCCCTCGGCCACCAGTCGCAGCACCTCCACCTCGCGACCGGAGAGCTCGCGGTACGCGGCCTGCTGCGCACCCGGCGCGCCGTGCGCCCCGGGAGCGCCCGGCGCACCGTGCGCGCCCGGCATGCCCGGCATCCCGGGCCGGCGCATCCGCCCGGCCAGTCCGGCGGCACCGAGCGGCAGGCCGGGGCGGCCCGGCATGGCGACATTGGTGCGGGTGCCGGTGACCACGTAGCCCTTGACCCCGCCGGCGAGCGCGCTGCGCACGGCGCCGATGTCGTCGGCGGCGGAGAGCGCCAGGCCGTTGGGCCAGCCGGCGGCGCGGGTCTCGGCCAGGATGGTGAGTCCGGAGCCGTCGGGGAGGTGGACGTCGGCGACGCAGATGTCGCGCGGGGTGGAGACCCGGGGGCGGGCCTCGGCGATCGAGGACACCTCGATCACGTCCCGGACGCCGAGCGCCCAGAGGTGACGGGTGACGGTGTTTCGGACGCGGGGATCGGCGATGACCACCATGGCGGTGGGCTTGGTCGGGCGGTAGGCGACCACGTTTGCGGGGTGCTCAAGAAGGACCGACACCAGGCCTCCTGCGGGAGTGGCGGACGGAACCCCGAGGGGGCGGTCGGAGTGTTCCGCGTTCGGAAAGGGTCACAGTCTGCTTCGGCAGCATCCGTGCCCGGCTTTAGCGAAAGATCACGATCTAGTGAGTCACAATACGGACAAATCGCGCAGATGACTGATGCGACATGCTTGGAAATCGCACAAAATCGATCAGATCCAGCGCAAAGCGGTCAGTTCCGAACGATTTGTTGACGAAGAGCCGCTCTGAAGTCACACGCTGTCAGCCTTGGGAGTGGCGGCGCGCCGACCGATGACGCCAGGGCCGGGCGCCACTCCTCAGTGCGAACGGGGGCGTCGCCGCGCCGGCATCGGGACCACTCCACCGAGTGACGTGACGTCCGCGGGGGAGTACGGGGTCGGGGAGGCCGGGGGCAGGCCCGCGCTGATGCAGAGCAGGTCCCCCCAGGCCGCCAGGTGCCGCTCGAAACGGCCGTCGGCCGGCGTCCAGGACGCCCGGATCTCGATCTCGGTGCTCGACGCGCGGTCCGCCAGCCCGCCGAAGTACTGCGAGGCGCACAGGCTCACCGTGCCGGACGGCTCCGCGTACCCGGCGCCGTGCGCCTGCAGCGCGTCCAGCAGCCAGGCCCAGCCGACCTCGGAGAGCATCGGGTCGCCGGCCATCTCCGGCTCCAGCTCGGCCCGGGTCATGGTGACCACCCGGAAGTCCCCGTTCCAGGCCTCCTGCCCGGCCGGGTCGTGCAGCAGCACCAGCCGGCCGTCGGCCAGCTCCTCGCCGTCCACCTCGACGGTCGCGGTCAGCGCGAAGGAGAACGGCGCCAGCCGGCGGGGCGCCGGGGCGGGGGAGAGGACGACCTCGGGGCGCAGCCGGGCCTCGGAGAACGCCTCCACGGCAGCCCGGAACTCGCTCGGCGCCGCCTCCCGACCCGTTCCGCCACCTGCTCCGCCACCCTGTGCGGGGTGCCCTCCGACCGCTGCCATGACCCGAAGACTAGGTCGAAAACGCGGGTAATCGCCGCAACTTCTTCCCGCGCGGCGCGCCGGAGCGGCAATCCGGCCAGATCTTGGAGGAACCGACGAGGCCGACGGGGCGGACGGGTCCGGGCCGCGTGCGAAGATTTGGAGCGTGAGCGAGACGACGGCAGACACCACGGCAGCCACCCCGGCAGTCCCCCCGACCGGCGCCACCCCCGGTCAGCAGCCCGACGCGCGCGGCGGCGCCGCGTACGACTCGGCGTTCCTGCGCGCCTGCCGGCACGAGCCGGTACCGCACACCCCGGTGTGGTTCATGCGTCAGGCCGGCCGCTCGCTGCCCGAGTACCTGAAGGTCCGCGAGGGCATCCCCATGCTGGAGTCCTGCATGCGGCCCGAGCTGGTCAAGGAGATCACCCTCCAGCCGGTGCGCCGGCACAAGGTGGACGCGGCGATCTTCTTCAGCGACATCGTGGTCCCGCTCAAGGCGATCGGCATCGACGTCGACATCAAGCCCGGCATCGGCCCGGTCATCGCCGACCCGATCCGCACCGCCGAGGACCTGAAGCGGCTGCGCCCGCTGGAGCCGGACGACGTCCCCTACATCACCGAGGCGGTCGGCCTGCTCGTCGACGAGCTCGGCTCCACCCCGCTGATCGGCTTCGCCGGCGCCCCCTACACGCTGGCCAGCTACCTGGTCGAGGGCGGCCCGTCCAAGAACCACGAGAACACCAAGGCCATGATGTACGGCGCGCCCGAGCTGTGGGCCGCCCTGGTCGACCGGCTGGCCGACATCACCTCCGCCTTCCTGAAGGTGCAGATCGAGGCCGGCGCCTCCGCCGTCCAGCTGTTCGACTCCTGGGTCGGCTCGCTCGCCCCGGACGACTACCGCCGCTCGGTCATGCCGGCCAGCACCAAGGTGTTCGACGCGGTCGCCGGCTACGGCGTGCCGCGGATCCACTTCGGCGTCGGCACCGGCGAGCTGCTCGGTCTGATGGGCCAGGCCGGCGCGGACGTGGTCGGCGTCGACTGGCGGGTGCCGCTGAACGTCGCCGCCGAGCGGGTCGGCCCCGGCAAGGGCCTGCAGGGCAACCTCGACCCGGCGGTGCTGTTCGCGCCGACCAGGGCCGTCGAGACCAAGGCCCGCGAGGTGCTGCACGCCGCGCAGGCGCTGGGCACCAGCGGCCACATCTTCAACCTCGGCCACGGTGTGCTGCCCACCATGGACCCGGACGCGCTCTCCCGCCTGGTCGCCTTCGTGCACGAGGCCAGCGCCCGCTGACACCGCGACGGCGGCGGGCCCCGTCCGGGAGACCGGAGGGGTCCGCCGCCGTCGTCGTACCGGGTGTCAGGGCGTCCGTGACTCCTGGTCCTGATCCTGCTCGTCGTCCCGCGCGGGTTCCTGCTCCGGCTCCTGTTCGGCACCGGGCGGGGACGACGGCGGCGGCGGCGCGAAGCCCGGAATCGGCTCCCGATCCCGATCCCGACCGCGCTCACGTGCCGTCCGCGCCCACCGGCGGCGCACCACCCACACCGCCGCCGCCACCGGCACCACCACCAGCAGGAACGGCAGCAGCGCGGCCAGGGCCACGAACAGCCCGCGCACGATCAGGAACAGCACGTGCCAGCCGCCGCCCAGCGCCGAGCCGACCTCGGCCCAGAAACCGTCGTCGTCCTCCTCGGGAGCCGGCGCCTCGGGCTGGGCGGTGCTCGGCTTCGGGCGCACGTCCAGCGTGACGGTGGACAGCGAGGTCCGCGCCGACAGCTCCTTCACCTGCTTCTGCAGCGACTCCAGGTCCGCCTCCCGGCGGCTCAGCTCGCTCTCCAGACTGACGATCTCGGACAGCGACTTCGCCTGCGCCATCAGCGCCCGCACCCGGTCCACGCTGGCCTGCTGGCTCTGCATCCGGCTGTTGACGTCCGCGACCTGCTGGGTCAGGTCCTCCGCCTGGCTGCGCCGGGACACCACCTCTCCGAGCGCGGCCAGCTGGTCCAGCGTTTGCTGGAACGCCGCCGACGGCACCTTCACCGTGAGCTGCCCGCTCTGCACACCGGTCGCCGTGGGCTCGCCACCGGTGCCGGGGCCGGTGCCGCTCGCCGTCTCGCTCGCCACGTAGCCGCCGGCGGCGAGCGCCAGCGCGCGGGCCCGGTCCAGCGTCTCGTCCACCTTGGCCACCCGCACCGTCAGCTGCGCCGAGTACGCGATCTGCCGGGCGTCCACCACCGGGGCCGCGGCGGGCTGCCCGGTCGCCGCGGCCTGGGGGGCCGCCGCCGAGGCGGCCGAACCCGGTCCGCCCAGCGGGGCGTCCCCCTTGGCCGCCTCCCCGGCCGCGGCCTGCGCCGGGGCCGCCGCCGCGCGGTCCGCGGCGCCGTCGCTGGAGCCGGCGCTGCACCCCGCCGCCAGCGCCGCGGTCACCGCCACCGCCGCCAGTGTCCCCGCTCTTCGCCGTCCTCTTCCCACCTTGGGGCCCTCCCGCGTCGACCGTCCGGCGTCCCCCCTCGGGACGCTCGGACCATTCGACGGGAGGCGGCCCGGATCGGATCCCCTCGGGACATCGCAGCTTGATCACGTATCGGCTGCGGGCCGGACAAGGCGTCAGACGGCCTCCACCTCGATGCCCGCGCGCCGCAGCAGTGCCGCCGTCACGCCGTCCCCCGGCCGCAGCGTCCCGCCGAACGTGCCGTCGTACACCTGCCCGCACCCGCAGGACGGGCTGCGGGCCATCAGCAGCGCCCGCCGCGCCCCCGACGCCTCGGCCGCGGCGAGCGCCGCCCGCGCCCCGGCGACGAACTCCTCGGTGCAGTCCGCGCCGGTCGTGTCCACCACCCGCGCCCGCCCGTCCAGCACGTCCGCCCCGTCCCCGCCGACGATCTCCGCCGCCGGCCGAGGCGTCGGCAACCCGCCCGCCCCCTCCGGGCACACCACGACCCCGCGCCCCTCGGCCACCAGTTCGGCAACCGCCCGCGCCGCCTTCGCCCGCCCGTCGTACCGACACGGCACCCCGGCCAGACACGCACTCACCAGCACCTTCTCCATGGGGTCGAGCCTAACGAGGTCCGACGGCCACCCGGCGACTCGCTACCGTGGGCCCATGGGTGAGCTGCCGGACCGGATGTACGCACCCCATGCAGAGGGGTGGTTCGCCGACGACCTCGATCACCTGCCTCAGGCGCCGCGCCACACTGAAGTGCTGGACGGAGCGCTGGTCTTCAGGACCTCCCCGCAGCGGTCGTGGCACAGTCGAGCGGTCACCGGCCTGACCGCACTCCTGGAGGAACTCGTGCCGGAAGGCTTCCTGGCCGAGCGCGAGATGACGATCAAGCTGGACGCGCGTCATCGGCCCGAGCCCGATCTGGTGGTCGCGACAACCGACTACGACCCCGACCGGACGTATTTCGCAGCGGCCGACGTGGCGCTCGTGGTGGAGGTGGTCTCCCCCGAGTCCGCTCACCGTGACCGCGTCGTCAAGCTCCGGAAGTACGCCGAGGCCGGGATCCCGCACTACTGGGTGATCGAGGAGGAGGAGGGGCTGCCGGTGGTGCACACCTACGAGCTGGATGCCAATGTGCCGGCCTACGCCCCGGCCGGGATCTTCCGGAAGCGGCTGGAGCGGCCGGTGCCGTTCCCGCTGGACATCGACCTCGACGCGCTCGTCCCCGCCCCCGGGGCGAAGCGTGCAGCGGATTGAGGCAAAGGTGTAAAGACCTGCGAGACTGCGAAGCATGGCGCAGGCACATGTCGTGGTGATCGGCGGCGGTATCGCGGGACTGACCGCTGCCGCCGTGCTCGGTGGGGGTACGGGGGAGCCCGTGCGGGCGCGGGTGACGCTGGTGGAGGCGTCGGAGCGGCTGGGCGGGAAGCTGTGGGGCGGCGAGGTCGGCGGGGTCCGGGTGGACCTCGGGGCCGAGTCGATGCTGGCGCGGCGGCCGGAGGCGGTCGAGCTGGCGCGGGCGGTCGGACTCGCGGAGCAGCTGGAGCCGCCGACCACCGCCAAGGCCGCGATCTGGACCCGGGGCGCGCTGCGTCCGCTGCCCGGCGGGCAGGTCATGGGCGTTCCCGGGGACCTCGCCGCGCTGGCGGACTCCGGGGTGCTGAGCCCCGAGGGGCTTGAGCGGGCCCGGCACGAGGCGGCCGGCGAGGCGGTCGCGGACGACGTCGCGATCGGCCGCTACGTCGCCGACCGGCTCGGCCGCGAGGTGGTGGACCGGCTGGTGGAGCCGCTGCTGGGCGGCGTCTACGCCGGGCACGCCGACGAGATCTCGCTGCGGGCCGCGGTGCCCGCGCTGCTGCCGCTCGCCCGGGGCGGCGGGTCGCTGCTCGACGGGGTGCGCGAGCTGGCCGGCCGGCCGAAGGGCGACACCCCCGTCTTCCAGGGCCTGCGCGGCGGCCTCGGCACCCTGCCGGCGGCGGTCGCCGCGGCCTGCGCGGAGGCCGGCGTCGACCTGCGCACCCGCACCGAGGTGACCGCGCTGCGCCGCACCGCCGACGGCTGGCGGGTGACCACCGGCGACGGCGACACCCTGCACGCGGACGCCGTCGTGCTGGCCGTGCCGGCGCCCGCCGCCGCCCGGCTGCTGCGCGCCGACGCGCCGGCCGCCGCCGCCGAGCTGGACGGCGTCGAGTACGCCGGGATGGCGCTGGTCACCCTGGCCTTCCGCCGCGCCGACCTGCCCGAGCCGCCGGCGGGCAGCGGCTTCCTCGTCCCGCCGGTGGACGGCCGCCGGATCAAGGCGTCGACGTTCTCCTCCAACAAGTGGGGCTGGCTGGAGCGCTCGGCCCCGGACACCTTCGTGCTGCGCACCTCGCTGGGGCGGCTGCACGAGGAGGAGCCGCTGGAGCTGGACGACGGGGAACTGGTCGCCCGCTCGCTGGCCGACCTGGGCGAGGCGATCGGTCTGACCGCCCGCCCCTACGACACCGCCGTCACCCGCTGGCGGGCCGGACTGCCGCAGTACCCGGTCGGCCACCTGGACCGGGTGGCCCGGATCCGGGCCGCCGCGGACCGGGTCGGCGCGCTGGCGCTGTGCGGGGCGGCGTACGACGGCGTCGGCATCCCGGCGTGCATCGCGAGCGCCCGGGCGGCCGTCGCCGGGCTCGACAGAGTGTTGACCCCGCTGACCGGGGCGAACGTCACGGAGAGGACAATGGGCGCATGACTGAGACCGTTGAGCAGCAGGCCGCCGAGCAGCCCGCGAAGAAGAAGGCGCGCGACCTGAACCAGGTCATCCGCTACACCATGTGGTCGGTGTTCAAGCTCAAGGGCGCCCTGCCCGAGGACCGCACCGGGCTGGCCGCCGAGGTCGACGAGCTGTTCGCGCAGCTGGCCGCCAAGGACGTCCTGGTGCGCGGCACCTACGACGTGTCCGGTCTGCGCGCCGACGCCGACATCCTGGTCTGGTGGCACGCCGAGGACTCCGACGACCTGCAGGAGGCGTACAACCGCTTCCGCCGCACCGGCCTGGGCCGGCTGCTGGAGCCGGTCTGGTCGAACATGGCGCTGCACCGCCCGGCGGAGTTCAACAAGTCGCACATCCCGGCGTTCCTCGCCGACGAGCGCCCGCGCGACTACGTCTGCGTCTACCCGTTCGTCCGCTCCTACGAGTGGTACCTGCTGCCGGACGCCGAGCGGCGCGCGATGCTCGCCGAGCACGGCCAGATGGCGCGCGGCTACCCGGACGTGCGGGCCAACACCGTCGCCTCGTTCGCGCTGGGCGACTACGAGTGGCTGCTCGCCTTCGAGGCGGACGAGCTGCACCGGATCGTGGACCTGATGCGCGACCTGCGCCCGTCCCGGGCCCGGCTGCACGTCCGCGAGGAGGTGCCGTTCTTCACCGGCCGCCGCAAGCCGGTCGCCGAGCTGCTCAACGGCCTGGTCTGAGCGGCGCGGTAGGCGAAGGAGGGGTCCCGTCCGCACCGGACGGGACCCCTCCCCGCGTCAGTGGCGGCGTCCGGCGTCAGTGGCGGCGCAGGGCGGCGCGCAGCCGGGCGTCCGGGAGGGCGGCCGGGCCGTTCATGGCGACGGCGGTGAGCAGTTCGCGCTCGTCGTCGTCGGTCAGCCCGTGCTGGCGCGGCGGGCGCACCTCGCGGAGCACCTCCTGGCCGACCGGCGAGGCCCAGCGGGTGTAGGGGTAGACGTCGACCCGGGCCATCAGCAGGGTGCCCGAGGTGAGCACCAGCGGCAGCGAGAACCAGGCCAGCGGGGTCAGCGCGTCACCCTCCAGCAGACCGCCGGCGACCAGCGCGAGGGCCAGCAGCACCAGGGAGAGCAGCAGCGCCTGCCGGACCTGCCGGACCACCAGCACGGTGTGCCGCTGGACGGCCGCCGGGGTGGCCAGCCCGGCCAGCGACAGCCGGCTGCCGATCTCCAGCACGGTGGGGTGGGCGGCCATCGCGGCCCGCAGGTCGTCGGTGCGGCACTGGCCCTCCGGGCCGACGGTGGCGATCACCGCCCGCTCCAGCCGGCTGCGCCCGCGCGGGTCGACGACGGTGGTCCAGCCGGTGTGGGCGAGGTGCAGCCGGCCCCGGGAGGCCATCAGGACGAGGGCGAGTTCGACGACCCGGTCCGGTCCGCCGGCCAGGTAGGCGGTCTCGTACAGTCCGATGCCGACCGCCTCGGGCGGTCGGGGGCCCTCCTGCCCGGAGAACGCGTCGGCGGCGGCGGTCATCCGGACCAGCCGGATGCAGGAGAGCACCGCGGCGACGCAGGCCGGGAGCAGGAAGAGCAACCACATGGGCTTGTTGTAGACCCGGCCGCGCCGCACGCGGTACGTGTTCCCGGTCCGCGATACCGAACTGTGACGTCCGTCGGGGCGTCCGCCGGGGGCGCGGTGGTCAGGAGCCGCAGCCGCCGCCGCAGCTGGAACCGCAGCTGGACGAGGAGGAGGACCCGCAGCCGGAGGACCCCGAGGAGCAGCTGGAGGACGACGAGGAGCCGCCTCCGCAGCCGCTGCTCCCGCCGCAGCTCGAACCCGAGGAGCCGGAGCCGGAGTCGGACGGGCCGGAGTCGGAGGACGAGCCGCACCAGACCGCCGGGCTGCTGCCGCAGCCGGAGGACGAGGAGCCGGAGGACGAGGAGCCGGAGGACGACGAGGAGGACGCGGACGGCGAGCCGGCGGCGGACCAGCCGGCCGCCCTGACCGTCTGGTCGGCGGCGGCCGAGGCGAGCAGCGCCTGCTGCAGCTCCTCGTCGGCGAACTCGGCGGCGCCGACGGCGGCCAGGCCGCCGAGCGCGATGGCGCCGAGCAGTGCGGCGTCGGCGTTGCGGGCCCCGTGCCGGGGTCGCCACGGCGTGCCGTTGTCCATCAGGCCGAGCTGGCGGCGCCCGGCCGGGGTGATCCGGCCCTTGGGCGGCCGGGTGCCGAGCAGCGCGAGCAGGCCGACGACGAGCAGCAGCGGCGGGATCCACAGCGCGGGACCGTCGTCGCCGGACCCGTCGTGTGAGGCGAGCGGGTAGGCGAGGGCGGTGAGGGCCGCCGTGAGCAGCAGCGCGAGCCAGATGGACCGGTGCGCGGTCCTCGCCCGGCGCAGCCGGACGGGGTTGCGCAGCAGGCCGCGTCCGGCGAGCTCGTCGCCGATCGCCTGGACGCTGGGCGAGCGCATCACGGTGAGGCGCAGCGGGTCGAGGCCGAGGCTACGGGACGGGCCGACCGCCTCGACGATCGCGCGCTCCACGGTGTCCTGCGGGCGGTCGGTGGTGACGGTGACCAGCCGGGAGCGGCTGACCACGACGTGGCCGGCCCGGTGCATCCGGACCAGCGCGGTGTCGAAGACCCGGCCGGGGCCGCCGGCCAGGAAGGCGGCGTGGAGCAGCGGGAGGCCGCGGCCGGGCAGGCCCTGGGGGTTGGGGACGCGCAGGGCGGCCTGCCGGGCCCGTGAGGCCCACAGGACGGTGGCGGCCAGGGCGGCGGCGGGGATCAGGTAGTAGGCGTCGTGCCACATGGGTGGTTCCCCCGGTCGGTGAGACGTGGTCCGGGCGCGCGCGGCGCCGTGGTTCGGGCGGTTCTGGGGTGCAGGGGTGCGGCGGGACGCCGCTCAGGCGTCGCGGCCCGGGCGCAGGGCTCGCCGCAGGCGGGCGAGCGGGCCCGGCGGGCGTTCCGGGGCCGGGTCGAGCCACCGCGCCAGCGAGCGGTGGACGTCGGCGTCCGGCCCCGCGCCGCCGGCGCCCGGTCCTCCCGGGCTCGGGCCTTCGGCGAGCACCCAGGCGGCGAAGGCCCGGGCGTCGGCGCGGTAGCCGCCGGTCTGCGGATGGCTGCGGGCGTAGGCGAGGAATAGCGGGCCGTACTGTGCACCGAGCAGACGGGGCAGGTCCGGGGCGACCTTGGCGGCGGTGTCGCGCCGCTTGGCGGCCAGACCGGCGGCCTGCGCGCGCACCTGCGCGGGGTCGAAGCCGGGCGGCACCGGGCCGCCGGCCACCAGGGCGGTCAGCAGTCCGGTCTGCCGGGCGGCCAGCCGGGCGCGGGCGGCGTCGGTGTCGGTGCCCGGGTCGGTGCCGGTGTCCGGCTGGGTGCCGGTGTGCGGGGCGGCGGTCATCGGGGAGCACCGCCGTCCAGCACCCGCCGGATGGCGTCGAGTTCGGCCGCGAGCTCGGCGGGCGGCGGGAACGCGGCGTCGCGCTCCAGCAGCACCCCGGGCGGGGCGACCCGCGCGCACAGCTCGGCCAGCACCTCCAGCACCGGTTCGGTGACCGGGTGGGCGTGGGTGTCGTGCCAGACGCCGTCGACCAGGGTGCCACCCGCGACGTGCACGTAGGCGAGCGCCTCCAGCGGCAGGCGGTCCAGCTCGGCGGCCGGGTCGATGCCGAGGTTGACCCGGTTGGTGTGCAGGTTGGCGACGTCGATCAGCAGCCGTACACCGGTGCGCTCGACCAGCTCGGCGAGGAACTGGCCCTCGGTCAGCTCGTCGTCCGGCCAGGCCAGCTGGGCGGCGATGTTCTCCAGGGCCAGCGGCACCGGCAGCCGGTCCTGGGCGATCCGGACGTTCTCGGCGATCACCCGCAGGGCGTCGCGCGAGCGGGGTACCGGCAGCAGGTGGCCGGCCTCCAGGCCGCCGGCCCGGACGAACGCCAGGTGCTCGGTGACCAGCGGCGAGCCGAGCGCCCCGGCGGTCTCGGCGAGCCGGTCGAGGCGGGCCGGGTCGGGCCGGTCGGCGCCGCCGAGGCCGAGCCCGACGCCGTGCGGGACCACGGTGAGGCCGCGCTCGCGCAGGATCCGCAGGGACTCGGGGAGGTGGCCGGCGCAGACGTTCTCGGCGACCACCTCGACCCAGTCCAGGCCGGGCTGCCGTTCGACCACGGTGTCGATCTCGCTGCGCCAGCCGAGGCCGATGCCGAGCCGGCGCGCGGTGCCGGCCGCCCGCGCGGTACCGGTGGTGTGGGCGGTGCCGCTGGTGTGAGCGCCGCCCGTCGTCGGTGCGGGCGTACGGGGTGCGGGGTGCAGGGCGGGGGAGGTCATCGGTGCGCCCCCTTCGGAGGGCCGGGTGGGAAGGCCGTCGGTCGGCCGGGCCTCGTCGCCGGGGCCGCCGGGCCGTGCTGGTGAAGCATGTCCCCGGGCGGCTCGGCTGCCAAGCCTGGTCCGGTCATCTCAGAGCATTACTTGAGCTTGGCGTGGCGTCAATGAGTGATCCGTACCGCCGGGCCGCGGCATCGCCGCAGGTCGGGGCGGTCCCGGCCGGAAAAACCAGGGGCGGACGGTCCGTCTGTGGGGCTACCGTGACCTCCCTATGACACTTCTGACGATTCGTGACTTCCGACCCGAGGACGCCGAGGCCGTCGCGGCGGCCCACCGCGCCGGGCGCGAGCACCTGGTGCAGGCGCCCGAGATGTTCGTCTGGCGCGAGGCCCGGCCGCCGAAGGGCTCCCACTACCGCACCTTCGTCGCTGAACTGGACGGCCGGGTGGTCGGCGCGGTCCGCTGCGGGGTGGTCGTCGGCACCACGACCACCGGCGTCGGCCACGCCAACGGCAGCGTCCTGCCCGGGTACCGGCGGCGCGGGGCCTTCACCGCCCTGCTGGCCGCCGCCGAGCGGCACCTGGCCGGGCACGGCGTCGTTGAGCTGCACAGCTGGGTGGACGACGAGCCCGGCTCGCGCGCCTTCGCCGAGGCCCGGGGCTTCACCGCCGGCCGCACCGCCCACTTCGCGGTCCGGGACCTCACCGTGCCGCTGCCGTCCGCCCCGCCGCTGCCGGCCGGTGTGGAGCTGCGCCCGGCGAGCGACTTCGCGGCCGATCCCCGCCCGGTCTTCGAGGTCGAGGCCGACGCGGCGCTGGACGAGCCGGGCGAGATCGTGCTGGACGCCGTCGAGTACGACGACTGGCTGGCGGGAGAGTGGAACCGCCCGGACCTCGACCGCGGGCTGACCGTGGTCGCCGTGGCCGACGGCCTGCCCGTCGCGTTCAGCGCCGTCAGCACGGACGGCGCGGACCGCTACCTGTCGGCGTTCACCGCCTGCCGCCGGGCGTACCGGGGGCGGGGGCTGGCCAAGCTCGCCAAGCTGGAGTCGCTGCGCCGGGCCCGCGCCGCCGGTCTGCGGTGGGCCTACACCGCCAACGACGCCACCAATGCGCCGATGCTCGCGATCAATGCCTGGCTGGGCTACGAGCGCTGCGCGAGCGAACGGAAGTACATCAAGCGCCTGGACGGCGGCGCGGCCGGAGGTGATGACGGAGCGTGACGAGACGCTGAGCCGTACGGGTGAATTCGGGGCGTCCACCGGCGTGGGCGCTGGATGGGGCCCGGAATGCGTGCGTTCCCGGGGCCTCACGGGGCATCACCTCCGCGCCGTCTGTTCGTGCCCGAGTCTTCCGCGCGGGGGTGCCATGGAGATCCTGCTCCAGATCCTGGTCGGGTTCGTCCCGGCCGTGATCGGCTTTCTCGCCGCCCGCTCGCTCGCCCGCACCCGGCTCTTCCTGCGTTACGGCTTCCTGCGGGTGCTGCTCGGGCCGTACGGCCGGGTGCAGATCGTCACCCCGAGCGTCGAGGCCGCCGAGTTCGCCTACGCCAAGGACGGCTGCCGGCTCACCAGCCGGGGCCCGCGGAACGTGCTCTTCATGCCGATGGCCGAGGCCCGGGCCATCGCCCAGCTCATCGACCTGCTGCGGAAGATCAACCGCAAGGCCACCATCGAGCTGGTCACCGCGGGCGCGCAGGACCCGAGGATGCCGACCTTCTCGATCGGCGGGCCGGCCGTCAACGCCTACTCGGCCGGCGTACTGGCGGCCGGCTTCCCGGACTTCCGCCTGGAGCACCCGCACGCGGCCCGGGCCCGCTGGGGCGGGATGATCTTCGAGGCGCAGTACAACGCGGCCGACGAACTGGTCCGCGATCACGGCTTCGTGTTCGTCACCCGGACCGGCCGGCAGGCGCCCTGCGTGGTGCTCTGCGGGGTCTTCGCGTTCGGGTCGGCGATGGCGGTGGAAGCCCTGGCGGCGGCCGGCCGGCAGTCCCCGCTGGCCGCGCTGTTCCGTTCCGGGGAGAAGGGGTTCGTCGCCGTCGAGGGCCGCGTGATCGGCCTGGACACCGTGGACGTGACGGTCGAGGTCTGCCGCATCCTGCCCTCGGCCTGAGCGTGCGGGGGCAGGATTCGGCCGCCGCGGACAGGGGCAAACCGGACAGTCCGGGAGACTCCGGGACAGGAAGTGGCCGGATTCATCAGGCTTTTGCTCCACTACTGTCACATCATCGGCATAATCGCGCCCATGACGATCAACCGTGCGAACGTGAGCGCGATTGCCGAGGACCTCTACGTCTGGCTCCCGCCGAAGCGAGGATGGGGCCTGGCCAACTGCGGACTGCTCGCCGGCCCGCGGACGGCGCTGTGGATCGACACGCCCTACGACCCCTCGCTCGCCGCCGAGTTCCTCGCCGAGAGCCGCAAGCGGCTGGCCGACGGCGTCACCGTGGACCGGATCGTCGTCACTCACGCCAACGGCGACCACCTCTGGGGCGCGGGCGTGCTGCCGGATGCCGAGGTGATCGCCACCCGCGAGGCGCTGGAGCACATCCACTGGGAGCCGACGCCCCAGCAGACCCACGGCCTGGTCGTCGGCAGCGACCCGGAATCGCCGCTCGGCGACTACCTCCGGCGCCACTTCGGCCGGTTCGACTGGTCGCACACCGAGCCCGTCCACCCGGACACCGTCTTCCACGGCGAGCTGGAGCTGCGGGTCGGGGAGTACCCCGTGCAGATCACCGGCCTGCCCTCCGCCCACACCGGCGGCGACCTCATCGTCCACCTCCCGCGGCAGCGCGCGGTGTTCAGCGGCGACGTCATCTTCGGCTCCACCGCCGCGCAGCCCGGCGACCACCCCTCGCACTGGGCCGGTCCGCTGGAGAACGTCATCGCCGCCTGCGAACAGATCCTGGCCACCGGCGCCGAGATCATCGTCCCCGGCCACGGCCCGGTGCTCGACCGGGCCGGCGTCCGCGAGCACATCGCCTACCTCGACTACGTCCGCGAGCGCGTGCACGCCCTGCACCGGGCCGGCCTGCCCGCCCTGGACGCCGCCCGGCGGATCATCGCCGAGCAGCGCCACCCCGAGCTCGGGCTGCCCGAGCGGCTGGTGCTCACCGTCGCCGCCGAGTACCGGCACCTGGAGGACAGCGCGGTACCGAACATCCTGGAGGCGATGAGCCAGGTGGCCCTGGTCGCCCGGGAGCTGGAGGAGGACGCCGAACGGCGCGCCCCCCGCCCGCGCGCCTGAGCCGGCCGCCCCCGAACCGCCCGTACCGCCCCGCCCCGAGTCCGTTCTTCGTACAAGGAAACTCCGAGGACGTCGATGACGCAGCTGCTGGTCCCGGCCCTGGCGCTGATCGCGCTCGCCGCGCTCGCCGCCGCCGGGTGGCTGGCCCGCGGCCGCTCCCGCGCGCTGGCCCGGGCCGCCGCCGCCGAAGCCTCGACCGGCCTGGCCGAGGAGCGCGCCCGGGTCGCCGAGGGCCGGGCCGGCCGCTCCGAGCAGCAGGCCCGCGAGGCGCGGGCCGAGGCGCAGCGGTCGGCCGAACAGGCCCGCGGCGCGGCCGAGAGCGCGCTCGCCGCCGAGGACCGCGCCCGGCGGGCCGAACACCGGGCGGCCGAGGACGGGCAACGGGCCGCCGAGGCCGACCTGGTGGCCGCCGAGGCGCAGCGGCGCGCCACCGGCGCCGAGCGGGACGCCGCGGCGGCCGAACGCCGCACCGCCGCCCTGCTCGCCGAGATCGGCCACCTCGCCACCGAACGCGTGGTCGCCGCCGCCCTGCGCCTGAGCCACCCCAACGCGCCGATCGCCGGGCCGCTCGACGCCGCCGCCGTCGGCCCGGACGCCGTCCAGGCCCTGCAGGCGGTGCTGGACGCCGCCTCCGCCGCCGTCACCGACGAGCGGGAGCGGGTCGACGCCGCCGCCCGCGCCGGGATGCGCGGCGCCACCTCCAAGATCCAGACCCTGCTCTACCAGATCCAGAGCCTGGTCCAGCAGCTCCAGCACGACAACGACGACCCCCGGCTGCTGGAGGTCGACTTCCGCAACGAGGTCGCGCTGCGCCGGATCCAGACCGTCGCCGTGCTCTGCGAGGCCTGGCCGGGCCTGGCCCGCACCGACTCGCCGCTCGCCGAGGTGGTGGTCGGCGCGCTCTCCCGGGTGCCCGGCTACGCCCGCATCAAGGTGGCCAACCACCTGCGCGAGGACCGGCTCGCGGTGGTCGCCCGGGCCGCCGAGCCGGTGGCCATCGCCGTCGCCGAACTGCTCGCCAACGCCACCGCGTACTCGCACCCGGAGACCGACGTCCCGGTCACCGTCCAGCAGGGCGGCCGGGGCGCCCTGGTGATCGTCGACGACAGCGGCATCGGCATGGAGGAGGACCAGCTGCGCCGGGCCCGCCGGCTGCTGGCCGGCCCGCCCGAGGTGCTGCTCACCGAACTCGGCAACCCGCCCAGGACCGGGTTCGCGGTGGTCGGCAAGCTGGCCCGGCAGTACGGCTTCTCCTGCCACGTCGAGCCCTCCCCGTACGGCGGCATGCGCGCGCTGGTGCGGATCCCGGCCGGGCTGCTGACCGTCGTCGACGAGGAGCAGCCGCTCTCGGTGCTCACCCCGCTGCCGCTGCGCCCCGGCTCCGCGCCCGCCGCGCCGCCCGCCCCGGGCCCCACGGGCGGCCGCGTCCGCGACGGCGTCCCGGCCATCCGGGTCGTGCCGCCGGTGCCGGACGAGCCGGACGACCCGGTGGTGCCGGACGAGCCGGTGTCGGACGCGCCGCCGGTGCACGCCGTCCCGCCGGTGCACGCGGTCCCGCCGGTGCGCGCCGTCCCGGACGGGCCCGCCCCGGCGGACGACGGCAGCGGCCTGCCCAGCCGCCGCCGGCGCCGGCCGCTGACGCCCGGCCCGCAGCCCCAGGCCGCCTCCGCCGGGGCACCGGCCCGGGGGCCGGCCGCCGTCCGCCCACTGCGCACACCCGAGCAGGCCGCCGCCCGCTGGCAGGCGCTCCAGCACGGCACCGGCTCGGGCCGCGCCGCGGTCGCCGAGGCCGCGGCCACCGAGGCCGGGACCACCGAGGCCGGGACCGGGACCGAGATGACCGGGACCGACGCGACCGTCACCGAGGCCACCGGCACCCGTACCGAATCCGCCCCCCACCCCCCGTCCCCCGCGGCGACCGGCCCCGCCGGCGCCGACCGGGCGGCCCCGCCCCGCCCCGACGCCGCCCGCACCGGCGCCGGCCCCGCGGACGCGTCCGGCCGCCGCACCACCCAGACCCCCTGAGGAGCCGCGCCGTGAGCAGCACGCCCAGCCCCACCCGCACCACGCCCAGCCCGTCCGACACCGACGGCATCGCCTGGGTGCTGACCCCGCTCCTGGAGCTGCCCGGTGTCGTGCACGCGCTGATCGCCACCGGCGACGGCCTGGTCGAAGCCGCCTCCGACGGCCTCGCCCGCGCCTCCGCCGAGCGGGTCGCCGCGATGACCGCCACCGTGCACGCCGCCGCCAGGGCGTTCACCACCGCCTTCACCGACGCCGAGCAGCCCCGGCTGGCGCAGACCGTCGTCGAGTCCGAGCTGGGCTTCGCCGTCGTCGTCCCGGCCGGCGAGAACACCTCGCTCGCGGTGTTCACCACCCCCGACGCCCAACTCGGCAACGTCGCCTACCAGATGCAGGTCCAGGTCGCCGCCCTGGGCCGGGCACTGGCCAGCCCGGCCCGGCGGCAGGACGCCCCCGCCCGGTCATGACCGCCACTCCCCGCAGGCGGATGGTGCCTGCCTACCTGGTCACCGGCGGCCGGACCCGCCCGGGCGGCGACGGCTTCGAACGGCTCACCGTGCTGTTCGCGACCGGCGCCGACCGCCCGGCGGCGCTCGCGGAGCTGGAGGCGGAGCACCACCGGCTCTGGGACCTCTTACGACCCGGCGCGCTCACCGTGGTCGAGGCCGCCGCGCACCTGCGGCTGCCGGTCAGCGCCACGGTCTTCCTCGCGGCCGATCTGGTCGAGGCGGGCTGCCTGCACGCCCGCGCGCCGATCCCCCGCGCCCAGCAGACCGACCGCTCCCTCGTCGAGAGGCTCCTCGTTGGACTCCGCACTCTCCGGTAACCCGCCCGGCCCGGGGCGGCCGGACCGGGTGGGTTACCTGCCCGACCCCGAGCAGACGCTGATGAAGCTGGTGGTCGCCGGCCCGTTCGGCGTCGGCAAGACCACCTTCATCCGCACCCTCTCGGAGATCCCGACCCTGCACACCGAGGAGGCGATGACCGAGACCGGCGCCCCCGTCGACGACGTGGCCGGCCTGCCCGGCAAGACCACCACCACGGTCGCGGTCGACTTCGGCCGGCTCACCCTGCCCGGCGAACTGGTGCTCTACATGTTCGGCACCCCCGGCCAGCGCCGGTTCTTCCCGCTCTGGCAGGACATCGCCCGCGGCGCCATCGGCGCCCTCGTCCTGGCGGACACCCGCCGGCTCGCCGACTCCTTCGAGATCATGGACATGGTCGAGGAGCAGGGCCTGCCCTACGCGGTCGCCGTCAACCGCTTCCCCGACTCGCCGGTGCACCCGGCCGCGGTCCTGCGCAGCCACCTAGACCTGCACCCCAGCACCCCGCTGGTGCTCTGCGACGCCCGGGAGCGCGGCTCCAGCCTGGACGCCCTGATCGCGCTCACCGAGCACGTCCTGCACGGCATGCCCGCCTCCGCACCGGCCCCGGAGCAGCCATGACCACCGACCCCGCACACCCCCCGGCCGCGCTGCACGGCCCGGCCTTCGCCGCCGACCCGCAGGCCGTCTACGAGCGGCTGCGCCGCCAGGGCCCGGTCGCCGAGGTGGAGATCGCACCCGGCGTCACGGCCCTGCTGGTCATCGACTACCAGGCCGCCCTGGACCTGCTGCGCGACACCGACACCTTCTCCAAGGACTCCCGCGCCTGGCAGCGGACCGTCCCGCCGGACTCCCCGCTGCTGCCGGTGCTCGGCTACCGGCCGACCGCCCTGTTCAGCGACGGCGCGACGCACGCCCGCTACCGGCAGGTGATCACCGACGGCCTGGCCCTGCTGGAACCGCACCTGCTGCAGCGCCGGGTCGCCGAGGTCGCGCACCGGCTGATCGGCGCCTTCGGCGGGACCGGCTCCGCCGACCTCATCGCCGACTACGCCCGCCGGCTGCCCGTGCACGTCCTCACCACCGGCTTCGGCGTGCCCGACGAGCACCGGGAACGGCTGGTGGCCGGCATCGTCGGCTCCATCGAGTCCACCCGGCAGGCGGTGGCCGCGTACACGGACCTCGTCGAGGTGGTCACCGGGATGGTCGCCGAGCGCCGCGAACGCCCCCGGCACGACCTCACCTCGTGGTTCCTCACCCACCCGGCCGGGCTGGACAACGACGAGGTGGTCCGGCAGATCACCCTCACCATGATCGCCGGCAACGAGCCGACCACCAACCTCATCGGCAACGCCCTGCTGCGCCTGCTCACCGACGCCCGCTACGCCGGCTCGCTGTTCGGCGGGGCGATGACGGCGCACCAGGCGATCGACGAGGTGCTCTGGCACGAGCCGCCGCTGGCCAACCTCTCCGCCCACTACCCGCGCGTCGACGTCACCTTCCACGGCCGCGCCATCCCGGCGGGATCGCTCGTCCTGGTCTCCTACGCGGCCGCCAACTCCCAGGCCGCCCCGCCCGCCGCCACCGCCGACGGCGTGGACACCGCCGGGCTGCGCAGCGGCGGCTCCGCCCATCTGGCCTGGGCAGCCGGCCCGCACGCCTGCCCGGCCCGCGACCCCGCCCTGCTGATCGCGATCACCGCGATCGAGCAGCTGACCAGCCGGATCGGCGACCTCGAACTCGCCGAGCCCGCCGACGCCCTGCACCGGCGTCCCGGCCCCTTCCACCGTGCCCTGGTCCGCCTCCCGGTCCGCTTCACCCCGGTCGCCGGATAGCGCGGGGCCCGGGCACCCCACGGGTACCCGGGCCCCTCCACGCGTTCACGCGCTCCTCGTCACTCCGCCGGCTTCAGCGTGAGCGAGACCGAGTTGATGCAGTACCTCTGATCGGTCGGCGTGCCGTAGCCCTCACCCTCGAAGACGTGGCCGAGGTGCCCGCCGCAGCGGGCGCAGCGGACCTCGACCCGGCGCATGCCGAGCGAGGTGTCCTCGATGTACTGGACGCGGTCCCCGGCGAGCGGCGCGTAGTAGGACGGCCAGCCGCAGTGGCTGTCGAACTTGGTCTCCGAGCTGAACAGCTCAGTGCCGCAGGCCCGGCAGCTGTAGACGCCGACGGTCTTGGTGTCGGTGTACTCGCCGGTGAACGGGCGCTCGGTGCCGGCCTCCCGCAGGACGTGGTACTCCTCGGGGGAGAGCTGGGCGCGCCACTCGGCGTCGGTCTTCTCGATCTCGTAGCTCATGACGGCTCCCGGTCGGGTGACTCAGACGTTGGTGGCAACGTTCGACAGGTGCCCGAGGATTTCCGGACCCAGGTTGGTGACGTCCCCCGCACCCATGGTGAGCAGCAGGTCGCCCGGGCGGGCCAGGGCGGCCAGCACCGCGGGGGCGGTCGCGAAGTCGTGCTCGGCGGTCACCTCGGCGCCGGCCCGGCGGGCGGCGTCGATGATCAGCTCGCTGGTGACGCCGGGGATCGGGTCCTCGCGGGCCGGGTAGATGTCGAGCACCACGGAGGCGTCGGCCAGCGCCAGCGCGGCGCCCATCTCCTCGGCGAGCTGCTGGGTGCGGCTGAACAGGTGCGGCTGGAAGACCACCAGCACGCGCCCCTCGGTGGCCTCCCGGATGGCCTCCAGGTCGGCGGTCATCTCGGTCGGGTGGTGGGCGTAGGAGTCGATCACCTGGACGCCGCCCGCCTCGCCCTTGAGCTGCAGGCGGCGGCGTACGCCGGTGTAGGCGCCGAGCGCCTTGGCCAGGTCGGCGGCCGGCACACCCAGGGCGACACCGGCGGCCAGCGCGGCGACCGCGTTGTGGGCGTAGTGGCGGCCGGGCACCGAGACGGTGAAGCCCAGCTCGGCGCCGTCCAGCAGCACGGTGACCTCGCTGGTCATGCCGCGCGGGACGACCGACAGGACGCGCAGGTCGGCGTCCTCGGCGGCGCCGACGGTGACCACGTTCAGGTCCGCCCGGCCGCGGACGCGGGCGGTCAGCTCGCGGGCGCCGTCGTGGTCGGCGGAGACGACCAGGGTGCCGCCGGGGACGATCCGGCCGACGAAGGTCTCGAAGGACTCGTGGATCTCGTCGATCGAGGCGTAGTTGGCGTGGTGGTCCAGCTCCACGTTGAGCACGATCGCCACCTCGGGCGCGTACTTGTGGAAGCTGCGGTCGCTCTCGTCGGCCTCGGCGACGAAGATCTCGCCAGTGCCGTGGTGGGCGTTGGAGCCGGGCGCGTCGAGGTCGCCGCCGATCGCGTAGGACGGGTCCAGGCCCAGCTCGCCGAGGGCGACGGCGAGCATGCTGGTGGTGGTGGTCTTGCCGTGCGTGCCGGCCACGGCGAGTGCCCGGCGCCCGCCCATCAGCGCGGCCAGCGCGTCGGAGCGGTGGACGACCGGGATGCCGCGCTCGCGGGCGGCGGCCAGCTCCGGGTTGTCGGCGCGGATGGCGCTGGAGACGACGATGCTGCTCGCGCCGTCCGGCACGTGCTCGGCGGCGTGCCCGATGTGCACGGTGGCGCCGAGCGCGCGCAGCGCGCGGACGGTCTCGGACTCCTTGGCGTCGCTGCCGGAGACGCCGGCCCCGCGCACCGCGAGGATCTTCGCCAGACCGGACATCCCGGCGCCGCCGATGCCGATGAAGTGCGGGGCGTGCAGGTCGTGCGCGGCGTCGTTCAAGGCGGGGCTCCGTACGGGCGGGGGGTCAGGGGAGGGCGGACGGCGTGCGAATCGTCCTCGCGGGCCGGACCGCGCCGGACCGCAAGGACGATTCTGCACCACTTCGGGGTCGCGTCAGGAGTCGCTGGCGAACAGCCGCAGCACCGGCACGCCCACCTTGTGGCGCGCCTGGGAGGCCCAGTCGCGGTGGAAGAACTCCTCCACGAAGTGCGGGGAGGTGAGCACCACCACCTCGTCGGCCTGGTGCTCCTCCACCACGGCGCGCAGCCGCTCCAGCGGCGACTCCTCGACCAGCTCGCCGACCGCCTCGGCACCGGCCCGCCGCAGGTGGCGCAGGCTGTGCTCCAGCGACTCGGTGGCGACCGTCGGCCCGCTCTCCGACTCGTCGTGCTCGCGCACCACCTTGTCCAGGTGGCCGAGGGCGACGTCGTCCAGCGCCCGCAGCAGTTCGTCCTGCTTGCCGCGCGGCTGCATCAGGACGACGAAGGACACCTTCTCCTCGCTGTGGAGCGTGGTGACCAGCTCCACGTCCGCGTCGGAGAGCGCCTTCTCGATCATCAGTACCGTCTTGAACACGTGAATCCCTTCCAGTCGCCGGCCCCCGGGCTCCGGCTTCGCATCCCATACTGCCCGGCGGAAGCTTTCCGCACGCTGTCCACCCGGCACACGGGCCACGCGGAGGGGGCCGCAAGTGGGAGCGGGATCACGGTTCGGAGGTCACGGGGTGGGCGGACGCAGGTAGCGGGTGAAGAGGAATCCTTTCTGCTCGATCAATGAGACCAGCCGCATCCGCTGCACCTCGGGCATGCGCGCGCCGTGCAGGATGCGCGGCGCGTCGCCGCCCGTGACCAGCGGCGCCAGCGACAGGCACAGCTCGTCCAGCAGGTCCTCGGCGGCCAGCTGCCCCAGCAGCCGGGGCCCGCCCTCGGTCAGCAGCCGGGTCCAGCCCCGGTCGGCCAGCGCGGCGACCGCCGCCCGCAGGTCCACCGCGCCGACGCCGGCCGTGATCACGTCGGCCACCTCGGCGACCGCCGCCACGGTGGACGCCGGGGCGTCCTCGGTGGTGATCACCACGGTGCGCACCAGCGGCTCGGTGAACAGCGGCGCCGCGAGGTCCAGCTCCAGCGAGCGGCTGACGATCGCGATCACGGGCGCCGGCGCCTGCCCGGCCGCGCGGCGGGCCCCGGCGAAGTCGGCCCGCGCCCGGGCCGGCCGGTACCCCTCGGCGCGCACCGTCTCGGCACCCACCAGCACCACGTCCGACAGCGCCCGCAGCACACCGAAGATCCGCTTGTCCGCCTCGCTGGAGAGGCCCTCGGAGAGCCCGTCCAGCCGGGCCCCGCCGTCCAGCCCGGCCACCATGTTGGCGCGCAGCCAGGGACGCCCGTGGTTCACCTGCCCGGGGTACGCGTAGACGGCGGCCAGCGCCTCCAGCGAACTCGGGTCGTCGAAGGTCTCCGCCACCGGGCTGATCAGCTGTTGCATGCCCCCAGTCTTCCACCGGGTGCTGCACCGGGTGCTCGTCCCGGGGGCCTCCCGACCAGGCGTACCCTTTATCACCGTGTCCGCACCTTCCCGCCCCGCCACCGCGACCGCGCCGATAGCCCTCACCGCCCGGCGCCCCGTCGTCCCCGCCGAGCGCCTGGTCGCCGAGATGGTGCCGCCGCCGCGCTTCTCCGACGTGAGCTTCGGGACGTACATCCCGGACCAGGCCCAGCCCAGCCAGTACGAGGCCGTGCAGGTCCTGGAGGAGTTCGCCGGCACGCTCAACAGCGGAAACGGTTCCGCCCCCAAGCGCAGCTGGTTCCGCCGCTCCGCCCCGGCCCCGGCCGGCCCGGCCGGCATCTACCTGGACGGCGGCTACGGCGTCGGCAAGACCCACCTGCTCGCCTCGCTCTGGCACGCGGCCCCCGGCCCCAAGGCCTTCGGCACCTTCGTCGAGCTGACCAACCTGGTCGGCGCGCTCGGCTTCCAGCAGGCCGTGCAGACCCTGTCCGGGCACAAGCTGCTCTGCATCGACGAGTTCGAGCTCGACGACCCGGGCGACACCGTCCTGGTCTCCACCCTGCTCGGCCGCCTGGTGGAGAACGGCGTCAAGCTCTGCGCCACCTCCAACACCCTGCCGGAGAAGCTCGGCGAGGGCCGCTTCGCCGCCGCCGACTTCCTGCGCGAGATCCAGGGCCTGTCCGCGCACTTCCGCCCGATGCGGATCGACGGCCAGGACTACCGCCACCGCGGCCTGCCGGACGCCCCGCCGCCCTACCGGCCCGCCGAGGTCGACGCCGTCGCCGCCCGCACCCCGGGCGCCTCCCTCGACGACTTCGACGCCCTGCTCGCCCACCTCGCCGCCGTCCACCCCAGCCGCTACGGCGCCCTGCTGGACGACGTCACCGCCGTCTGCCTGCGCGACGTGCGCCAGGTCGACGACCAGTCCACCGCCCTGCGCCTGGTCGTCCTCGCCGACCGCATGTACGACCGCGAACTCCCCATCACCGCCTCCGGCCTCCCCTTCGACCGGGTCTTCCCCGAGGAGATGCTCCGCGGCGGCTACCGCAAGAAGTACCTGCGCGCCATCTCCCGCCTGGTCGCCCTCGCCCGGGACAGCGCCCGGAACTGAGGGCGTGACCTGCTTCCTGGTCGGGCGTTTCTCCCTGCGGCAATGGGTCGCGAAAGGAGGATCATGATTGGGAAGAAGGCCGCCTGGACGATCGAGGTCGAGGCCGAGGTGCGCGCCTGGCTGCGCACCTGCTCGACCACCGAGTACCGGGCGGCCGAACGCGCCGCCGACCGGCTGGCCGAGGACGGCGAACTGCTGCCGTTCCCGCTGGCCAGCCACCTCGGCGGTCCGCTGCGGGAACTGCGCGTCGGGCCGATGCGTATCACGTACTGGCTCGCCCCCGGTCGGCGGGCTGTGCTGCTGACGGTGTTCCGCAAGACTAGGAGCCGCGAGACCGACGAAGTCGGGCGGGCGCACCGGGCCCAGAAGGTGTGCGAGGCCGAGCACGGCCCCGCAGGCGACCACCAGGTCTACGACAGGGACGAGGAGGAGCGATGAGCAGCGGCTACCACACCCGTTGGGTCGTGCCGCCGGAGCACCGGGAGACCGAGGAGTACCGGGCGGCCGGGCGACGGATGGCGCTGGCGGAGGCGGTGTACGCCCGCCGGTCGGCGCTCGGCTGGACCCTCGCGGAGCTCGCCGTCCGGGCCGGACTGGACGAGGAGGCCGTCGAGAGCATCGAGGAGAGCGGGGTCGATCCCACCCTCCCGCTGATCGAGCGGCTGGCCGCCGCCTTCGACTCGGCGGTCCGCATCGACCCGGCGGGGGAGCCCGCCATCAGGTTCGAGGCCCACGCGGCCTGAGTGATCGGTGCTCGGTTGTCGGTGGTGGGTCGTACGGTGGAGGCGTGCGACCCATCACGAGTATTGAGCGGTCAGTGACGCCCTTCGAGGTCGTCAGTCCCTACCAGCCCAACGGTGACCAGCCGGCGGCGATCGCGGAGCTGGAGCGGCGGATCCGGGGCGGGGAGAAGGACGTCGTCCTGCTCGGTGCCACCGGTACCGGCAAGTCGGCCACCACGGCCTGGATGATCGAGAAGCTGCAGCGGCCCACCCTGGTGATGGCGCCGAACAAGACGCTGGCCGCGCAGCTGGCGAACGAGTTCCGCGAGCTGCTGCCGAACAACGCGGTCGAGTACTTCGTCTCGTACTACGACTACTACCAGCCCGAGGCGTACGTCCCGCAGACGGACACCTACATCGAGAAGGACTCCTCGATCAACGAGGAGGTCGAGCGGCTGCGCCACTCGGCGACCAACTCGCTGCTCACCCGCCGGGACGTGGTCGTGGTCGCGTCCGTCTCCTGCATCTACGGCCTCGGTACGCCGCAGGAGTACGTGGACCGGATGGTGCGGCTGAAGGTCGGCGAGGAGATCGACCGGGACGTCCTGCTCCGGCGCTTCGTCGACATCCAGTACACCCGCAACGACCTCGCCTTCACCCGCGGTACCTTCCGGGTGCGCGGCGACACCATCGAGATCTTCCCGGTCTACGAGGAACTGGCCGTCCGGATCGAGATGTTCGGCGACGAGATCGAGGCGCTGTACACGCTGCACCCGCTCACCGGCGAGATCATCAGCCAGGACGACTCGGTGTACGTCTTCCCGGCCTCGCACTACGTGGCGGGCCCGGAGCGGATGGAGCGCGCGGTCAACGGCATCGAGAAGGAGCTGGAGGAGACCCTCGCCCGGATGGAGAAGCAGGGCAAGCTGCTGGAGGCCCAGCGGCTGCGCATGCGCACCACCTACGACATCGAGATGCTCCGCCAGATCGGCACCTGCTCCGGCGTCGAGAACTACTCGATGCACTTCGACGGCCGCGAGCCCGGCTCCCCGCCGAACACCCTGCTCGACTACTTCCCGGAGGACTTCCTCCTGGTGATCGACGAGTCGCACGTCACCGTCCCGCAGATCGGCGCGATGTACGAGGGCGACGCTTCGCGCAAGCGCACCCTGGTCGAGCACGGCTTCCGGCTGCCGTCCGCGATGGACAACCGCCCGCTGAAGTGGGAGGAGTTCCTGGAGCGGATCGGCCAGACCGTCTACCTGTCGGCGACCCCGGGCGCGTACGAGCTGTCGCGCGGCGACGGCCAGGTCGAGCAGATCATCCGCCCGACCGGTCTGATCGACCCCGAGGTGATCGTCAAGCCGACCGAGGGCCAGATCGACGACCTGGTGCACGAGGTCCGCAAGCGGGTGGAGAAGGACGAGCGCGTCCTGGTCACCACGCTCACCAAGAAGATGGCCGAGGACCTCACCGACTACATGCTCGGCCTGGACATCCGGGTGCGGTACCTGCACAGCGACATCGACACGCTGCGCCGGGTGGAGCTGCTGCGCGAGCTGCGGGCCGGCGAGTACGACGTGCTGGTCGGCATCAACCTGCTCCGTGAGGGCCTGGACCTCCCGGAGGTCTCGCTGGTGGCGATCCTGGACGCGGACAAGGAGGGCTTCCTGCGCTCCGGCACCTCGCTGATCCAGACCATCGGCCGCGCCGCCCGCAACGTCTCCGGCCAGGTGCACATGTACGCGGACCGGATCACCGCGGCCATGGAGAAGGCGATCGAGGAGACCAACCGCCGCCGGGAGGTGCAGCAGGCGTACAACAAGAAGCACGGGATCGACCCGCAGCCGCTGCGCAAGAAGATCGGCGACATCCTGGACACCCTCGCCCGCGAGGACGTGGACACCGGCGAGCTGCTGTCCAGCGGCTACCGCGGCTCGGGCGGCGGCAAGGGCGGCAAGGCCCCGGTGCCGGCGCTGGGCGCCGAGCGCAAGCCGGCGAAGTCGCTGCCGGCGGCCGAGCTGGCCGAGCTGATCCAGTCGATGACGGAGCGGATGCACGCCGCCGCGGTCGACCTTCAGTTCGAGGTGGCGGCCCGGCTGCGCGACGAGGTCAAGGAGCTGAAGAAGGAGCTGCGGCAGATGCGCGAGGCGGGTATCGCGTAGCGGCCCCGGAACGGCTCGCGGCCCCTTCCGCACTCCCTTCCGCGCCCCCTTCCACGACGGTGCCCGCCGGGCCCGGCCGGTGACGTCCCCGGTCAAGCCCGGCGGTGTCTCAGCCCTGCCACAAACGGGTACAGGGCGGACAGCTCGCCCGACCGCAGGGCCTAGGCTGGCCTGCGGCGCCGCTCCGGGACGGGCGGGCCGGAAGAGGGGGCCTCAGCCGGGGGACGGCAACGGGGTGTTCCACCGTGGAGCCGGCGCGGGTGCCCGCGCGGCCGGGCAGAGAGGACATGCGCCGTGTCGGTGAACCTTGCCAAGGGCCAGCGGGTCAGTCTGCAGAAGGGGCCGGGGGAGACGCTCACCATCGTCCGGATGGGCCTGGGCTGGAAGGCGGCGCCCCGGCGGGGCCTGTTCGGCAGCCGGACCCGGCAGATCGACCTGGACGCCTCGGCGCTGCTGTACGAGGAGCGGACCCCGTCCGACGTGGTGTTCTTCCAGCACCTGCAGAGCGCCGACGGCTCGGTGCGGCACACCGGGGACAACCTGGTCGGCGGGTCCGGCGCGGGGGAGGACGACGAGTCGATCCTGGTGGACCTGGTGCACGTGCCGCCACAGATCACCCAGGTGGTGTTCACGGTCAGCTCGTACACCGGGCAGACCTTCGCCGAGGTGCAGAACGCGCACTGCCGGCTGGTGGACGAGTCGACCGGGCTGGAGCTGGCCCGCTACGAGCTGACCGGCGGCGGCCCGCACACCGGCCAGGTCATGGCGAAGGTGTTCCGGGACGGCAACGGCGGCTGGGAGATGCAGGCGATCGGCGCCCCGGCCAAGGGGCGGACCTTCCAGGACCTGCTGCCGGCCATCGAGCCGTTCCTCTGACCTCTGCGGTGGCCCTTCCGCGGTCGCGGCCCTGACGGGTCTTTACCTTCTTTACCTTTCTTTGGGGATGCTGTTACCCTTCTTGCAGCGGAGGGGAGTATTCCCACGCAGTCGTCCCGTCATCACGGGCGCCCGTCGCGGCGCCCCGGGGCGCTGGTCCGCGGGTGCGCCGACGCGCGTCCGACGGGCGGAAGAGACCTCCGGCAAGTGACGATGACTGTCTCGCCTACCTGCCGGAGGAGCAGTAGTGGACGTTTCCGTAAGCCTTTGGGTCGGCACCATCGCGGTGCTGTTGGCCCTGATCGTGGCCGATTTCTTCATCGGTGGCCGCAAGCCGCACGAGGTGTCGATCAAGGAAGCCGGCATCTGGACCACGGTCTGGGTGGTGCTGGCGGCGATCTTCGGCGGTTTCCTCTGGTGGCACTCCGGCTCGACGCCGGCCGGTGAGTTCTTCGCCGGCTACATCACCGAGAAGTCGCTCAGTGTCGACAACCTCTTCGTCTTCATCCTGATCATGGGCAAGTTCGCGGTGCCGAAGATCTACCAGCAGCGTGTGCTGATGTTCGGTGTGATCATCGCGCTGGTGCTGCGCGCGGTCTTCATCGCCGGCGGCGCCGCGCTGGTCGCCCAGTTCTCCTGGGTGTTCTTCATCTTCGGCGGCTTCCTCATCTGGACGGCCTGGAAGCTGATCAAGGAGGCGCGGGCCGACGAGGAGGACGAGGAGTTCGAGGAGAACCGCCTCCTCAAGTCGATCGAGAAGCGCTTCCCGTCGACCGACAAGTACCACGGCACCAAGCTCTTCATCCGGGAGAACGGCCGCCGGCTGATGACCCCGATGCTGATCGTCATGCTGGCGATCGGCACCACCGACGTGCTGTTCGCGCTGGACTCGATCCCGGCGATCTTCGGCCTGACCCAGGACCCGTACATCGTCTTCACCGCCAACGCCTTCGCCCTCATGGGCCTGCGCCAGCTGTACTTCCTGATCGGCGGCCTGCTGAAGAAGCTGGTCCACCTCTCGTACGGCCTGTCGGTGATCCTCGGCTTCATCGGCGTGAAGCTGGTGCTGCACGCGCTGCACGAGCAGGGCGTGCACGTGCCGGAGATCGGCATCCCGTTCTCGCTGGGCTTCATCGTGGTCGTGCTCGCCGTCACCACCGTGACCAGCCTGATGGCCTCCAGGAAGGCCGCCCTGGCCGAGCAGGACGAGCCCCAGAAGCTGGACGCCTGACCCCCACCCCCCCCGAACCGGGCGGGCCCGCGACCGAGCAGTGGTCGCGGGCCCGCCCCTTGTGCGTCCGGGGGCTACCAGCCGCGCTCGCGCCACTCGGCGAGGTGGGGGCGCTCGGTGCCGAGGGTGGTGTCGTTGCCGTGGCCGGGGTAGACCCAGGCCTCGTCCGGGAGGGCGTCGAAGATCTTCTCGTTGACGTCCCGGAAGAGGCTCTCGAAGGCCGTCCGGTCGCCCCAGGTGTTGCCGACCCCGCCGGGGAACAGGCAGTCGCCGGTGAAGACGTGCGGGTGGCCCTGCGGGTCGTCGTAGACCAGCACGATCGCCCCGGGGGTGTGGCCGACCAGGTGCCGGACGGTCAGCGCGCAGCGGCCCACGGCGAGGGTGTCGCCGTCCGCGAGCGGCAACGCGGTGGGGACGTCGATGCCCTCCGCGTCGTGCTCGCCGGCCGCGGTGCGGGCGCCGGTGGCGGCGACCACCTCGGCCAGCGCGTTCCAGTGGTCGCGGTGCCGGTGGGTGGTGACGACGGTGGCCAGGTTCTCGCCGACCGTCTCCAGCAGCACCGGTGCGTCCGCCGCGGCGTCGATCAGCAGCTGCTCGTCGGTGTCGCGGCAGCGCAGCAGGTAGGCGTTGTTGTCGTAGGGGCCGACCGCCACCTTGGTGATGATCAGATGTGCCAGCTCGCGCACGTCCGGCGGCCCGCCGACCTTGACCGCTCCGTGGTACGTCATCCGTCCGCTCCTTGTCGGGCTACAGGGTTCGAGGTCATCCTCGCGCCTGGCGGGCCGCTCAGCCCAGCGGGGGGAGGGTGGGCAGCGCGGTGTCGGGGGTGCGGCGCAGGCCGTCGCCGTCGGCGCGGCCGGAGAGCCAGGCGAGCAGGGCGCGGACCGGGCCCTCGACGGTCAGGGCGGGGACGCCGGTGCCGATCACGGCGCGCTCGGCGGTGTCGTCGGCGAACAGCTCGACGGCGGGCAGGTCGGCGCCGGACAGCTTGCCGGCGAGCCGGCGGAACTCGGCGGCGGCGAACTCGGCCGGCCAGTGCGCGGGGGTGTAGCCGGCGTCCAGGTCGACGTGGTGGTACTCGACCTCCATCAGGCGCCTCCAGGGGATCTCGTACGCGGGGAAGCGGTAGCCGTGGCGGTGCCGGACCTCGGCGGCCCAGGCGTCGGCGGGCAGCAGGGCGGCGGCCGCGGTGAAGTGCCCGCCGGTGGTGCTCAGGTCGGCGAGCTGGACGTCGGCCGGGCGGGGCGCGCCCTCCTCGATGCCCAGGTCGCGGGCCTCCTCGTTCGGGTACTGGGGGATGTCGGTGCCGGTGCGCGCGCCGTCCAGCAGGTTGACCAGGGAGTCGGCGTTGCGGGCGAGGTGGGCCAGGACGTGGCCGCGGGTCCAGCCGGGCAGGGCGGAGGGCTCGGCGACGGCGTCGGGCCCGAGCTCGGCGACGGTGTGCAGCAGGTGCCGGGTGCTCTCCTCGACGAGCGCCAGGTTGCGCGCGGCGCGGGCGGCGGCGGAGGAGGGGGCCGCGGCGGACCGGGCTGCGGCGGACTGCGGGTCGGTCATGGATCGGCCTTCCGTGGGGACGGCGCGTTGCCCGCACGGGGCTCCGCTCGTTGAAGGGGGCGACGCCGGGGCCGCCGGGGACGACGCTACCCCCGTTCCCCGGCGCTGAGCAGGGGCTTTTGTGAACCGCACGGCAAGGCTCCGCAAGCCGTCCTCACTCGTTCGGGTGGACCCGGCTGGACAAGGTCGTTAATCGAACGCGTGAGCTAGTAGGCTGGCTGCCGCATCCTGGAAGAAGCACACCTTCGTTTCCCCCAGCCCTCTCGCCCCGGAGAAAGGCGCCAGAAGCAGTGGCCGACCGCCTCATCGTCCGCGGTGCTCGCGAGCACAACCTCAAGAACGTCTCGCTCGACCTGCCCCGCGACTCCCTCATCGTCTTCACGGGCCTCTCCGGCTCCGGCAAGTCCTCGCTCGCCTTCGACACCATCTTCGCCGAGGGCCAGCGCCGCTACGTCGAGTCGCTGTCCTCCTACGCCCGCCAGTTCCTCGGCCAGATGGACAAGCCCGACGTGGACTTCATCGAGGGCCTCTCCCCGGCCGTCTCGATCGACCAGAAGTCCACCAACCGCAACCCGCGGTCGACCGTCGGCACCATCACCGAGGTCTACGACTACCTCCGCCTGCTGTTCGCCCGGATCGGCAAGCCGCACTGCCCGCACTGCGGGCGCCCGATCGCCAAGCAGTCCCCGCAGGCCGTCGTCGACAAGGTGCTCGAACTCGCCGAGGGCACCCGCTTCCAGGTGCTCAGCCCGGTGGTCCGGGAGCGCAAGGGCGAGTTCGTCGACCTCTTCGCCGACCTCCAGTCCAAGGGCTACGCCCGCGCCCGGGTGGACGGCGAGACGGTCCAGCTCGCCGAGCCGCCCAAGCTCAAGAAGCAGGAGAAGCACACCGTCGAGGTGGTGATCGACCGCCTCACCGTCAAGGAGAGCGCCAAGCGCCGACTGACCGACTCGGTGGAGACCGCCCTGCGGCTGAGCGGCGGCATGGTCGTGCTCGACTTCGTCGACCTCCCCGAGGACGACCCCGAGCGCGAGCGGATGTACTCCGAGCA
The DNA here is from genome assembly GCF_042885845.1 of Kitasatospora sp. NPDC058032. Classification (NCBI taxonomy): domain Bacteria; kingdom Bacillati; phylum Actinomycetota; class Actinomycetes; order Kitasatosporales; family Streptomycetaceae; genus Kitasatospora; species Kitasatospora sp. NPDC058032. Next base: position 103,961 of record NZ_JBHVRK010000011.1, on the reverse strand, counting down.
CCTCTACTGCCCGTACGACGACGTGTCGTTCGAGGAGCTGGAGCCGCGCTCGTTCTCCTTCAACTCGCCGTTCGGCGCCTGCCCGGACTGCTCCGGCCTCGGCAACCGGATGGAGGTGGACCCGGAGCTGGTGGTGCCCGACGAGGAGCGCTCGCTGGACGAGGGCGCCATCCACCCGTGGTCCGGCGGCCACACCAAGGAGTACTTCCAGCGGCTGATCGACGCCCTCGCCGGCGAGCTGGGCTTCCGCACCGACATCCCCTGGGCCGGGCTGCCGGCCCGCGCCAAGAAGGCGCTGCTGTACGGGCACAAGCACCAGGTGCAGGTCCGCTACCGCAACCGCTACGGGCGCGACCGCTCCTACAGCACCGGCTTCGAGGGCGCGGTGCCGTTCATCCAGCGCCGCCACCAGGAGGCCGAGAGCGACTCCAGCCGCGAGCGCTTCGAGGGCTACATGCGCGAGGTGCCCTGCCCGACCTGCCGGGGCACCCGGCTCAAGCCGGTGGTGCTCGCGGTCACCGTCGAGGACCGCTCGATCGCCGACGTCTCCTCGATGTCGATCAGCGACTGCTCGGACTTCCTCGGCGCGATGAAGCTGAACGCCCGGGACAAGCAGATCGCCGAGCGCGTCCTCAAGGAGGTCAACGAGCGGCTGCGCTTCCTGGTCGACGTCGGCCTGGACTACCTCTCGCTGGACCGCGCGGCCGGCACGCTCTCCGGCGGCGAGGCCCAGCGCATCCGGCTCGCCACCCAGATCGGCTCCGGCCTGGTCGGCGTGCTCTACGTGCTGGACGAGCCGTCCATCGGCCTGCACCAGCGCGACAACCACCGGCTGATCGAGACCCTCGTGCGGCTGCGCGACATCGGCAACACGCTGATCGTCGTCGAGCACGACGAGGACACCATCAAGATGGCCGACTGGGTGGTCGACATCGGCCCCGGCGCCGGCGAGCACGGCGGCAAGGTGGTGCACTCCGGCTCGCTGAAGCAGCTGCTCGGCAACAAGGAGTCGCTGACCGGCCAGTACCTCTCCGGCAAGCGCTTCATCCCGATCCCGCAGGAGCGGCGCGCGCGTGACAGGAAGCGCCAGCTCACCGTGCACGGCGCCCGCGAGCACAACCTCAAGGACGTCACGGTCGGTTTCCCGCTGGGCACCTTCACCGCGATCACCGGCGTCTCCGGCTCGGGCAAGTCCACCCTGGTCAACGACATCCTCTACACCCACCTCGCCCGGGAGCTGAACGGCGCCCGCACGGTGCCCGGCCGGCACACCCGGATCACCGGCACCGATCTGGTGGACAAGGTGGTGCACGTCGACCAGTCGCCGATCGGCCGCACCCCGCGCTCCAACCCGGCCACCTACACCGGCGTGTTCGACCACGTCCGGCGGCTCTTCGCGGAGACCCAGGAGGCCAAGGTCCGCGGCTACCTGCCGGGCCGGTTCTCGTTCAACGTCAAGGGCGGCCGCTGCGAGAACTGCTCCGGCGACGGCACCATCAAGATCGAGATGAACTTCCTGCCGGACGTCTACGTGCCGTGCGAGGTCTGCCACGGCGCCCGGTACAACCGGGAGACGCTGGAGGTCCACTACAAGGGCAAGTCCATCGCCGAGGTGCTGGACATGCCGATCGAGGAGGCGCTCGGCTTCTTCGAGGCCGTCCCGGCGATCGCCCGCCACCTGCGGACGCTCAACGACGTCGGCCTCGGCTACGTCCGCCTCGGCCAGTCCGCGCCCACCCTCTCCGGCGGCGAGGCCCAGCGCGTCAAGCTCGCCTCCGAGCTGCAGAAGCGCTCCACCGGCCGGACCGTCTACGTGCTGGACGAGCCCACCACCGGTCTGCACTTCGAGGACATCAGCAAGCTCATCAAGGTGCTCACCGGCCTGGTGGACAAGGGCAACACGGTGATCGTCATCGAGCACAACCTCGACGTCATCAAGACCGCCGACTGGATCGTCGACATGGGCCCCGAGGGCGGCTCCGGCGGCGGCACCGTGGTCGCCGAGGGCACCCCCGAGGAGATCGCCGCCGTGGCGGAGAGTCACACCGGCAAGTTCCTGCGCGACATCCTGCCCGGCGACTTCGCCGACGCACCGGTCACCCCGGCCAAGGCCAAGGCCCCGGCCCGGGCGAAGGCCCCGGCCAAGACCGCGGCGAAGACGCCGGCCAAGGCGAAGGCCCCCGCCAAGCGCACCACGGCGGCGCGCAAGTAGCGCACGGCGCCCGGAACCCGCCGCGCCCGCATCCGCCCGCATCCGCCCGCCCCCGGCACCCCCGGGGGCGGGCGGATGAGGACGCATAGACTTCCGGGCGGCCCGCAGCCGCGGCGCCGCCGTCGAACCAGGAGCTCCCCGCCATGTCCGAGGCCCCCGAGAGCCAGGCCCCCGAAGGCCCCGCCCCCACCCGCCGCACCCTGCTCTGCGGAGCCGCGGCCGTCCTCGCCGCCGGCGGCACCCTCGCCGTCTCCGGCTGCTCCTCCTCCGCCTCCGACTCCGGCTCCGGTTCCACCGCCAAGACCCCGGTCGACGTCGGCCCCGCCTCCGCCGTCCCGGTCGGCGGCGGCACCGTGTACCGCGAGAAGAAGATCGTCGTCACCCAGCCCAGCGAGGGCCAGTACAAGGCGTTCAGCGCCAAGTGCACCCACGCCGGCTGCATCGTCGACCAGGTCAAGAACCAGAAGATCCAATGCCCCTGTCACGGCAGCATGTTCGGCATCACCGACGGCGCCGTGCTGGACGGTCCGGCCCCGACCCCGCTGCCCGAGTACACCGTGGCGGTCGAGGGCGGCAACCTCAAGGTGACCCCCCGCTGAAGCAGTTGATCTCCCGCACGCGCCCCCGGCCCGAGTCGGTACGGTGGACCCATGGCTGACCCGTCCACCTACCGCCCGGCGCCGGGTGCGATCCCCGCCTCGCCCGGTGTCTACAAGTTCCGCGACGCCCACGGGCGGGTCATCTACGTCGGCAAGGCCAAGAGCCTGCGGCCCCGGCTCTCCTCCTACTTCCAGGACCTCGCCGGGCTGCACCCGCGCACCGCCACCATGGTCACCACCGCCGCCTCGGTGGAGTGGACCGTCGTCGCCACCGAGGTCGAGGCGCTCCAGCTGGAGTACTCCTGGATCAAGGAGTTCGACCCCCGGTTCAACGTCAAGTACCGCGACGACAAGAGCTATCCGGAACTCGCCGTCACCCTCGACGAGGAGTACCCGCGGGTCCAGGTGATGCGCGGCGCGCACAAGAAGGGCGTGCGCTACTTCGGCCCCTACGGCCACGCCTGGGCGATCCGCGAGACCGTCGACCTGCTGCTCCGCGTCTTCCCCGTCCGCACCTGCTCCAACGGCGTCTTCAAGCGCGCCCGCCAGGTCGGCCGCCCCTGCCTGCTCGGCTACATCGGCAAGTGCGCCGCACCCTGCGTCGGCCGGGTCTCGGCCGAGGAGCACCGCGCCCTCGCCGAGGACTTCTGCGACTTCATGGCCGGACGCACCGGCAACTACCTGCGCCGGCTGGAGACCGAGATGCAGGAGGCCGCCGCCGACCTGGAGTACGAGAAGGCGGCCCGGCTGCGCGACGACATCGGCGCGCTCAAGCGGGCCATGGAGAAGAACGCCATCGTCCTCGCCGACGCCACCGACGCCGACCTGCTCGCCGTCGCCGAGGACGAACTGGAGGCCGCCGTCCAGATCTTCCACGTCCGCGGCGGCCGGGTCCGCGGCCAGCGCGGCTGGGTCACCGACAAGGTCGAGGACGTCGACACCGCCGGCCTGGTCGAGCACGCCCTCCAGCAGCTCTACGGCGGCGGCAGCGAGTCCGTCCCCCGCGAGGTGCTCGTGCCCGCGCTGCCCGAGCCCGTCGAGCCGGCGCGCGACTGGCTGAGCGGCCTGCGCGGCGCCCAGGTCGACCTGCGCATCCCGCAGCGCGGCGACAAGAAGGACCTCATGGCCACCGTACAGCGCAACGCCCAGCAGGCGCTCGCGCTGCACAAGACCAAGCGCGCCTCCGACCTCACCACCCGCAGCCGCGCCCTCCAGGAGATCGCCGAGGCGCTCGAACTCGACAGCGTCCCGCTGCGCATCGAGTGCTTCGACATCTCCCACCTCCAGGGCGAGGACGTGGTCGCCTCGATGGTCGTCTTCGAGGACGGCCTGGCCCGCAAGAGCGAGTACCGCCGCTTCCAGATCAAGGGCTTCGAGGGCCAGGACGACGTCCGCTCGATGCACGAGGTGGTCAGCCGCCGCTTCCGCCGCTACCTCCAGGAGCGCGAGCAGACCGGCGAGTGGGCCGTCCCCGAGGAGCCGGAGACGCCGGAGGACGGCCGGCACCCCGAGGACGGGCCGCGCACCGAGGACGGCCGCCCCAAGCGCTTCGCCTACCCGCCCCAACTGCTCGTCGTCGACGGCGGCCTGCCCCAGGTCGCCGCCGCCCGGCGGGCCCTGGACGAACTCGGCATCGACGACGTCGCCCTGTGCGGCCTGGCCAAGCGCCTGGAGGAGGTCTGGCTGCCCGGCGAGGACGACCCGGTCGTGCTCCCGCGCAGCAGCGAGGGCCTCTACCTGCTCCAGCGGGTCCGTGACGAGGCCCACCGCTTCGCGATCACCTACCAGCGCGGCAAGCGTTCCAAGCGACTCACCGCCGGAGAACTGGACTCCGTCCCCGGCCTCGGCGAGACTCGCCGTCAGGCGCTGCTCAAGCACTTCGGCTCGCTGAAGAAGCTCCGGGCGGCCACCGTCGACGAACTCTGCGCCGTCCCCGGCATCGGCCGCCGGACTGCGGAGACCGTTGCGGCGGCGTTGTCGTCCCGTACACCTGCCGCACCCGCCGTGAACACCGCCACGGGCGAGATCATCGAGGACGGCGCCGAAGAGCCGGCGCCCGCGGCGCCCGAGCCCGAGACCGCACCCATCCAGGAGACGCCATGACGGCCGACGCCGCCCGTCAGCCGGCGCGCCCCGAACCCACTCGTCCGAGTGAGCCGGGGAAGCACGCCCGCGCGACGCGCGTTTCCCACAGCAGAACCACCGAGAGCGGGGAACCGAAGTGACCGTGTCCGATTACGGCGGGACCGCCAGGCCCGAGGCCGGCGGCGAGAACACCCCGGAGCTGGTGATCATCTCCGGCATGTCCGGAGCGGGCCGCTCCACCGCCGCCAAGTGCCTGGAGGACCTGGGCTGGTTCGTGGTGGACAACCTGCCGCCGGCCCTCATCCCCACCATGGTCGACCTCGGCGCCCGCTCCCAGGGCAACGTCGCCCGGATCGGCGCCGTGGTGGACGTCCGCGGCCGGCAGTTCTTCGACGACCTGCTGACCTCGCTGGACGAGCTGGAGAAGCGCGGCGTGCGGCTGCGCGTCGTCTTCCTGGACTCCTCCGACGAGGCGCTGGTGCGCCGCTTCGAGAGCGTCCGCCGCCCGCACCCGCTGCAGGCCGACGGCCGGATCGTCGACGGCATCGCCCTGGAGCGCGACCTGCTGCGCGAGCTGCGCGGCGAGGCCGACCTGGTGATCGACACCTCCAACCTCAACGTCCACCAGCTGCGGGCCAAGCTCGACGCCCAGTTCGCCGACCACGACGAGCCCGAGCTGCGCGCCACCGTGATGTCCTTCGGCTTCAAGTACGGCCTGCCGGTCGACGCCGACCTCGTGGTGGACTGCCGCTTCCTGCCCAACCCGCACTGGGTGCCCGAACTGCGGGCCCGTACCGGCACCGACGCGGACGTCGCCGACTACGTCTTCCAGCAGCCCGGGGCCAACGAGTTCCTCAACGGCTACGCCGAGCTGCTGCGCATCATCACCGAGGGCTATCGTCGCGAAGGGAAGCGTTACATGACCCTTGCCGTAGGCTGCACCGGTGGCAAGCACCGCAGCGTCGCGATGTCCGAGCGCCTGACGAAGCGTCTCATCGCCGACGGTGTGGAAACGGTGCTCGTCCACCGTGACATGGGACGGGAGTAGCCGCCTCGCCCTGCCGGGCCGCCGGCGGAGGCCGGCGGCGGGCAACAGGAACGCGAGGTAGGTGTGACGGGATACGTGCCCGGGCGGCAGTTCCAGAACAGGACCGCCGACCGGAGTGGGGCCACGGCCCGGTCCATCGTGACCGGCCGGTCCCGCTCCGGGTCGGCCCGCACCGGCCCGTCCCGTCCCCATCCGGCGCCGCGGACCAGCCAGGCGGCCAGGACCAACCAGGCCCCGCGGATCACCGCGCTCGGCGGCGGCCAGGGCCTGTCCGCCTCGCTGTCCGCGCTGCGCCGGCTCACCACCGACCTCACCGCCGTGGTCACCGTCGCCGACGACGGCGGCTCCAGCGGCCGACTGCGCGAGGAGCTCGGGGTCCTGCCCCCCGGCGACCTGCGCAAGGCGCTCGCCGCGCTCTGCGGCGACGACGACTGGGGCCGCACCTGGTCCGAGGTGATCCAGCAGCGCTTCACCGGCACCGGCGAGCTGGGCGGCCACGCCGTCGGCAACCTGCTGATCGTCGCGCTCTGGGAGAAGCTCGGCGACCCGGTCGCCGCCCTGGACTGGGTCGGCCGACTGCTCAACGTGCAGGGCCGGGTGCTGCCGATGTCGGCGGTACCGCTGGACATCGAGGCGGTCGTCCGCGGCCACGACCCGGCCTTCCCGGCCGAGCTGGCCGCCGTCCGCGGCCAGGCCAATGTCGCGGTCACCCCCGGAACCGTGCAGTCCGTCCGGCTCCTGCCGGACGAGCCGCCCGCCGTGCCGGAGGCGGTCACCGCCGTCCGCGAGGCGGACTGGGTGGTGCTCGGCCCCGGCTCCTGGTTCACCAGCGTGCTGCCGCACCTGCTGGTGCCCGAGCTGGCCAAGGCGCTCGTGGAGACCCGCGCCCGCCGCCTGCTCACCCTGAACCTGGCCCCGCAGCCCGGCGAGACGGAGGGCTTCACCCCGCAGCGTCACCTGGAGGTCATCGCCGACCACGCTCCGTCCCTCGCGGTGGATGCGATCCTGGTGGATGAGCGCGCCGTCACCGGCGGCGCCTTCGGCCAGGCGGACCTGGCCGGACTGGAAAAGGCCGCCGAGCGGATGGGAGCGGCCCTGGTGCTCGGCCGGGTCGCCCGTACCGACGGCACGCCGCGACACGACCCGGAGCTCTTGGCAGCCGCGTACGACCGGATTTTCCGGACACATGGAAGGATCGGGCCATGGCGATGACTCCAGCGGTGAAGGACGAAATCAGCCGGCTCCCGGTCACCCGGGCCTGCTGCCGCAAGGCGGAGGTGTCGGCGATCCTGCGGTTCGCGGGCGGGCTGCACATCGTGAGCGGCCGGATCGTGATCGAGGCGGAGCTCGACACCGGAGCCGCCGCCCGGCGTCTGCGCAAGGACCTGCTGGAGATCTTCGGACACTCCTCGGACCTGGTCGTGATGGCCCCCGGCGGCCTGCGGCGCGGCAGCCGGTACGTGGTCCGGGTGGTCAAGGACGGCGAACTGCTCGCGCGCCAGACCGGCCTCGTGGACGGCCGAGGCCGCCCGATCCGCGGCCTGCCCCCGGCCGTGGTCTCCGGCGCCACCTGCGACGCCGAGGCGGCCTGGCGCGGGGCGTTCCTGGCGCACGGCTCGCTCACCGAGCCCGGCCGCTCGTCCTCGCTGGAGATCACCTGCCCCGGCTCGGAGGCCGCCCTCGCCCTGGTCGGCGCCGCCCGCCGGCTCGGCATCCCGGCCAAGGCCCGCGAGGTGCGCGGGGTCGACCGGGTGGTGATCCGCGACGGCGACGCGATCGGCGCGCTGCTCACCCGGCTCGGCGCGCACGAGTCGGTGCTGGCCTGGGAGGAGCGCCGGATGCGGCGCGAGGTGCGGGCCACCGCCAACCGGCTGGCCAACTTCGACGACGCCAACCTGCGCCGCTCGGCCCGGGCCGCGGTGGCGGCCGGCGCCCGGGTGCAGCGCGCGCTGGAGATCCTCGGCGACGAGGTGCCCGAGCACCTGGCCGCCGCCGGCCAGCTGCGGATGCAGCACAAGCAGGCCTCGCTGGAGGAGCTGGGCGCGCTCGCCGACCCGCCGCTGACCAAGGACGCGGTGGCCGGCCGGATCCGCCGACTGCTGGCGATGGCCGACAAGCGCGCCTCCGAGCTCGGCCTGCCGAGCACCGAGGCCAACCTCACCGACGAGATGGCCCTCAACTGACGGCCGTCGACTGACGTCGGCCGTCGCCGTTCCGACGGTCCCGCCCGGTGCTTCCCCCTCCGCCGGTGTCCGCTTCCGCGGGCACCGGCGGAGCCGTGTCCGGAGGGTGGGACGGGGCCCCTGCCGAGGGTCCCGGACGGGGTCGGGACCAACTGCCCGGGAGGGCAAGGCCGGACGACCCGGATTGTTGTGAACACGCGCCACGCCAGGGGTTGCGCAGCCGCCTGATGTGCTCTACCCGGCCTCGGAGGGGTAGGGTCATAGGCGGTCGGGGACATCCCAAAATTCCACCCCGTCGGCATAGCGTCCGGCGTACCTAACGAGGAGATCGGTTCGTGACGATCCGGGTAGGCATCAACGGATTCGGCCGCATCGGCCGCAACTTCTTCCGTGCGGTTCAGGCCCAGGGCGCGGACATCGAGATCGTCGGTGTCAATGACCTGACCGACACCAAGACCCTGGCGCACCTGCTCAAGTACGACTCGATCCTGGGCACCTTCCCGGGCGAGGTGTCGCACACCGCGGACAGCATCACCGTCGACGGCAAGACCTTCAAGGTCGTCGCCGAGCGCGACCCGGCCAACCTCCCCTGGGGCGAGCTGGGCGCGGACGTCGTCATCGAGTCGACCGGCATCTTCACCAAGGCCGAGGCGGCGAAGAAGCACGTCGCGGCCGGCGCCAAGAAGGTCATCATCTCCGCGCCCGCCACCGACGAGGACATCACCATCGTCATGGGCGTGAACGACGACAAGTACGACGGTGACAAGCACACCGTCATCTCCAACGCCTCCTGCACCACCAACTGTGTGGCGCCGCTGGCCAAGGTGCTGAACGAGAGCTTCGGCATCGTCAAGGGCCTGATGACCACGGTCCACGCGTACACCAATGACCAGGTCACCCTGGACTTCCCGCACAAGGACCTGCGTCGCGCCCGCGCCGCCGCCCTGAACATCATCCCGACCTCGACCGGTGCCGCCAAGGCGACCGCGCTGGTCCTGCCGGAGCTCAAGGGCAAGCTGGACGGCACCTCGCTGCGCGTTCCGGTCCCGACCGGTTCGATCACCGACCTGGTCGTCACCCTGGAGCGCGACGTCACCGTCGCCGAGGTCAACGAGGCCTTCAAGAAGGCCTCGGAGACCACCCTCAAGGGCATCCTGCAGTACACCGAGGACCCGATCGTCTCCTCCGACATCGTGAACTCGCCGTTCTCCACGATCTTCGACTCGCTGCTGACGATGGCCCAGGGCAACCAGGTCAAGATCTTCGGCTGGTACGACAACGAGTGGGGCTACTCGAACCGCCTCGTCAACCTGACCACCCTCGTCGGTGCCGGGCTCTGACGTAGCGGGAGCTGACGTGAAGTAGGGGGGAGGGCCCGGAAGGCATGTGCGAAGCCGACCGGGCCCTCCGTCTGCGCACCCTCAACTCCCCATGGACGGCACAACGTTGTGTCGTCCCCTGCTCCACCATCTCGCCAGGAGACCGAAGACCGTGAAGACCATCGAAGATCTGGACGTCGCCGGTAAGCGCGTGTTCGTCCGCGCGGACCTCAACGTCCCGCTTTCCGACGGCACGATCACCGACGACGGCCGGATCCGTGCCGTCGCCCCGACCATCGCCAAGCTCGTCGAGCGCGGCGCGAAGGTCGTCGTCGCCTCCCACCTCGGCCGTCCCAAGGGCGCGCCGGACCCGCAGTTCTCCCTCGCGCCGGTGGCCGTCCGCCTCGGTGAGATCCTCGGCAGGCCGGTCGCCTTCGCGGCCGACACCGTGGGCGAGAGCGCGAAGGCCACCGTCGCCGCCCTGGCCGACGGCGAGGTCACGCTGCTCGAGAACCTGCGCTTCAACGCCGGTGAGACCAGCAAGGACGACGCCGAGCGCAGGGCCTTCGCCGAGCAGCTGGCCGCCCTGGCCGACCTCTACGTGGGCGACGGCTTCGGCGCGGTGCACCGCAAGCACGCCTCGGTGTTCGACCTGCCGGCGCTGCTGCCGCACGCGGTCGGCGACCTGATCGCCACCGAGGTGGGCGTGCTCAAGCGCCTCACCGAGGACGTCGAGAGCCCGTACGTGGTGGTGCTCGGCGGCTCCAAGGTCTCCGACAAGGTCGGTGTGATCGAGAACCTGCTGAAGAAGGCCGACCGGATCCTGATCGGCGGCGGCATGGTGTTCACCTTCCTCAAGGCCCAGGGCCACGAGGTCGGCGTCTCGCTGCTGCAGGAGGACCAGATCCCGACCGTCCAGGGGTACCTGGCGGAGGCGAAGGAGCGGGGCGTCGAGTTCGTCCTGCCGACCGACGTCGTGGTCTCCACCGGGTTCCCGGACCTCAAGACCAAGGCCCCGGCCCCCCACTCGGTCGTCGCCGTCGACGCGATCCCGGCCGACCAGCTGGGCCTGGACATCGGCCCGGAGAGCCGCAAGCTGTTCGCGGAGAAGCTGGCCGACGCGAAGACGGTGTTCTGGAACGGCCCGATGGGCGTCTTCGAGCACCCGGACTTCGCCGCCGGCACCGCGGCCGTCGCGCAGGGCCTGCTCGACAGTGACGCGTTCTCCGTGGTCGGTGGCGGGGACTCCGCCGCGGCCGTCCGCATCCTGGGCTTCGACGAGACGAAGTTCGGGCACATCTCGACCGGCGGTGGCGCGAGCCTGGAGTACCTGGAGGGCAAGCAGCTCCCCGGTCTCACCGCCCTGGAAGGCTGAATCTCGCATGACTGAGCGTCTCCCGCTGATGGCGGGCAACTGGAAGATGAACCTCAACCACCTCGAGGCCATCCAGCACACCCAGAAGCTGGCCTTCGCGCTGGCCGACAAGGACTACGAGTCGGTCGAGGTGGCCGTGCTCGTGCCGTTCACCGACCTCCGTTCGGTGCAGACCCTGGTCGACGGCGACAAGCTGAAGATCAAGTACGGCTCGCAGGACATCTCGCAGCACGACGGCGGTGCCTACACCGGCGAGGTCTCCGGCCCGATGCTGGCCAAGCTGAAGTGCACCTACGCGGTGATCGGCCACTCGGAGCGCCGCCAGTACCACGGCGAGAACGAGGAGATCGTCAACGCCAAGGTCAAGGCCGCCTACCGCAGCGGGATCACCCCGATCCTGTGCGTCGGCGAGCCGCTGGAGGTCCGCAAGGCCGGCACCCACGTCGAGCACACGCTGGCCCAGCTCGACGGCGCCCTGCAGGACGTCCCGGCCGCGCAGGCCGAGTCCGTCGTGGTCGCCTACGAGCCGGTCTGGGCGATCGGCACCGGCGAGGTGGCGACCCCCGAGGACGCCCAGGAGGTCTGCGCCGCCATCCGCGCGCGGCTCGCCGAGCTGTACGACGCCGAGCTGGCCGGCAAGGTCCGGGTGCTCTACGGCGGTTCGGTGAAGTCGTCGAGCGCGGCCGGCCTGATGGCCAAGCCGGACATCGACGGCGGCCTGATCGGCGGAGCCTCGCTGGACGCCGAGGAGTTCGTCAAGATCGTGCGGTACCGTGAGCAGGCAGTAGGCTAACGCCGCCGCAGCAACGTAGGCTTTGGGGCCGGACCACCCGTCGTGGTCCGGCCCCTTCGCCGAAGATACGAGAGAGTTGGTCCCGTCGTGGTTATCGGGTTCTCGATTGCCCTGATCGTCTTCAGCCTGCTGATGATCCTGCTGGTGCTGCTGCACAAGGGGAAGGGCGGCGGTCTGTCGGACATGTTCGGTGGCGGCGCGATGTCCACCGGCGGCGGCTCGGCGGTGGCCGAGCGCAACCTGGACCGCATCACGATCATCGTCGGCCTGGGCTGGTTCGCCACCCTCGTGGTGCTCGGTCTGGTCCTGAAGTACAAGGGCTGACATATCTCTGACGCCCCGTCGCCCCGCGGCCTATCCTGGAAAGGTCCGGGGCGGAGCCGGTGGGTGGCGCATGCTTAACCCCTGCTTACACTAGGACGACTTTCGCCCCCGACGCGCGTCACGCGCGTCGGCGCACCAGCACGCAGGGAGTCAGACCGTGGCAAGTGGCAACGCCATCCGTGGCAGCAGGGTCGGAGCCGGCCCGATGGGCGAGGCGGAGCGCGGCGAATCCGCCCCCCGCAACCGGATCTCCTTCTGGTGCGCGAACAAGCACGAGACCCGCCCGAGCTTCGCGGCCGAAGCGGTGATCCCGGAGACCTGGGACTGTCCGCGCTGCGGCTTTCCGGCCGGCCAGGACGAGCACAACCCGCCCGCGCCGTCCCGCAACGAGCCGTACAAGACGCACCTCGCCTACGTCCGCGAGCGGCGCACCGACGCCGACGGCGAGGCGATCCTCGCCGAGGCGCTGGCCAAGCTCCGCGGCGAGATCTGAGCACAGCGAAGGACGAAGGGCGCCACCCCCGCGGGGGTGGCGCCCTTCGACGTTCACCGGAACCCTCAGGCCGAGGCCGGGGGGTACAACTGGGGCGGCAGCTGGGAGGCCGCGGCGCGGTCCAGCAGCCACAGGGTGCGACCGGTGCCGTGCGCCCCGGAGGCGGGCGCCTGGAGCTCGCCGGGGCCGGACAGGGCCACCGCCACCGCGCCGGCCTTGTCCTCGCCGGCCGCCAGCAGCCAGACCTCGCGGGCGGCGCGGATGGCCGGGAGGGTGAGCGAGATCCGGGTCGGCGGCGGCTTCGGCGCACCGCGCACGCCGATCACCGTCAACTCGGTCTCCCGCACGCCCGGGTGCTCCGGGAAGAGCGAGGCGACATGGGTGTCCGGGCCGACGCCGAGCAGCAGCACGTCGAAGGCCGGGATGCCGCCCCGGTCGCCGGGGCCGGCCGCGGCGGCCAGCTCCTGGGCGTAGCGGGCCGCCGCGGCGTCGACGTCCGAGCCGTCGGCGCCGTCCGCGGCGGGCATCTCGTGCACCCGCGCCGGGTCGAGCGGGACGGCGTCCAGCAGCTCGGCGCGGGCCTGCACGGCGTTGCGCTCCGGGTCGGCGGACGGCAGGAACCGCTCGTCGCCCCACCACAGGTCCAGCCGCGCCCAGTCGACCGCGTCGCGCGCCGGGGAGGCGGCGATCGCGGCCAGCAGGGCGTTGCCGTTGCGTCCGCCGGTGAGCACCACCGAGGCGGTGCCGCGGGCGGACTGGGCGTCCACGATCCGGGTGATCAGCCGGGCCGCGGCCGCCTGGGCCATCAGCTCCTTGTCCCGGTGGACGACCAGCTGCGGGGTGGCCGCCGTCATGCGTCCGCCTTCTTGGTGGTGCGCTTGCCGGCGGCCTTCTTCGCGGTGGCGGGGGCCGCCTCGGCGGTCACCCGGGTCGGGTTGGCGACCTGCCCGCCCTCCGGGGCGGCTTCGTGCGTGGCCGCCTCCTCGGCGGCCTCGGCGGCCACCGCGCTCGCGACCGCCTGCTCGGCGTTGTCCGGCTCCTTGAGCCGGTCCACCGGCGTGCGCACGGCGGCCGCGTAGATGTCGTCCGGGTCGAGCCGGCGCAGCTCCTCGGCGATCAGCTCCGAGGTCTCGCGCCGCTTGAGCGCCACCTGGCGGTCCGGCGAGCCGGGCATGGAGAGCGTGCCCATCAGGCCGTCCGGGCGGTCCAGGGTGATGTCCCCGTCCTTGGTGCGCAGGTGCACCGCGGTGATGCCCGGGCCGTTGGTGACGACCCGCTCGACCGGCACGTGCAGCCGGGTGTGCAGCCACAGGCCGAGCAGTTCGACGCTGGGGTTGTACGACTCGCCCTCGACCACCGCGGCGGTGATCGTCGACGGCCGCTGGTCCAGCGCGGCGGCCAGCATGGAGCGCCAGCCGGTGATCCGGGTCCAGGCCAGGTCGGTGTCGCCCGGGGTGTAGCTCTCGGCCCGCTGGGCGAGCTGGCCGACCGGGGACTCGGCGGTGACCGCGTCGGTGATCCGGCGCTGGGCGAGCGCGCCCAGCGGGTCCTGCGCCGGGTGCCGCGGCGCGTTGTCCGGCCACCAGACCACCACCGGGGCGTCCGGCAGCAGCAGCGGCAGGACGACCGACTGGGCGTGCGCGGCGAGTTCGCCGTGCATGCGCAGGACGACCGTCTCCCCGGAGCCGGCGTCGGAGCCGACCAGGACCTCGGCGTCCAGCCGGGTCTCGGCGCGGGCCCGGGGCGAGCGCCCGGCGCGCTTGATGACCGCCAGGGTGCGCGAGGGGTGCTCGCGGGAGGCGTCGTTGGCCGCCTTGAGGGCGTCGTAGGCGCTGCCCTCGTCGGTCACGATCACCAGGGTGAGCACCATGCCGGCGGCGGTGGAGCCGCTGGCCCGTCGCGCCTCCATGAGCGCTGCGTTGATCTTGCCGGACGTGGTGTTCATCAGGTCGATCTTCATGGCCGGCGCCAGCTCCTGCCGTCTCGTGCGAGCATCTCGTCCGCCTCGGCCGGGCCCCAGGTGCCGGCCGCGTACTCGGCGGGCCTGCCGTGGGTGTCCCAGTACTTCTCGATCGGGTCGAGGATCTGCCAGGAGAGCTCGACCTCCTGGTGACGCGGGAAGAGGTTGGCGTCACCGAGCAGCACGTCGAGGATGAGCCGCTCGTACGCCTCCGGGGAGGACTCGGTGAAGGACTCGCCGTAGGCGAAGTCCATCGTGACGTCCCGGACCTCGAAGGAGGTGCCCGGCACCTTGGAACCGAACCGCACGGTGACGCCCTCGTCCGGCTGCACCCGGATGACCAGGGCGTTCTGCCCCAGTTCCTCGGTGGCGTAGGAGTCGAACGGCAGGTACGGGGCGCGCTGGAAGACCACCGCGATCTCAGTGACCCGGCGGCCCAGCCGCTTGCCGGTGCGCAGGTAGAACGGCACGCCCGCCCAGCGGCGGTTGTTGATCTCCAGCTTGATGGCCGCGTAGGTGTCGGTCTTGGAATCGGGGTCGATGCCGTCCTCGTCGAGGTAGCCGCCGACCTCCTCGCCGCCCTGCCAGCCGGCCGTGTACTGGCCGCGCACGGTGTGCCGGCC
Organism: Kitasatospora sp. NPDC058032; assembly: GCF_042885845.1. Lineage (NCBI taxonomy): Bacteria > Bacillati > Actinomycetota > Actinomycetes > Kitasatosporales > Streptomycetaceae > Kitasatospora > Kitasatospora sp. NPDC058032. Next base: position 88,947 of record NZ_JBHVRK010000011.1, on the reverse strand, counting down.
GAGGTCGGCCGGGAGCTTGACCGCGCTCAGCACCTTGAGCTTCTCGGCCACCAGCGCCTTCGGGTGGAAGGACGCCGGTTCCTCGATGGCGGTGAGCGCCATCAGCTGCAGCAGGTGGTTCTGGATGACGTCCCGGGCCGAGCCGATGCCGTCGTAGTAGCCGGCCCGGCCGCCGATGCCGATGTCCTCGGCCATGGTGATCTGCACGTGGTCGACGTAGGACCGGTTCCAGATCGGCTCGAACATCTGGTTGGCGAAGCGGAGCGCCAGGATGTTCTGGACGGTCTCCTTGCCCAGGTAGTGGTCGATCCGGAAGACCTCGTCCCGGGGGAAGACCTCGTGGACGATCCGGTTCAGCTCCTGGGCGGACTCCAGGTCGTGGCCGAACGGCTTCTCGATGACGGCGCGCCGCCAGGAGCCGTTCGGAGGGTCGGCCAGGCCGTGCTTCTTGAGCTGCTGGACGACGGTCGGGAAGAACTTCGGCGGGACGGACAGGTAGAAGGCGAAGTTGCCGCTGGTGCCCTGGGCCTTGTCCAGCTCCTCGATGGTCGCGCGGAGCTTGTCGAAGGCGTCGTCGTCGTCGAAGGTGCCGTGGACGAAGCGCATGCCCTTGGCGAGCTGCTGCCAGACCTCCTCGCGGAAGGGGGTGCGGGCGTGCTCCTTGACGGCGTCGTGCACCTCCTGGGCGAAGTCCTCGTCGTCCCACTCGCGGCGGGCGAAGCCGACGAGGGAGAAGCCCGGCGGCAGCAGGCCGCGGTTGGCCAGGTCGTAGATGGCCGGCATGAGCTTCTTGCGGGACAGGTCACCGGTGACCCCGAAGATGACCAGGCCGGACGGCCCCGCGATGCGCGGGAGCCGCCGGTCGGAGGGGTCGCGAAGCGGGTTGACGGGTGCCGGCGGGAGATCGTCCGCGTCCGACAGTGGTGTCAACTCGGGGAAATCAGTGCTCACTTGATGGGCTCCGCTTTCGTGCGCTGTGAGCAGGGGGTCACTTCTCGTCGGCGAACGAGGCCAGCGAGGCGGTGACGGTGTCGAGCAGTTCGTTCCAGGACTGCTCGAACTTCTCCACGCCCTCGTCCTCCAGCACCTGGACCACGTCGTCGTAGTCCACGCCCGCGGCGGCGATGGCGTCCATCACGGCCTTGGCGTCGGCGTAGTTGGGGACGATGGTGCCGCCGGTGACCACGCCGTGGTCGTCGGTGGCGTCCAGGGTGGCCTCGGGCATGGTGTTGACGGTGCCGGGGGCGACCAGCTCGGTGACGTACAGGGTGTCCGGCAGGGCCGGGTCCTTGACGCCGGTGGAGGCCCAGAGCGGGCGCTGCGGCTTGGCGCCGGCGGCCTCCAGGGCCTTCCAGCGGGCGCTGCCGGCGGTCTTGCCGTCGACGGTGCCGAAGACCTCCTCGTAGGCCTGGTAGGCGAGGCGGGCGTTGGCCAGGGCGGCCTTGGAGCGGAGGTCCTTGGCCGCGCCGCCGATCTTGTCCAGGCGCTTGTCGATCTCGGTGTCGACGCGGGAGACGAAGAAGGAGGCGACCGACTCGATCTGGGAGAGGTCCAGGCCCTTGGCCTTGGCGGCCTCCAGACCGGTCAGGTAGGCGTCGATGACGGCCTTGTAGCGGTCCAGCGAGAAGATCAGCGTGACGTTGACGCTGATGCCCTTGCCGATGACCTCGCCGATCGCGGGCAGGCCGGCCTTGGTGGCGGGGATCTTGATGAAGACGTTCGGGCGGTCGACCAGCCACCACAGCTGCTTGGCCTCGGCCACGGTGGCGGCGGTCTCGTGGGCCAGCCGCGGGTCGACCTCGATGGAGACCCGGCCGTCGCGGCCGTTGGACGCGTCGTAGACCGGGCGCAGCACGTCGGCGGCGTCGCGCACGTCCGAGGTGGTGATCATGCGGACGGCCTCGTCGGTGGTGACCTTGCGGACGGCGAGGTCGCGCAGCTGGCCGTCGTAGGAGCTGTCGCCGCCGCCGATGGCCTTCTGGAAGATGGTCGGGTTGGTGGTCACGCCCACCACGTGCTTGTGCTGCACCAGCTCGGCGAGGTTGCCGGTGTTCAGCCGCTTGCGGCTGAGGTCGTCCAGCCAGATCGCCACGCCTTCGTCGCTGAGGCGCTTCAGTGCGTCAGTCATGGTGCTTCCGTCCCTTTACTTCTTCGCTGTGGGGTGGTGTGGGGGCGGGGGGGGGGGCGCGGGGGGGGGGGGGGGCGCCCCCCCGGGGGGGCCTCGGGGGATGGCGCCAGGCGCGGCGCCCCGGGGGTGTGGGGGGGGCGCGCCACCCC